>JBLKOP010000009.1:0-48041 GCA_047602905.1 Candidatus Woesearchaeota archaeon | reverse complement strand
GAAGAGTAGGAATAGGAACAGACGAACCAGACCACCCGCTACACGTAATAGGAAACGGATACTTCACAGGAGCAGTACGAGTAGCAACACCAGTAAGCGGAAACGACGCAACAACAAAAAACTACGTAGACACAACAACAGTAGGACTAATAGGAGACCAAACAATAGAAGGAAACAAAACATTCAGCGCAACAACAACCCTAAGCGCAGACTCAGCAACAATAAACCTCTCAAGCACAACAGGAACAAAAACAATAAACACAGGAGGAACAACACACCTAAACCTAGCACCAGGAGGAAACGTAGGAATAGGCACAGGCAACCCAGGAAGGAACTTACAAATAGATGATATCGGAGGAGGCATGATTCAAATAAGCTCTGGCAGAGATCCTGACAACAAAGCACAAATAGGAATCATTAGATATGTATCTACAACTCAAAGCGAAGGTCATAACAATATCGCCCAAATTGATTCAAGATTAGACGGAGAAACAGCCAATCAAAGAGGAGGAACCCTCCAATTCTTTACAAAAACAAACGGAGAAACTAGTCTAACTGAAAAAATGAGAATAACAAACTCAGGAGACGTAGGGATAGGAGAAGACGAACCAACACAAAAACTACACGTAGCAGGGAACACCCACATAACAGGAACAGTAACCTCAGGAGCAATAACCTCTGGAACAATAACAGGCACTAGTTTTCTTGGGACTGCTCTAACATCAACATTCAGATCAGCTAGTTACTCTGTTTCAGGTGTCTCAACCTCATTTGTTAATTCAGGATTTGTGATACCTAACGTGAACGGATCTTGGATAGTTACTATACACGCAGCGTTTACAGGGGGCTTTTCGTCAACCGCAACATATGTAGTAACTGCTGCTAGTTGGAGCAAAACACTAAATCTGATAGGAGGTCCTTCAAACCATTTTGGAAACGGAAATATACTGGCACAACTAAGTGCAAGTTCTGCAGCAAACGTAAATTTTCAAGTAAGAAAAAGCACTACAACAGGAGGAGATGTAACTATAATAACAAACGTTTTACGCCTAAACTAAAAAAAACATAAGACACAGAGCAATACACTTAAGAACGCAAACTTACTTCTAGCACGCATGGACTACGCAGAACTTCTTGCAAGAGCAAAAAAAGAACTCCCAGAAATAACAGAGGAAAGCGAGCGGTTTGAAATACCAACAGTAAAAGGAAGCCTGCAAGGAAACGCAACCATAATAACCAACATCAACCAAATAGCAGACACCCTAGACAGACCAAAAACCCATATAACAAAATACTTATCCAAACAACTAGCAGCAAAGGGGAGCATAAAAAAAGACCAATTTCTTGCATTCAACACAAAACTACGAAGCAGCCAAATAAACGAGAAAATACAAGACTACGCAAAAAGATACGTAATATGCCCAAGCTGCGGAAAACCAGAAACAAAAATAGAACGAAAAGGAGAAGCACTCATCATGCAATGCAAAGCATGCGGAACGCACACACCAATAACAAAAGCCTGAGTAAAAAAATACTTTAGGTGAGTGCACAAAACAATAAACATAACACTACCTCCAAACTTATTTCTTAAAGAACTAGATAACCCTCTGCTTGCAATAAGATATGAAATACAACCGCAACTAAAACGACAAGAGTTAGTTGGGGATGTGTTTAAAGGAATATATACAGATATACGCTCTGTACGGGAGGTACGAAATGAACAAATTATACTTATGAGAGAATTGCTAAAAAACGCTCGATGGCACGGAAGAAGCAAAGATAAAGAAATTTATATTACAGCACTTATTGGACCAGGAGGTTTTGCGCAAGGAGTATCAGATAGAGAAGGATATTTTGCACGAAGCGATATTAAAGAAAAGTTCGAAAACAGAATTCCAATCCCTTCACGAAACCCAAAAGAAAAATTTATTGGAGGAAATATGGGAACCGATGTTACTTATTCGCTTTCAAAACATATCCACGTGGATACACAAACAGAAACCCTTTTTTGTTTAAGTAACACAGAAGAATACGATAACTCAGAAGACCTTAAGAAAAGAATATTATCCTACAAAGGACCTGATAAACTAATCCCGTACACTAAGACAAACTACCAACTATTTACTTAAAATCCTAAACCCTGCGAGAAACAAACGTAGCTAATTCTTCAATCTTGCTTACTCCAGTCTCTTTTACAGCAAGGCGAAGTCGACGATCAATACGAACCCCTCGCTGAGAGAGTTGGTGGCGTAAAGAAGCAAACAACTGCTTGCCCTCCCTATCAAAATCAGTAAGAATCTGAACAACATCTCCTTTACAGAAACGCTCAGCAACAACAAAAAGAGGCTCATCAAGAACGTAAACAGCAGAAAACCCTAACTGCGTAAGAGCTACTTTATCATTAGGGCCCTCAACAATTGTAGATATATCCTTACACTCATCAAGAACCTCTAAGAAATCAATAAACGACTCATCCATACAAATAAAAAACACCTACACACATAAGAGTGTATCTATGAACAAGTACACCTTTCTTAGCGATAACAGAATAGCAAACACAAAAGACTTCTTTCTTACAGCAAAACTAGGAGAAGAAGCATTTAAAACAGCGCAAGACCCAACACAAATGCAGCTTAACAAGAAACGAATACACGAGCTTGCAAAACACTTCGCAGAAGGAATAAACCTCATATATTATAACAACGAATTCATTGGTTTTGTATACTTGCAACCAGCAACCAAACAAGACATGAACGAGTTCTTAAAAGGAAATATTACAGAAGAAGAACTCACACAAAAAACAATAAAACAACAGCTACGAATACAAGAAGCAGAAGCAATCTACCTAGTAGCAGCAATAATACAAGAAAAACACCAAAGAAAAGGACTCGCAACAACAGCATACAAAAAACTTCTTGATAAATATGTAAAACAAGAAGCACACCTCTTCAGCTGGGCGTACACAAAACAAGGAGAAGCACTCATTAACAAACTAGAACAAGAACTACAAAGAACCATACACACACCGTGCAAACTAACAAACCAATAAAACACGTAGCAATAGTTGCGTTATACGACTCGAAAAAAAGAATTCTTCTACAAAACAGAGCAAACATGCCAGGAGGAGGGTGGGGCTTTTTTGGAGGAAGAATAGAGCCAGAAGAAACAAAACAAGAAGCGCTCATACGAGAAATACAAGAAAAACTCGAGTACCCACTCACAAACTACACCTACCTAGGAGAATACAAAAACGTTATTGAAGAAAGACTAGTTATACGAGAACTCTTTATTGCACCCTTAAACACAAGCCTTAACGAACTCACGCTACGCGAAGGAGCAGGAATGAATTTGTTTAGCATAAAAGAAGCAAAACAACTACCACTCATAACAGGAGATGAGCAAGGAATACAGCTCATAGAAGAATACTTCTCTAACCAAACCAACTCCCCAGACCCAGCTGCTTCTCAGGATCCTTACCAAAGACCTCCTCAACGCGACGACGAGTCAAATCAATAGTTTGTTTTGTGTACAAATCAAGGTCGTACTTACGAATAAGACTCTCCGCAGGCTCAAGGTACTTAACCACAGAACCTTCAGAAATAGTAAAGATAATCTTGCCCTTACACTTCGTGCAATGACCTCGAATAGGAGGACGGCGAAACTTCTCATTACACTTCACGCAACGAAACTGCTGCATAGAAAACTTACGCAAATTACCCTTTAAGTCACGAATAAAATGCTTATTAATAACAAGCTTAGCAACATCTGCTTCATCAACAGCAACAATTTTTTCAGCCAAGTTCATCTGCGACTCCAACTTATCCTGCATCGTAGGAAGAGTCTTATATGCAGAACACAAATTCCCATCATTCATAGAACACGTATCATGAGTAAAGCCCAAACCAAAGAATTCTTGAGGAGTACCAAGCAACCCCTCAACAGTCTGTATGTTTACCTCCCAAGGCATCTTATACGCTAAACAAGCCTCATAGAAATCAAGAGAATACTGCCAAGCAGTATCCATCTGAAACACCATGTCATCAACTTCAGCAGGAACAAGAGTAGTCGTAAGAACAAGAGGAGCATCCATCGTACCGCCACGAGAAGAAGGCAAGAACTCCTTAGAAAAATTCAAGAAAGCATCCAAAGCCAAAAACACACACCCCTCATCACCATCGCAGTCGCGTCTAGTAGCGCAGTGAAGGTAGGGGTGATAATACAAGCCTTGTGTTTTAGAAAAGCCAATAATTCGACCAATAGTACCTGCAGAGGTGTGAGGAGCAAGAGCAATAACGTGCTTACCAACTAAATCATTAGGAGAAGAGGCTTTGTAATACGCAGGTAACCCATACACTTTAGTAAGAAGATCATCAATGAACTGAGCAACGCGCAAAAGAACAGAATCGCACTTCTCCTCAGGAGAATCATCACAAGCAGGCAAGATAACATCCTGAGGAAACATCTCAATAACTTGATCTCTACGCACAAGATCCTTACCATAAATGTCCGTTACGTAACCAAGCGCTTTTACTTGCTCAACACTAATACCTACTTCTTCGCAACGAAAGTGCGTTACTGGAACTTCAGAAGCATCGTAACGAACAGTACCGTCTTTATTCACACAAATATCGTGGTGAGCACGCAAAAACCCCTTTACTAAATGCTCAGCAGCTCGCTCATCAGCAACCATTCCTCTAACTCCTTTAATCAAGTCAGGATACACGCTCCAACCAAGCAAAGTTAAGCAATCATTTACGTACGGACGAATATCTATTGATAAGCGCTGAGGAGACTCCTCTGCTACAGAGAGACGAGAACCACTTTTGATATCAAGAGGAAGAACGGATAACTCACCTGAAGGCGTATTAAAGACTTTGAAGGTAGAAGTAATTTTTCCATGCTTCTGAATTGCTTCATTAAAACTACGCAGACGACCTCCTTCTTCACCAACAGGAAAGAGCGCGTGAGGACTGCCAGTAAGTTTTCTCATCTTCGCTTTCTCCGGGCGACCAAGACGAGCACCAATAAACGTTCCTGCTTTGTCTTGAAGAAGTAACGGACTAGCTTGCTTCATAAACTCCTCAGAAGAAGAAACACTACGAGGCACTTCTTGTGAGAAGCACGTACGAAGCGCTTGTGAGTCATCAACACCAAACACCAAGTACTCCTCCTGAACGACTTTGTGAGCAACTCCTAACACCTCAAGAACCTCCTTAACTTCTTTTTTGTACGTAAGAATGAGGCGTTCTTTCTGTGGAGCAGACAAAATAGCTTCTTGTAATACTCGTAGCTGATCAACAGACGCTACAGAATAAAAATATGTGTAGCGAGGATGCAAAGGAATACTGTGTTCTTCTGAGAGCCTCTTTGCTTCTTGAAAAGACACGCTATCTGTTCGCTTTCGTGCACTCACATCAACACCTGCCGCTACTAAGTGAGCAAACCACCACTCCTCACAATACCCGCAAGGAATAAGTGGGTGTGCTCGATCAAGAAAATCTCCGTAATTAATAAGCACGTCGCCCAAGTACAAAATTTTTTCTACATCAGCCTTAACGTTACGTGCTTGTGCTGAAGAAGTTACTCGCAACACATCACCATTTTTTAGACGAACAATAGGTCCTTCTATCTCATCACACGGAGTATACGCAGCTGCTTTTCCTGGCCGCTCAACTTTTAGCTGACTTCCTGTCGCTATAAACTCATTAACAATAATCATAGTTGCTGGGTGCAAGCTTTGTCCAGACAAGCCTGATAAGCGACTTCTTCCGTAACGGAGACGAAACCCTCCTGGTCTCATTGGGTGTGCAAAGACTGGTCTTCCCGCTACTAAATCTTTAATATACGTGTATACTGGTGTTACTTTGTTTTCTGTGTCTTGCGTGTTTTGTTGCGTTGCGCTTTTTGCTTTTGCTTGGTGTTGTATCTCTATAAATTCCTCAAGAAAATCCCAGTGCTGCATATCCATTTCTTCTGCCCACTTACTAAGTTGCTTCCAGAGCTTAGGAGCTTTTAGTGGTATACAAGAGGAGTAGATGAGACAGTAACCGCTTCGCAGCTTATTTGTAGGTATTCTTGGGAGGTTCTTATAGTTTGGAACGTCATATTTCTCGCTAGGATCTCCTGCTACTTCTACTGGCATGCGCCGCACTAAGTAGTCCATTTCTTCTTCGCTAGGGTAGTATTGGAGGTTGGCTACTCTTTCATGATAAAAACCTATTTCTGAGTAGCAGCGCTTTACTTCATCCTCAGTAGGGTCGTACTCTGCATAGCCCATGTGTTTGCGCACATAATCTGCTATGAGAACACTTACCGCAGCTGCTGTTCCTCCTGCGTTTCTTATTGGTCCTGCGTAGTTGAGACGAAAAAATTCTCCTCTCTGATCTCGTCGTTTAATAAGCTCTAAACTACTAAACCCCTCTAATGGGCTGCTTACTACTCCGTTGGTTGCGTACGCAAAACCCACTCTCACTCCTACTTCCATTGCTTCTCGCTCATCAGTAAAAGAGCAATATTTTTGTTGCGCTACTTCTAACGCTATTGTAAACGCTACTCTCCAATCAAGAATGTTGTATTGTTGTTCTAGTTCTATAATACGCTCAACAACTCCGCTATCAACGATTTGTGGTGCAAGCACGCTTACAAGCCCTACTACTCGTTCTGCCATGTTCTTTGCTATTTGTATTTCTGGCTCTGTTGAGGGGTCAAAGCCTTTCTTTCTTGCTTGCTTTGCTATCTCATACGCTTCTTGTACGTCTGTGTTTAGCCCTTCAAAATAGTTTTGTAGGTGTTCTGGGAGTTGGTACGTCATTGCTGAACCCCTTCTTTTACGAAACTAAGTACTTTGCTCTCGCGCGTTTGTAAATTTGTTATAATTGCTTTTCCTGCATCCACAGTAAGTCCGTATCCTCGTTGGTTTTCTGTTATAGGCACCCAGCAGCTGCAATTCATCATTGTTACTCCACGATAATTCTCTATTGCTGTCATGTGCGTGTGTCCGGAGATGAAGAAATCAGGTATTTCTTTAATTACTAACGGGTCTTCTACTGGGTCTGGGATGTAGAGGTTGCTTGTGTGCGTTGGTGCGAGGTGTCTTCTTGTAAGTAAATACTTCATTATTCCTGCTGGGTTATTTACTCCTCCTTCTGCAAAAATACTTGGTACGTTGTTTCCGTAGTAGATGAAGCTGTAGCCGTGATACAGAAGAACGGTGAATCCTGCAAAGGTGTTTGTTCGGTGTATGCGCACGTAGGAGGGGTTGCTTACAAAATGAACGTTTGGTAGGGTGAATATGTCTTCTGTGAAGTCTTGGTAGAGATTAAATTGTGGTTCTGCAAGTCGCCCTGCTTCGTGGTTTCCTGGGCACATAATTATTTGTATTCGTGAGGGTATGAGTTGTATGTATTTACTGAATTCTTGGTATTGTTCTTTTACGTCTATGAATTCTAGGTCGTCTTCTTGTCCTGGATATATCCCTACTCCTTCTACCATGTCTCCTACTATGAAGAGGTACTTGACTTTTTTTGCTATTGCTTGTTGTGCTGGGCTTCCTACATCTCCTTGTAGCCATGCTATCATGTTAAGAAATTCTTTTTTGTAAAAGTCTTTGTTTCCGCAGTGAAGATCGCTTATGAATAAGGAGTAGGCTTCTGTTGGGCTTTTTTTTAGTTCGTTACTTGCGGGTACGTCTGGGATGAATATCTCGTTTGCAAACACAATGTTTTCTCCTGCTTGCCCTACTACTCCTATTATCTCGTCTTGCATGAGATCTTTTGCTAGTTCTTCAAATTCTGGTTTGTTCTTGCTGAGAAGAACGTTTATTTTTCCTGTTTTGTCTTCTACTTCTAAGATGATGTGTCCGTTCTTGGTTTCTCTTTTCTCCCAGATAAGTCCTATTATTACTGCTTGGTTTCCTGGTTTTATGTGTGCTATGCTTGTAGGACTTGATAGTTCGCTTCTTGTTCTGAGTATATCTCCTATTGTTTCTAGTCTTCTTGTGAAGTGTCCTACGAAGTGTTGTACGGTTCTTTTTGTGGGTTTTTTTGTGTAGCTGCGCAGTACTTCTACTGTTCCTTGTTCTAAAAAAGCATATATTTCTTCTTCTGTTAGTGTTTCTATCTTGTTTTCTAGCTGTGTTTTTTGCTCGTCTGTGAGTTCTTGGAGTTGTTCTGGACTTATGAGAACGTCTTTTTTTAGGAGTTGTTCTATGAGGCTCATACGACTAGGTCTTCTTTGAGTATGTCTAGGACTTTTGGTTCTATTGTTTGGCTTAAGCTTAAGCTTATTTCTCTTGTTCGTCCGTAGCGTCCTTTACTAATGACTTTTGCGTTGATTACTCCTAGCATGTCTAGTTCTCCTAGGATATCACTTATTCTTCTTTGCGTGAGTGGTCGTAGGTTTATTCGTTTACAAATTTCTCTGTATATGTCGTACACGTCTCCTGTATGAATTTTTTGTCTTTCTGTTGGTTTACTAAGTTTTTGTTTTTCTTGTAGGGTAAAGATGCTGTAGAGGGTTGCTTGGAATTGTTTTGGTTGTGTTCGTACGAGTTCTACGAGTCTGTCTCGCTCGATCTTCTCTTCTGCTACGTCTACGTGCTCAATAAGTACTTGTTCTGTTTCTCCTCTCTCTGCTACTTCTGCTGCTACTCGTAGAAGTTCTAGTGCTCTTCTTGCGTCTCCATGTTCTCTTGCTGCGTACGCTGCGCATTTCTGGATTACTCCTTGTGTTATGCTTCCTACTTTGAATGCTTTTTGTGCTCTTGCGTGTAGGATGGTTTGTATTTGTAGTGCGTTGTAGGGTGGAAAGACTATTTCTTCTTCTGAAAGGCTGCTTTTTACTCTTGGGTCTAGGTTGTCTGCGAATACTAAGTCGTTGCTTATTCCTACTATGGTTATTTGGCTTTTTTGTAGATCTGCGTTTATTCTTGTTAGGTTGTAGATGATGTCATCTCCTGCTTTGTTGATGAGTTGGTCTATTTCATCTAGTACTAAGATAATGTTTGCTTGTTCTTCTTCTACGAGTTCAAAGAAGGTGTTGTATACTTCATCTGTTGGTAGTCCTGTTATGGGTATTTGTCTTCCTAGCATTCTTGCGAGTTGTGCTATGAGGCGGTATTCTGTGTCTGCTACTCGTTTGAGTTTGCAGTTGAGGTAGAGTATTTTTAGTGGTATTTCTTGTTGTTTGGCTACTTCGGTGAGTTTTTGGCTTACGTATTTGAGCGCTACAGTCTTTCCTGTTCCTGTTTTTCCGTATACAAATAGGTTGCTTGGTTTATTGTTTTTTAGTGCTGGTGCAAGTATTGCTGCTATTTGGTTTATTTGGTCGTCTCTGTGGTTGAGTTCTTCTGGTACGTACTGACTTTGTAGTACGCTTTTGTTTTCGAATAAGCTTTCTTTTTTTAGGAATTTTTCAAATAGTTGATTAAGTTTTTGTTCTGCCATATTGGTATTTTCTACCCCCATAGTTGCATGTGAAACGGAGGTATATAAATAATGTTGCTTGTGGAGATGTGTTTTGAAACGTGTGTTTTCTAGCAGTCATACCACCCCTTGGTTTCTTGTGGAGAATTGTTTTTTGTAACACCTCATTATGTGTTTTTGAATTCTTTGTGTAGAAGAGTTCTCTGAGTGTTTGGTTATTGGAAATTTTTTCTTAGGTTTTTCTTTTTCTTTTGTTATTATTATTTTCTATATAGAATAATTATATAATATATAGTATATAATATATATGTTATATACTGTATTAGTTTAGAATACTTCTATAGCTTGTTTACAGCAAACGAAGAGTAATTCAGTACATATTACAAGTTCTATAGGAAATCAAGGGGCACACAAAACAACAACTAATATGTGTTCACTCTTTCGTAGTTACTTTTCGTAATGTTTATATACTATTCACACTTCACCAGTAATAACATGATACTTTCCAAGGATTTCATACAAAAACTTAGTCAACTAGGACTAAACAGTTACGAAGCAAAGCTCTGGACAGCACTTCTCAGCCAAGGAGTAAGCACAGCAGGAGAACTCAGCGATATAGCAAACGTACCCAGAAGCAGAAGCTATGATGTACTAGAAAGCCTAGAAAAAAAAGGATTCATCATACAAAAACTTGGAAAACCAATCAAATACGTAGCACTACCACCAGAAGAAGTCCTTGAAAGAGTAAAAAAACAAATCCGACAAGAAGCAGAAATACAAACAAAAAAAATGGAAGGACTCAAAGGAACAGACATCCTACAAGAACTAACAACACTACACACACAAGGAGTAGAAATGGTAGAACCAACAGACCTCTCAGGAAGCCTAAGAAGCAGAGAAGGAATCTACGACCACCTCAGCCTACTCATAAAAGAAGCAGAAAAAGAAATACTTATTATGAGCAGCCCAGAAGGACTACGAAGAAAACTAGACTACTTAGAAACAGAACTAGAAAAAGCCTCACAAAGAGGAGTACAAATAAAAGCAATAATCAGCGGAGAAATAACAAACGCGCCAGAATTCATTAACGTACACGTAACAGAAAAAATACGAGCACGATTCATGATAGCAGACGGAAAAGAAATGGTATTTATGCTCCTACCAGACCAAGAAGTACACCCAGCATACGACGTAGGAATATGGGTAAACACCCCATACTTCGCACAAGCAATAACAGACGTGTTTGACATAGCATTTCCAGCACTAAAAACATCACATTAATCTCCAGGGACAACACACGCTCACCTCTACATGAATGAAAAACTTTCATTTATCGTCCCTGGAGCTTATAATTCTCACAAACCTTTTTTAACTCAGATACTTACTCATACTATATGGGGCTATTTTCAAGAAAAAAAACCATCTACTATCCTGGAAGCACACTAACAAAATTCTGCCCAGAACTCGTGCTCAATTGGAAAACCATACTCAGTGATTTCGCAATACCCTTTGAAATAGATGAAAGCATTAACAGCGGATGGGTGTTATGGGATCAAGGGTATTATAATGAACACGTAAAACACCAAAACAAGCTACGAAAATACTTCTTAGAAAATAATATAGAACAAATAATAACAACAAGCCCAGAAGCAGCATATATGTTACGAACGTTTCACCCAGAAATAACAGTCAAACACACAACACAAGTAGTACACGAGAATATTAACAAAGTACAAGAATATAATAACACAGTAGCAACGTTTCACGACAACACAACACAAGTACGAAGAAACAACATCATAAACCAACCAAGAGACATTCTTTTACGAGCAGGCTTTCAACTTAAAGAATTTGAGGAAAACAAAGAAGAAACGCAATGCATAGGAACAAGTACCTCACTAATAAATAATAGCCCACGACTAGCAGGAAAACTTGCTATGAGAAGAGCAAAACTTACACCAACAAAAATACTAATTACAGACAGCCCAGAAGACTATCTGCACTTCAAAAGAAACACCACTTTAACCATTTTAGAACTTAGTGAGGTATTAGTAGAGATATGAGAGATCACTTCGCAAAAATAATGGGTTTTGAAAACGCACTAGACAACGAATTTGATCTATTAGCGTACAGCTATGACGCAAGTGGCATACACGGAAAAGCAAGAATAATACTCTTTCCTAGCAATGAAGAAGAAATACGCCAAACACTCACGTGGGCGAACAGAACCAACATTCCATTAATAGTACGAGGACTAGGAAACAACCCGCACGGGATGACAGTACCAAGAAACGCAATAGTACTGGATATGAGTCGCTTTGACAAAATACTCACACTTAACTTACAAGAAGAATACGTCGTAGTACAACCAGGAGTACTGCTTAGCGACTTACAAAAAATACTTGCAAAATATAATTATGAATTCCCAATAAACCCAGAAAGCAGAAACGTAGCAACAATAGGAGGGTTGCTGGGAATAAACCAGATGAGCAGAAGAAGCTACAAGAATAAACGACTCAAAGAACACGTACGTAATATAGAAGCGTTTGATGGAACAGGAAAGCACTACCCACAAGCAGACAAACGATTCATAGGAAAAGAAGGAGTAGCAGCGATAATAACAAAAGCAACCATAAACATTCAAAAAAAACAATCCACATACACAACAACACTACAAGACTACAAAGAAAAACACGAGCTACTAGCAGACCTAGAAGAACTACAAACACACCTAGGAATAACCAGCATAGAATACCTAAACCCACAAATAAGCGAGTATTTAGGAATGAAAAAAACCCATCACTTACTTATAGAATACATTGGAGAAGATGGAGAAATAAAAAACCAAGAAGTACAAGAAGGGCTGTGGAAGCAACGAGCAAGAGCGTGGAGTGCAGCAACCAAACAAGGATACGGAATAATAGAAGACGTAACCATACCTAAACACAAACTCTACGAATTTCTTGAGTGGTGCGATGAGCGACAACTCCCAGTAGCAGGACACATAGGAGTAGGGATTATGCACCCGTTCTTAGAAAATAATTGCACAAAAGAGCAACGAGAAGAACTCTATGAGTACGCAACTATGCTTGGAGGAGCAGCAGCAGGACAGCACGGATACGGAGAGAACAAAAAAAGTTATGTACCAAAAACACTCAAAGAAGAAATAACCACACTCAAAGATGAGTACGACTACGAAGACATAATTGGACGAGGAAAACTACATGACTACTATTGATTTATACGCAGAATACGCCTCCAACGACCCAATATACAAGATACTACGACGAGAAACAGCCAGTCCACGCTTCAAACTCTTCTTACTAGAAAAAAAAAGCAAAGACCTCATACTCTACCAATACACCGACTTACTAGCACTAAAACCGCGCTCAGGAAAAAACTTTGATAAAATATTTAGAGAACACAGAAACTTCTTAGTACAAGAAGGAGTAGAGACAGACGCAAACCAAGAAATGATCCGTCACTTCTCACAAACACAAACACCATACAAAGACCTAGAAGAAGAAGCGTTTGAGAACACAAGAATCTGGTGCGGATGATAACACTACTCGGAACCAACCATATAAGCCCACGAAGTATACACGTAGTACGACAAGCAATAAGCGATTATGATATTATAGGAGTAGAACTAGATAAGCACCGACTACAAAAACTCTTCTCACAACCAAAAAACCCCTCGTTCATCCAACTCACACGAGCAGTAGGTGTATCAGGAGCGATATTTGCAAAAATAGGTCACTACGTAGAGCACAAACTCGGAGCACAAGTAGGAACGCTACCAGGAGATGAGATGAGAGCAGCAATACAAGAAGCAGCAATACACAAAAAACTTCTCGTACTTATAGACCAACCAATACACATAACACTACAACGATTCAGTAAAGCATTTACTTGGAGAGTAAAATGGAGGCTGATTAAACTATTATTTAAAAAAAATACTTCTCTAAAACAACTAAACCCCTACGGAGTACCAGATGAGAAAACAACTAAAGAACTCATGAAGGTACTAGAAGAAAACCTTCCAGAACTAGCAGCAGTGCTAGTTCACGAAAGAAACACGTACATGACAAGAATACTTACTAAACTACAAGAACAACACCCAGAAAAAAATATTTTAGCAGTCGTAGGAGCAGGTCACGTACCAGGAATGAACGAAGAATTAAATAATAAGAACATACCAGTAACAGTCTATGAGCAATAACTTCTCGTTTTACAAACAAGAACGAGCACCAATAATTTGGCAATCACTCCTTCTTACAACAATACTTATTTTCTGGAAATACTACGGAGAACAAATACAAACACAAGACCTCATCACAACAACAATACTATTTTTTTTATGCTCACTAATAGTAGTGCTCATTCATGAAACAGGACATAAAATAACAGCGGAAAAACTAGGCTATAGCGCACAAGTAAGTCAATTCACCGCAGGAATAGCCGCGAGTGCAATACTCATTTTTTACAGCTTCGCAAGAATACCACTCATCATAGCAAACCCATTAGAAATAGATGCAGACCCAAGAAAACGCTTAGGAAAACGACGCCAGTTTGAAAACAGAAAAGAAATGGGCTTTATAGCAATAGGAGGAATAGTAGCAAGCGCAATAAGCATAACATTCTTTTACACCCTACAAACAATCACAGGAATACAAGACCTAAGCGCAGTAGCAATAATAGCAGGAATACACGCGATAAGCAGCCTTATACCATGGGAGCTTGCAGCAATAGGAGTTTTGCGCTTTAAGAAACGAATCCCTGACATGCTACCAGGAGACGGACTTCTTCTTCTACGCTGGGACGTAAAAGCGTGGCTGAGCACACTCACCTTCATAACTATCTTTTTCGTACTAAGCGTACTAGGAGTACACGCAGCATTCATAATAGCACTTGCTCTTACAGCAGTAGCATTTATCGGATACGTCATTAAACTACACTAAGAAACACTTTACACAACAAAAACACAACAGCAAAATATGTTAGTACGCCTGAGAAACCAAGAAAAACCATTCCAAGAAGATACAAACCAATAAGCCCATCCACGTACGAGACGGCGTTCTGATAAAAAACCGCGTTTTTTACTAATAAATACGAAGCAGCATACAAACCAACAACGCTAGGAAGAGAAGAAAATTCATACGTTAATAAAATAAGAGCAACAAAAAAATCTAAAATACCAAGAACAAACAATATCATGAAGCGTAGTGAATGTATAAACGAATAAAATCTTGTTGGTTTAGGCGAAGACCAGCATTACGCAAAGCAGTAGCAAGAGCAAAGCCAGGACGCTCCTCATTACGAACAAATAAACTCTTATGAACTTCTTGTACTGTGCGAGAACACAACAACCCCCCATTAACTAAAAACACCTGCTCTTTACCATCAAGAGTTAATCTGCACGAAGAAACATCAAAAACCACTCCTTCTGGCGCTTCATGAAGAACAACTGATTCTAGTAATGCATCAGCAGAAACAGAAGAAAAGCTTTTTTCAGAAACCCCCTCAACCTCATATACGCGGCCAAGATACGCAACAACAACTTGTCGAGAACCGTTCTTCCTCCACTCATTACGAACTAAATAACCGTACGGAAGACCTTTAACATACTTTATACGCGTAAACACAAAAACATAGTTAGGCACCAGAATTTATATGTGTATAGGAATAGCAAAACAATAAAAACACCCCAGAACACAACAATAAAAAACAATGGTCCTAGAAAGCCTCACAAACGCGTACGAAGCAGAACAAAAACCAAAAAATATCTTCTTACACGCAAGCATATACACAATAGTAGGACTCACACTAGCACTATGGACGTTTCCAGAATACGCAAGCATAGTAATGGTATTCTTCATAGCACTCGCAAGCGTACCCCTACTCTACACAATAATAAGATACGAAGAAGACAAAGACTATAATAGCAAAAAAGAACTCCCCTTACTAAAAGAACACAGCAAAGCAATACTTGCGTACTTCATACTATTTGCAGGAATAACAATAACCCTAACAGCAGCGTTTCTCATACTACCAGAGCAAACACTACCAACACTCTTTCAAGCACAAGCAGAAACCTTTGAGCAAATAAACCCTCACCACAACGTATTTGCAGAACAACAAACAACAACCGTACGCGCACAACAAAACTTTGAGCAACAAATAAGCTTGTTTAGCAAGATATTCATGAACAACTTTCGCGTAATGATACTTGCAATACTCTTTAGCTTCGCGTACGGAGCAGGAGCAATATTCATACTCGTCTGGAACGCAAGTGTTATAGCACTAGCAGCAGGCTACACGATACGAACAAACATCGCAGGACTAGCAACAATGGAAGGAACACAAGGACTAGCCGACTACCTATCAATAGGAGCGCACACAATATTTATTCGCTACGGAATACACGGAACAATAGAAATACTTGCGTACATGGTAGCAGCACTAGCAGGAGGAATAATTAGCGTAGCAGTCATAAGACACCACTACAAAACAGAAGCGTTTGAGAACATCATCATAGACACAGCAGACCTCATACTCATAGCAATAGGCCTTCTCGTACTCGCAGGAGCATGGGAAGTATGGATAACACCAGCATTAGCGCTTTAAAGAACTTTAAGAACACCAGGCTTAATCTCAAAAATTTCTCCATCAAGCAATAACTGATTAATAATCTCCTCACCTAACTCACCAAGCTTACTTGCAGAAAGAACCTCCTCAATAGAAGCACCACCACCATCATCAAGACCAGAAATAATATCAACAATGCGTTCAGCATTGTTCTGCTCCTCAGAAGAAGCCTCAACAACAGGAGCAACTGTTTTGACAGAAACAGAAGAAGAATCAAAAGATAACACTTCACCAAGAGAAGCTTTACGAACAGCAGCCCAAGCAGTATCAACTGGCTTAATAAGCTCAGCAACCAAGAAGACGCTGCCCTGATACGCACGCGGACGAGCAATAACCTGCACTAACGTACCAGAAGAAGTATCTAAACCAACAACCTCCTCGTAGGAACGAAGAGAAACCTTACCTGTACCGTCATCAAGTAATACTTCAGAACCACTACGAATAAACGTACCAATAATATTACACCGAGAAACCTCTCCGCGAGAACAATAAAGAACGTTAGGCTCCCAACCATCACGCATCTCATACACTCCATCAAGCAATTCCTTAACGTACATCTGAGTAGCAACTTGTCGCATACCACAAAAGAAAAGAGTACTTGAATATAAGAATTACTTTAATATACTCGCTTGTAGAACAAACAACATGAAACCAGTACTTCTCTGTGTACTCGCACTACTCGCACTCACCGCGTGCCAGCAAGAACCAATGCTACAAGCAGAACACTTTCCTCTCTATGATGAGTGCACACTCCTACACGAACACAACCTATACACAGACATGGACTGCACACAATACGCGATACAAGCAACAACAAACGAAGAACTCATACTTGACGAACTATGCGAGTTTAAACAATACGGGTGCACAGACTTTCAAACAAGCATAGGATTTATTGATATAGAAGTACGAGTATACCTAAACACCCTTCCAGAACAAGCAACAATAGCGTTTACTGCAATAAACAGAACCTGCACAATAGGAGAAGACCACATAAGCTGCAAAGTACCGTTTGTAGCAAGAGACTTACAATACAAACAACCCTTCATCTTCACACTAGACAACCAAACAACCGCGCTACTACTCGCGTACGTATAAAAACAAAATTATTTCATCATACTATAAAAACCAGGACGAGGACGAAAAATATCTCCCATACGATTCAAGCGCTCAAGAACCTCCTCAGCCTTAGCCTCATCAATATTTTTCTCAGCAGCCTTAGCAAGAATCTCCTCTTCAGAAACAAGACTCTCCCCAGTAAGCTCAGCTAACTCACGAATAATCTGCTTAATCGTATGCACGTGATTACGCGTAGAAGCAGTAACGCCAGTAGTTAAGCGATCAATATCCATCTTCCCAGTATCAGGGTCAACACCAAGTTGCTGCAAACAATACATAACTAAATCAATAGCGCGCCGAGCATCCTCTCGAGTAGCTTTCTTAGATAAACGACTACGAGCACTAGCCTCAGTAAGACGAACAAGAGCCTCGAGTTGACGAGCAGAAATAGGAATAGCACTAATCGCTTCCTCACCACTACCCGTGTTACGCATATCAACATAGAAATCACGAATCTCCTTGAGAGCCTCATCAGTAAGTGTAGGAAACACTTTACTACGAGCATAACTTACGTATTTTGTAAGTAACTCTGTACGAACAGGAACTTGCTCAACATCCCCTGTTTGGTGAAGACGAAGAATAAAATCAGCCATTTTCTTATCTTTTTCAAGATTAGGCAAGTCACGAACAGGAAAAATAAGATCAAAACGATTAATTAATGTGCTAGGAAGCTCGATTTGCTTAGCAAGTAACTCATAGGGATCAAAACGACCAAACTTCGGATTAGCAGCAGCAAGAACAACCGTTTCACAACGAAGAGTAGCCTGAATATTCGCTTTACTAATAGTAACTTGTTGCTGCTCAAGAGCCTCGTGAAAAGCGCTACGATCCTCATCAGACATTTTATCAAGCTCATCAATCATCGCAAAACCTTTGTTTGCAAGAACTAAAGCACCCGCTTCAAGAGCCCAACCACGCATAAACTCATCTTTGACAACTGAGGCGGTGTTATGAACAAGAATGCCGTCAACAACAAAGTTATGCGCGTCCTGAACAGTAAAATCATATACGTGCTCATATTCCACAGCAATTGTCTGAGCATCACAAACAACCTCCCAATGAACGTCTTTGTACGCAAGAGAAACAAAATCCTCTTTATTTCTGAACTCAGAAGTTGCTTCAAGTAATCGTTGAAGCCCGGTTCGAGAGAGAGAAGGGTGCCAACCAACTTTTTTAAGAGAAATGCCTGCTTCTTGTAAGAGAGGTTTTAGGCGTTGAGAAACTCCAGGAAGGCGCTCTAAACGAGAAGTTAGTGTGTTTGTTGAAGATATAATGTTTTGTAGTTCTTGTTTTTTTGTTGGGTGGCGAAGAGGAATGTGCTTTGCAAACACAGAAATATCTTTGGTGTTAGTAATTTCTAAAACCCAGCGAGCATGCTTTCCTACTATTGCTCCAGAAGTCTTTGGTCGTTTACGAGCACGAGAATGAATGCCCCAACGAAGCAGAATAAGTTGGAGTTGACGAACGAGAGTTTCAGAAGTACTTACAAAACCTACTTGAGAGCTTCCTTTACCTGCTCGGTGATGCACCCACCCATCAGCGTCATATAAGCCTGCAACTGCATGAGCGAGGTACTCGTTTGTTAAGTGAAGTATGTGCTCAGAAAAAAAGATTTTTGTGCTTTTAGGAGAAAAAGCCGCTCCCAGAGAAAGAAGCGTTTGTCCAAGTAATTTAGAGGATGTACGCGCGGCTGCTGGGCGTTTAGTTGTTGCTGGCTGAACGTCACAAGATAAGCCCCACTCAGTAAGAAGCACGTCTTGATATATCTTAAGAAGCCTAGGAGTTGAGGAGCTGAGACGAACAGAAATACTGTTCTGCGTCTTTCTAATATCTCCATCACCAAGAAGAAGTCCGAATACATAAAGAAAATCTTTACTTATTGTTTGTGGAATGAGATGTGGTTTTCCGTTGTATAAACTCACTGAAGATATGTGGGGTTTGTACTCTACACCAACGTCTTTGGCGAGTGTTCGTAATTGCTCAAGCTTGATAGTTCCTCGAGCAGTTTTGTTTACCCAGTGAAAATATAGCTGATTTTCGTTAATACCATGATGTTTTGCTGCTTTACGCACAGAACCGTACTTGTTAATAAGCAAAGATTTTATTTTTTTTACAAGTGCTTCAACGCCGTGAACTACTGGGTTTGCACTAAACAACTCAATAGGAGATATCGTTGTATTGTTTCCTCCAATAAGTTTTCTTGGAGTAGCGATGTAGTCTCCTTCTTGCACAGAAGAGCTTTTCTTCCACGTAGGCAGACCGTCCTCTAAAACAAGCAATTTCGTGTTCGTTGTTATTTCAACTCGTTTACCTGAGGAAGTGGTGATGGTGCGCATATATTTTGGTGCTTGTAAGCGCCACACAGAAGCAGGTGGTTGTCCACGAAGTTTTAAGTCTTCTTTCATACTCTGAATTTTTAGCGAAGAAACATTGTCTTGCTTCCATACTCCAGGGCGAAACTCTTGTTTTGTTGTAGGCATTACGCGCTCAACAACAGACTCGATAGTGCTAATTCCTCCTGGATTTTCACACACAAGACTTTTTGGAGCAACACATAAACCAGCACCACTCGCTCCTTTACCACTAACAAAACGACTTTTTGGAGCAACTACTTGGCTTCTTTTTAGTAGCTGGCTTTTTCCTGATCCCGGATCTCCCACCATTAAGATATGCATG
Organism: Candidatus Woesearchaeota archaeon; assembly: GCA_047602905.1. Taxonomy (GTDB): domain Archaea; phylum Nanobdellota; class Nanobdellia; order Woesearchaeales; family SKIA01; genus SKIA01. The sequence continues at coordinate 28,176 of JBLKOP010000009.1, read as the reverse complement.
TCTCCACGGGTGCGGTTACCGTCGCTGCGGGATTTCTTTACTCCTCCGAGTAATTGCAAAATAATTGCTTCTTTAATTTTGTCGTGACCATAAATGCTTGGTGCAAGGCTTGTGCAGAGTTTCGTGAATACTTCTGAGTCGTTTGCGAGAGCAAAGATTTCTGCTTCTTCTTCAGGAGTAATGTTTATTTGGCTATAATCTTCTTCTTTTGGCTCAATAAAATTAGTTTCTAGTACTAAGTCAAAGCGTGTGCTTTGTCCTCCTGTGCTGAGAAGAACAGGTACTTCTTTGGTGTAGCCAACAACAGTTACTTTACTTCCTGGGTTTGTTTGCCTATCAGTCATAGGAGCAACTAAGTCTCGGTATAAGAATACGTTTAGTCGTTTTGGCTGCTCCCCTCCATCTAAGTCGTCAGGTGCTTCTTCAAGAACGATTTTTTGTGCGTCAACGAGTTCTTTATTCATTAACCGAAAACGTCCTTTTCGTCCGCACTGCCCGCAACCGTTTGGTTCACGAAACTTCGTGTCTAGCTGCAGTACTGTAATGACGTTTCCGCAGCTTGGGCACTCAAAGCGAGCGGTGGTTACTTGTGGTCGTACATCAGTTTTTTGTCTGACTACTCCTGTTATTTGGATGAATTGTCCGAGGTGTTCTGCACGTAAATTACGGATATCAAGTTGTTGTGTTGGTGGTAGGTCTGCGAAGCGCACCATAAACTCCTTTACTCCTTCTAGTTGCTCAACAGCACTACTTGCTACTCGCAGAGTGTTTTCTGGGTCTTCTAGGAGTATTGTTGCGAGTTCTGGATCAAACTTTGCGAGGTCTTCAAAAGGGAGTACGATGCGTTTTTTTCCTTGACGAATGTTTTCTAGTAGTCGTGCTTTGCACGTTGCTTCAAAGAATTCTTTGAAGCGGTCTATTTGTTCTGCAGCAGTGATTTCTTCTGCGTACTCGTCACTCATACGCGTAGAGAAGTGCGTACTGTTTAAAAGGTGTTACGGCAGTAAATGTCCAGTGAGGATTTCGTGTGCAGAATTACTTGAATTCTTGTAGTCGGTCAACAAGCATTTCCATTGCTGTGTGTACTTCTTGCTCGCTTTTGGTTCCTGTGCACACAACTTTTCCGTTACTGAATAGTAAGAAGGTTGCTTTTGCTTCTGGGAGTTTGTAGACGAGTCCTGGGAATTGTTCTGGTTCGTACTCAGTGTTTTCTAGTCTCATTGCTAGGACGTTGAGGTTGAGTTTCATTCCTATGCTTCCGCTTGCGACAATGTTTTGTACGCTTATTTGCGGGGTTATCTTTACTTCTACAGCGATTTTTCCTAGGCTTTTGATGATTTCTAGTATTGCTCTGTCTACGTCTTTCATGGTTCGTGCTCCTGTGCACACGACGTTTCCGCTGCTAAAAATTAATGCGCTAGTCTTTGGTTCTTTAATTCTGATTACGAGTCCTGGGAATTGTTCTGGGTTGTATTCGGTGTTTGAGAGTGTCGCAGCCATTTTTTCTAGTGGCACGGGTGTTTCCATGCTGGTGCTGACGACGATGTTTACTATCTCTACTTCTATTTCTGGGTATTTCCCTATTCCTTTGGTTTTTGCCATTATGTGTTCCCCCCGATGACGATTCGGTTTATAAACTTTATAAGCAGCGTTCTTTATAAATGCTTTCTTTATAAATGAATTTTTATTGTGCAGAAATGTGCACTGCGTATACAAAACCCTATATTGATACCTATATTTCCACTGGAACTTGTTTATATGGAGTCTACCTGTTAAAAACAAGCAAATACACGTAGTCCAACACCCCCTTATTTCCTATGGAGATTCTAGGGTTTAAGAAGCTACAAACACATTCATTTAAATAACAGAACACAAAGAAAAAACGTAGATGAAGAAAGGTGAGATAGCAATAAGCGTGATAATACTCGTTGCCCTCGGACTACTCGTACTCATAACACTAGCAGTAATGCTCGTAAGCAGCGCAGGGGATGCAAGAACAGTAACAGATGCGTGTGAAGACACATACGGAGGCTTCTGCACAGATAGAAGAACCTGTCTAGCAGAAGGAGGAAGAATAGTAGGAACAGTAAGTTGCCAAACCGAATTCAGCCAACAATATGAAAACAGGTGGGAAATACAAAGCTTTCCAATAGGAGGAGGAGTATGCTGCGTAAATTAATACTTGCAATTACAATACTACTAGCAGGAGTGCTACTGCTTCCAGAGGTGACTGCAAACACAGGAGTAATCGTAGTTGCTGACAGTACCGGAGTAGTATATGATTTTGGCCAAATAGGAACGGACGGTACTTGGTCATATAGAGTAGGCACAGGCCCATGGCAAAGAGTAGATTCCGCAACTCAGCTAGACTCAGATACACACAATAATATTATTAACGAATTACAAAACAAGAACGCGCTTGAAGGATACAGATACCTAGATCAACTAGACATAGACCCAAGACCAGTATGGGCTTCTTCTTCAAGAATATTTGTTGACTCAAATGGTCAACCTCCAAACCCGCCACCAACAATAGACGTCCAAAGAACACAACAAATAGGAAGCACAGTACAATACAGGTTCAACCGCGACCAAAACCAATGGGAATGGAGACAAAGAGTTGGAGGAACTGCCCAAGGACAGTTTGGAACAACCTTCTCATCAAACCAACAACAAAGAGCATTTCAAAACGCACTAAACAGACTAAACGAGCATAACGGATATCTCTTCCTTGAAGCTCAAAAACCTGAAGTTCACTCAATATCTGGTCTGCCAACATATATTTCAAGCTCAGATGAACAACCACAAGAAACCTCTGAAGAAACAGACCCAATTACTATAACAATAGAGGGCGTTGAGCTCACATATGAGTTCAGATTTGGGAGATGGACGTTTAGTGAAGACGGAAGAACAAGCTGGATTAACGTAAACCAATCATCAAGAGTTCCGGAAGAACACAGAGAAATAGCAAATAACCTTGATGGAGAAACCTTACCAGCAGGCCTCGCTTTTTTACAAGAGTTTAAACGAAGCCAAGAAACAACTCCTGAGCAGACACCAAGACCTGAACTTGAGGAAACAACAACTAGTTGCGGAATAATTAGAACAGGAAACGCTCACTACATGGAGCTTTGCTACGACCCAAACATGCTTCACCCAAGACAGCCTCGTTACGAGCAACGAGCAATTAGTAATTTCTTACAAGCATATCACGAAGCAGGAGACTCGCAAGCAGGCTACGCAATAATATCATTTGCACAAGACCAAGGTATTGCGAATAGTCGAGCACAAGAAATCACCAGTAGCCTGCGAGCAATAGCAAGAGCAAACCGGTTTAGTATAGTGACTATAAAAAAAACAAGTGAATCAAGCAACTTCAACAATAAAGTATACATCATCCCTCAACGAGCAGTAAATAACTTAGGAGATGTTTTATCAGCAGCAAACCTTCAAGGAGTCAACATAACCGAGAAAAGAGATGACCTTTGGAAAAGAGTAGAAGCAGATTTACATACAGATAAAACAGTCAGAGAACTCATTGATAGTATAGAATCAAGTACAGGAGTTAAAGTACAGCTTGTCCCGACACTTCAAGACTGGGATTTACGAAACAGAAACAGCATTGAAAACATGATACTTAACGTAGAAGGAATAGACCGAATTAATGTTTGTACTGCATACATTCTCTACAACGAAGACAAAGTAGACTTGTATCAATCAACGAGGTACTGTAACTTACGCGTGCACAGAAACAATATCTGGGAAGAGTCACCAAGAGAGCAGATTATTAGACTTCTACAAAGTGCAGAGCTAAACACAAGAAGAGATAGCTCAGAGCAACTCATGCTCGTAGCATACCACTTAGTAACAGAGAGAGCAGAGCTAGGAGACGAAAGTGAAGGAATACGACTAGCAGAATGGGCATATGACAATCCAACACCACAAGACAGAAGAGATAACATGCAGCAAATAAATGCGAGTAAAACAATAGTAAGAGCACAAGACACGCTCCTTCGAGGACACCCTAACACCACTCTTAAGATGCTTCAAGGTGACGTAATAGAAAACGCTCATAGAAGAATGCAACCACTAGGAGCAAGAACCCTTCTTGAAGCAGCAAGACAAGTAGGAGATTGTCGAATACTCTCCCAAGAAGTGCAACGAGTAAGTGCACAACTACCAGCGCTCAGACTCGTACGAGACTACAGACAAGAAATACGTGAGTGCGCGTTTAGAGAGCTAAAAGAAAGCTGTGAAATAATGCAACCCTCAGAAACAACAGCTCTACGAGTAACCTACATCAATGAAGGACTATCAAGAAGCGACTTTATCAGATACACAGACGAAATAACCAACTCCCTACTAAGAACACCAAACATAGACACGTACAGAAACCATATAGAGTTCAAAAGAGCAAACACGTCAGTAAACCAAATAACAACCACACAAGGACTCCTGCAACCACCAAGAATAAACAGCCGAGCACTCACAGACGTAGCAAGAGCGTGCTACGGAGACCACATAGTAGTGCTGAGCGAGAACGAATACCACCCAGTAGTGCACGGAGGAAGCACGTATCTTAGCGTAACTGCGTGCAGAGAAGACCCTCGATGCATGACGATATACGCAGCAAGAGGAATGGCCTTTGGCGTGTTTGGCATGCAAGAAGAAGCAGGAACAGTAACAGCGAGGTTGAGCACAGACCCAAGAAGAAGCACACTAGCACAAGTCTTTAGCGCAACACAACAACAAATAATCAGACAATACTTCGAGGCAAGAACATGAACAAACAAACACTTCTTCTACTCTTACTTTTTCTCTTCGTAGCGTTTAGTCAACAACAACTCCTCGTAACAGTAGAGTTTAGTCAAGAACAAGCAACCATACGAGGCTATGAGTGGATAGAAGCACCTGATACGACTAGACAAACAGGAGAGTACCTGCTACAACTACGAGACCAACAAAACAACCTAGTAAGTCAAACAAGCTTTAGCCCGTACATGATTCTTGGAACAGGAGAGAGGATGTACGTAGAAGAAATGACTATTCCGATACGAGCACCTGCAGGAGTAAAAACTATAGAATTGCTTAACCAAGAAGGAGACGTCATAGCAACACAGCCAATAGCGAGTTACTGCGGAGACGGTCTGTGCGAAGAACACGAGAGAGGAGTGTGTCCTTTAGACTGCGCACCAGAAGCAGTAGAAGAAGTAACGACTGTGTATGAGGAGCCGCTTGTTGAGATACGAGAAAGAAACTTAGCGCACTACGCACTCATAACAGCAGCAGCAATACTTATCCTCGCACTCATAGCACTACTTATTCATCTTAACAAAAACAAGCCACGAGAAGAAGAACCCAGCAACCAATACCAGTATTAGTCGTGCTTGTCACGAACCCAGTCGTAGCCGTGTTCTTCAAGCTTATGAACAAGATCCACTCCTCCTTCCTCAACAAGACGACCCTTATGAATAACTAATACGCGATCAGGCTTGATGTAATCAAGAATACGCTTGTAGTGAGTAATGACAATAGCGCTCATAGAAGAGTTTTTCTTAAGAGCAGAAGTAACTCCTGCACTTACTGTACGAATAGCATCGATGTCTAGTCCGCTATCAGTTTCGTCAAGAACAGCAAGTTTAGGCTCAAGCAAAGAAAGCTGCAGGATCTCTCCTCGCTTCTTCTCACCACCACTCCAACCATCATTAACGTATCTGTCAGCAAAGGAAGCGTCCATACGTAACTCCTGCATGTGCTCTTTGAGTAATCTGCGAAACTTCGCAACAGACAACTTCTCTTTTTTAACAGCGTTGTACGCTGCTCGCAAGAAATCAGAGAGCTTCACACCAGTAACCGCGCTAGGATACTGAAAACTTAAGAACAGACCTGCTCGAGCGCGCTCATCCGGCTCCATCTCAAGCAAGTTCTCTCCTTCAAGAAGAACCTCTCCAGAAACAACCTCAAACGTTGGGTGACCCATAAGCGCATACGCTAACGTGCTCTTTCCAGAACCATTAGGTCCCATGAGAGCAACAGTCTCTCCTTTACGAATAGTAAATGAGATGTCCTTTAGTATTTTGGTGTCCTCGTCTGCGATGTTCACGCACAAATTCTTTACTTCTAATAATGCTGTCATTGGGTAGTTCCTCGTAGTACTTGTATAGCTTCTTGAAGAGCACTGATTGCTACGTCGATGTCTTGTGTTGTTGTGTAGCAAGCAATGCTTATACGAGCAGAAGAAGCGAGTCCGAGTGCTTCGTGCAGGATTTGTGCGCAGTGATGTCCGCTGCGAATAGCAACTCCTTTCGTGTCCAGATACGCTGCTATGTCAGAAGAATCTATTTCTTCAACAACAAAGCTTAGACAAGCAGTGGGTGAGGAGCAACTAATGATGTGTACTTCAGAAATACTTGCTAGTTGCTCGTAGGCGTACTGCATAACAGCGTCTTCAGAAACAAAATCTTTGTTTTGCATAAACCACTGTATCGCTTCACTCATACCAGCTGCTTGCGCTATAGGAGGTGTTCCTGGCTCGAAACGAGCATTTCCTGTACGAAACGTAGTTTGTTCTTTTGAGACGGTATCAATCATTTCTCCGCCAGTCATAAATGGCTTTAGGGTGTGCAGTAACTCTTCTTGTATGTATAGTGCTCCTATTCCTGTTGGTCCGTAGAGTTTGTGAGCGCTAAACGCGTACGCATCAACACCTAGCTCTTGTACGTTTACATCTAGATGCGCGACTGCTTGTGCTCCGTCAACAAACACGAGAGCGTTTTGTGCTCGTGCAAGTCTAGCGAGTTCGTGTACGTCTGTTATGCTTCCGGTAACGTTACTTAGGTGATGTAATGAAACAATATCGCAACCTTCAGAAATAAGTTTTTCTGCCTCAAGCATGTCTAAACGACCATTCTTTACAGGAATGTACTTTATTGTTGCCTCTGTTTGCTGCCAAGGAACAATGTTTGCGTGGTGTTCTAGCTCAGAAAGAATGATAACTGAGTCTTTAGTAATAGGCAGAGCGTGTGCTAGGAGGTTAAAGGCGTGTGTAGTTCCAGAAGTAAGAATGATTTGCTGTGGAGTTGTTTCTAGGAGTTTTGCTGCTTGTGTGCGTGCTTCTTCGTACGTAGTTGTTGCTTTTCTTGCTAGTGCGTGCGCGCTTCTATGAACATTAGCGTTACTCGTCTCGTAGTAGTTTGTGATTGCTCGTATGACTTCTGCTGGTTTTTGTGTGGTTGCTGCTGAGTCTAGGTAGACGATATCTGTGCTTGTTAGTAACGGAAAGTGTTCTTTCATACGATGTACTCCTCGCTTGTGCGAATAATGTGTTCTGTGAGTTGCGGCCACTCAAGAGCATTTGCTAGTTCTGCAAAGAATCCTTCAACAAGAATTCTTGTAGCTGTTTGTTTATCTATTCCTCGACTAGTCAGGTAGAAGAGGTGTTCTTCGTCCACTCGTCCAATTGTTGCTCCGTGACTGCACTTTACGTCGTTGTTACGTATTTGTAGGTTTGGTATCGCGTCTGCAACAGCGTTTTCTGAGAGGAGAAGCGTATGGTTTTTTTGGTACCCATCACACGTAAATGCTTCTTTAGCAATATCTATTGTTCCACGAAACACTGCTTTGCTTTTTTCTTGCAATACTCCTCTTGCGTGCATGTCACTTGCTGTGTGGTTTCCTACGTGAATGCTTGCGTCTGTTCGCTCAAATTGTTGCTGTTCTCTTCCTAGGTATACTCCGTAGCTTCTTGTACTGCTGCCTTCTCCTACGAGTTCTGTGTCTACTATTGCTCTGCTCAGTGTTGCTCCGTATTGAGCAATAAACCAATCTATAGAAGCGTTTTTGTGCGTTCGTGCTCGGTAATTAACTATGTCAAAACCTTTCTTGAGTTTTTGTGTTGTTGCGTACTTGATTTGTGCGTTCTCGTACGCAATGATCTCTACTGCTGCTACGTGTAAGTCAGGGCTTCCTACGTATTCATCCATTACGTGTAGCTTAGCGTTTTCTTCTACGATAACTAAGATGTGATGCACGCATTGTCCTTTGATGGTTCTTCGTAAATTTACTGTTGCTTCTTGGTTTGCAGGTACGTGTATGAGTAAGCCTTTCTTGGCGTTTCTTTCTTGGTACTCGGTGAACACGTCAGGCTCAAAAACCGTTGTTTTGTGTTGTTGATTATGATTCGTGAATGCTTGCACAGAGCAGTTGTTTGCTTGTACTTCGTTAACACTTTCTCCTTCTGGTTGCTCTACTAGGAGAAGTCCTTTTGTGTTGAGCTGAATGGTCAGTCCGTATCGTATTCGTGGCTGCATAGAATATTCACGATAGTGAACTAGTTTAAAAGTGTTTAAGGTTTCCTGGGTATAATAAACGCATTTCTTGCGCTTGCGTAAGTGTTTTTGTCAATAACTTATTAGGCCTTGTTGCGTGGTTACGTATAGTCATTTTAATAATATGAGCGGGGTGGTTTTCTTCTTCTTGTACGTAATACAAAGGAGTTATTCCTTTCGTTGCTCCATAATTAGGGTGTGCTACTCCTCGAAGTTCTGAAAGGGCTCCTGCAGGTTTCCAAGGGTACGAGCTGCTTTGTTTAATAAATAGTTCAAGAGCGCTTTTGTATGCAAAAGAAGAATACATGTGTGTTGGTACTTGTGTAGTTATGCTTGTGTTCACGACTAATAATCCTGTGCTTGTTAGTGGAAAGAAGATGTACGGGCTTTCTTGCATGTGTTTTAGCGCTTCTTGAAACTCTTCATGAGTGTATAAGTCATCAGCGCTTTTACGTATGTTTTTCATTGCTGTAGAGAACGAAGAAGAGGTTTTTATTACTACCTATGCGGAGTAAATAGTTGGTGGTGTGTTTTTTTCTTCTTTTTTGTGCTTGCAAGCACGTAGATAAGTAGCCACATAGTTGCTCCAAACAAGAGCAGTGCTGTTATGGTTATTCCGTCAATAATAAATTCCTCTCCGTTATAGCGTCGAAACGTAACTACCATGACAAAATATGCTAGGAGATTAACGGTTTTGTGTCCTGAAACCATAAACGCCAGTTTTCTTGGAAGAAGATGGTAGTAGTTAATGAGTGCAGTTGCTATTCCTCCTATTCCTAGGATGAGAATGAGCGTTACTAAGACCATTTGCTCTGAGAAGAAGCCTAAAGAGAAGTAATCTTTGACTATCTGTATGAGTACAGCAATAGGTCCGTCTGTGTGGCCGTAAATTACTCGTAGAAGCTCCATGCTAATAAACATCATTACTACGCTGTTTGCAAGCGCTGCTGTCCAGCCAAGATCCTCGTTTTCGTGGCGCTCAAAATAAAATTCAAAGAGAACAAAAGTGAGGATGAGATGTATGAGTAACCACCACATCTCCGGATAAATAAACGGAGTAGTAAAGAACATTATGTACTTGTGAAAAACTGCTGGGATAAGAACAGTAAAGAAAAGATTAATTGCTTCAGAAACATCAGTAGTTGTTAATACTTCAGTAGTCGCGTTAGTTACTGCGGTGGTGTTGTTCATTAGTTACTTTGCTGTGGGTGGTTGTTTTTAAACGTATTTAAACAAACACATTTATATATATTTACTACTTACTAGTTACATATGGTATTTAGTTTTGATGCAGTTGGACTTATAGACATGCAAGAAAAACATAAACAATCACTTCTTAGGGAAAACCCTGCTTCAAGCAAGAAAGAACTAGAAACAATACTAGAAAACCAAAAAGAACCACTGTATTATTGTGCAATTTACAAAAAACCAGTTGCCATACTAACATATGAATCAAGAGGAGATATCCTTCAAAAACTAAAAGAACCAATAAACAACCTCCCAATAAGAGCTCACATAGAAAAAAAAATGCTTAGAAAAAATGCTCCTCTAAACAGAAAATGGGAAGAAGAACTAACTACTTTCTACCAAACACACCAAGCAACCAGAATACTTCTTGCAGGAATGTTTCTAGAATCATGCGTTTATGACGCAGCAAACCATTTAACAATCACAGGACATAAAATATTTTTGGCAGAAAACCTTGTTGATAACCCTCATCAATTTCCTAAAAGCACTAAACCTTCTTTTTACGACATTAAGACAACATATATACGCGACTTTCGAGAACTCCTATGAACAACCTCACACACGCAAAAGAAAATCCGTACATGATACAAGCACTCTCAGATGTACTGCCTAACTTGAGAAAAATAGTTCTTGACATGCAAGAACAACAAAGAAAAAACGGAACACTAGGAGCGCCTAAATCACAACGAAGACTAGCAGACATCATAGACAGATATTTCACAGAGAAAAGAACTTCTTTACTTCCTCACATACACACGTATAAGGACGCAGCAGAAAGCTCTTTAGCAAAACTATTTCTTATACGAGAAGATCTCACAGATAAATACCTTGAACAAAACAATATTGAATTTAGAAAACAAAAGTTCGTCACGTTCAGATATAAAACACAAGAAGGACAAAGCCTCCTAGTTCCTGACATACCAGTAGAATCAGCTCGTTTCGTACGTGAACGAGACGCATTACAATACATTAGTAATAACCTAAAAACAGCACTTCCAGGAAAACTTCTTGTTAACAAAGAAGAACGAAACAACGCAAAGCTAACTATGGTGCTCAACAAAACACTGTACTTCGAAAAAGGAGCAAGAGTACCACTCATAGAAATTTGGGGACGAGGAAAACTTCAAGGAGAAAGAAAAACCCAAAAAGATGCGTTATACATTGTTGGAGGAAGAGAAGACCTCGCAAATGATAATAACGGAATGAAAATGGTGTACTCCTCAGTAGCCCACTTATGTGATGCGTTAGAAGCACAGGTAGATCGCTTAAGAAAAACACATGACCTATACAAAGCAATAGATATCAAAGGAAAAGATATACACAAAAAGCCTTTGTCATTAGATAACACGCATGCAAATAGAAAACTTATTCGAGAATCAGTTAAGTACGCACAAGAACTTAACAAAGAATACCTGACTCAACCAAACCCAATAATAAGTCCGTTACACAAAGATCAAATGATGCTTATGTACACGTTTGATCATAAATTCGCAAATATGGCGATGGAAAGCCAATACGTACACGCAATAGCACATGACATTATGGAAAACGGTTGCTTATCTCATGGAGATTACGAAATAGATAGGCACTTAGAAGATCAACAAACGTTTGTTGATTGCGGAGTAAACCTTGTCATGCAACAAATATACAACAGTACTAGCAACTTTTTTACAGTAGATGAACTCATACTATCAAAACTTCCTAAACGAACAAACTAAACTACCCAATACTTCCTTCCATCTCAAGCTCAATAAGCTTGTTCATCTCAACCGCGTACTCGATAGGAAGCTCTTTAGTAATTGGCTCCATAAACCCATTAACAAGCATAGCAACTGCTTCTTCTTCAGGAATACCACGACTAGTTAAGTAAAATACTTGCTCATCAGAAATACGACCAACAGTAGCTTCGTGACCAACATCCACGTCTTGCTCCAAAATATCGATGTACGGATACGTGTTACTCTGGCTTTTGTTATCAATCATTAACGCATCACACTCAACATTACTCTTTGCCCCTTTAGCACCTTTAGCAATTCGTAAAAGCCCCCTGTACGCAGTAATACCTCCCTTAATAGCAATGGACTTACTTACTATACGAGAAGTCGTTCTTGGAGCGTTATGATACACCTTCGCACCAGTATCTTGGTTTTGTCCTTTTGACGCAAAAGCAATAGCTAAGTGCTCAGCACGAGAACCCTCGCCAACAAGCATGGAGCACGGATACAGCATAGTCACTCCACTTCCTAAGCTTCCCCCTATCCATTCAAGCGTTGAATCTTTGTACACGATTCCTCGTTTCGTGTTTAGGTTGTACGTGTTTGCACTCCAGTTCTCAACAGAGGAGTAGCGGAAACGAGCATTTGCTAATACGTGTACTTCAACACAACCCGCGTGTAAACTTTTATCATCGTATTTAGGTGCTGAGCAGCCTTCGTAGTAGGAGCCAAAAGAGTTTTCTTCAGCAATAATAAGTGTGTGCTCAAACTGCCCTGCACGCATGCTGTTCATACGAAAATATGCTTGTAACGGTTTATCGACATGAACTCCTTTAGGAATGTACAAGAACGTTCCTCCACTCCAAACAGCGTAGTGTAGCGCTGCGAATTTATGATCATTAATAGGAACGACTTTACTAAAATACTTCTTTACGAGTTCAGGATGTTTTTTGAGTGCTTCATCCATATCTAAAAAAATCACTCCTTTCTTCTCCCATTCTTCTTTGAGGTTGTGATACGCCATCTTGCTTTCCATCTGCGCTCCTGCTCCTGCAAGAGCTGCTCGTTCAGCTTCAGGAATACCGAGTTTCTCAAAGGTCTCTTTTACTTCATCAGGAACGTCATCCCAACTTTTTTGGTTATACGGAGCATCAGGGTGTTGGTAATACACGATTTTGTTAAGGTCTAATTCGTCAAGGCTAGGACCCCACGAAGGCATGCTGAGTTTCTTGAATTGCTCGTACGCGTCTAGGCGCAGTTGAAGCATCCATTCAGGCTCCTCGTTATCACTAGATATCTTTCTAATAACGTCTTCACTTAGTCCTTCAGGAGCTTTGTATTTGTACTTAAGATTACTTGGGGTGTCGTAGAGTTCGCGGTTTATTTCTCTAATATCATCACTCATAGAATTCACGATAGTGAACTAGTTTAAAAGTGTTGTTTTAGATTGAAACTAATCTTCTTAAGTAAACGAGTAAGTTACACAAGATATCTAAACATTCCTTTATCTGTTCTTAACAATGCTTTTTGGCATTGAGGGTGTGTAGAGACGAGCAGCTAATCCTTCAGATGGATAGTATTCTGTTGCTTCGCGCACGCGCGTTGCTTGCGCGAACTCATGTGTTATGAGCGCTTCTTGCTCAGGATTTGCTGTGCGCAGGTCTCGTGCAGGTTGAAAATACGTTACTCGTCCTTGAAACAGGGTTTTTGCAACTTCTTCTGCTAGTTGCAGAAATACCATGGAGGCTCTGCGAAACTCGTTTGGTTGTACTGCTTTGAGGGCTTGTTGGTAATCTGTTCCTGCAAGGCTTGGGTGCGTTGCTGGGTGCCGAAAATAGTTGTCTCGGTCCTTGAAGAAAACAGGAATTGTGTTTACGTTTCTTTTTTCTTGTTCTTGGAGTAGTTGTAAGTCAAGTTGTTTGAAGTTGTCCTTTGATATGTGCTTGTGAATGAGTACGTAAAGATTCTCTTCGCTTTGTGCAGCAAGAAAGGGTGTGTTATTGAATTTTTCTTGTGTGTGGTAGTTGTTTTTTTCAAAGAACTCTTTTGCTAGCTGGATTTTTTGCGCTGGAGGTATGAGTAGAGGTGTTTTTGGTGGCTGAACAGGTGTTGCGGGCATGTTTATGTATAGTAAAACAACTATATAAACTTGTTGTTACTAAGTTGTAACAATTACAGTTTTTTCTTGTTTTTTTTGAAAGATTTCCGAAAAACAAAATATTCTATATAGAAAATAAATTGTTATAAACACAAACCAGCAAAACACAGAACATGCAAGAAATACTCGACATAGTAGACAAAAACGGAAAACCAACAGGAAAAACCATAAGCAAACAAGAAGCACACGCAAAAGGAATCAGACACCGAGTAATACACGTATGGATGTACAACGACAAACAAGACATATTGCTGCAAAAACGAGCAGCAACCAAACAACTCTTCCCAAGCTACTGGGACGTAGCAGTAGCAGGACACATAGACGCAGGAGAAGAACCAATACAAGCAGCACTACGGGAAGCACAAGAAGAACTCGGAATACAACTAGACAAAAACAAACTACGACTATGGAGAGTAGAAAACGAAGAATTTCACTTCAACAACCTACACGAAAACGAAGTATACTACATCTACACCTACAAACACAACCAACTCCCAACAAACCTACAGCAAGAAGAAGTAGAACAAGTAGCGTACTTTAGCAAAGAAAACTTACCAGAAAAGAAAACACCACACGCAAGAGTATGGGAGCTAATATTTACGCGAATACAAGAACTAGAAAGTAACTAACACCTCGCGACTTCGAGGACCATCAAACTCACAAAAAAAGATTCTCTGCCAACGACCAAGAAGCAACTTTCCCTCATGAAAAGGAACTTGCACTGAACAACCAACAACAATACTTTTCAAATGAGAATCGCTATTGCCCTCAGCATGCAAATACGCACCGTCACGAGGAAACAACTCCTTTAATTTTTTTATCACATCAACTTGTACGTCAGGATCAAAACCCTCATTCACACAAACACCAGCAGTCGTGTGAGAAACAAAAACCGTAACGACACCAGAACCAGAAAGAACAGACTCAACCTCATCAGTAATATCAACAAACTCCTCGCGAGAAGAAGAACGTAAATTCAACGTATACATACAAACCATATACGAACGCGCATTAAAAAAGGTTGGTGCTAAATCATCCACTCATAAAAACAACTGTTCTTTTTCAAAAACAAATAACGCATATCTTTATGAAAAAACACCCCTTACTAAGTTGTATGGAAATACTGCCAGAAGTAGAAGTATGGTACGCACTACCCGCACTGCGACGAGCACTAGCTGAAGAACTACAAACAAAAGGACTCAGCCAAAAAGAAATAGCAGATAAGCTAGAACTAGCTCCAAGCGCAGTAAACCAATACCTACAAGGAAAACGAGGAGCAAGCAAACTACCAAAAAAAATACACAAACACATACAAGAAGCAGCAACTAACTTAGCAGAAGGAGCAGAGCCCAAACAAGAACTTATGAAACTTACTACTTTACTAAGAGAAACAAAAGCAATATGCGAAATACACGCACAACACGCAGAAATACCAACAAACTGTGATTACTGCTTCAAATAAACACTTATTCGCAAAACAACCCAAACAATATATATGCATAAACGCCCTCCTTCTTTGTTATGAGAATACACCACATAGCACTAAACGTAACCAACCCAGAAAAAACAGCTTCTTTTTACAAAAAACACTTTGGCTTTACTGAACAAAAAAGATACACAAAACCAAGCAAACAAACAGAAACCATACTTATTGAACTTAAGGAAAGCGTACTAGAACTTGTTGGAGGAGCAAAAAACAAAGCACAACAAACAACGAACGCAGAAATACATCACATAGCAATAGAAGTAGAAGATGTACATGCAACGTATGACAAACTAAAACGAGAAGGTGTTCAAATTACTCAGCCAAAACAAGGAATGAGTTGTGAATGGTACTGTTTTCTCAAAGACCCAGATAATATACGTATAGAACTATATCAAAGTCATAAAAACCCTTAAAAACTCCTTCTACAAAAAACGCTTTATGCTAGAAATGAAGCTAGAGGTGAGTTGGGTCTTGTTTGTCATAGCAGGCTTCTTCATCATCCTCGGACTACCAACAGGCTGGACAGCAAATTTCTGGTACTGGGCGTTTCCCAGAACACTATACATCATAGGAGTAATTTACTTCTGGAGAGAACACTAAACATGATAACGCCACTAGAACTCATACAATTCACGCGACAAGCAAGCGTAGCACTCATAGGAGCAGCAGCTCTGTGGGGGCTATACTTCTACTACCAAGCAAAAAAAAGCACAGGAGAGAAGAAACGAACACTACAAGAAGTAACGCACAAAATGCTAGAACCACTCAGCGTAGCAACAGTCGTGTTCACCATAGCACACTACCTTCTAGACTTTCAACTCAACTACAGAGTACTCGCTCACGAAGGAATAACCATAAACCCAACAATAGACTGGCTACGAGCAGGACTACTCGTAACAGAACCCTTCGTAATAGCACTCATCCTCTTCTTCGTAGCAGGACTCATTTATCGAGCAAACAACAAAAAAGGATTCATAGAACACATACACTACTTCTACACAACAATACTCGTGCTGGCAACAATAATCATCAGCCTACCTGTATGGACAGGAATAAACGCAGAAAAACTTTTCTTCATAGGACACAACATGCACAGCATACTCACACTAGGAACAGTACTCATACTAGACTTTGTCATGCTAAAAGCAAAATACACAGACACATACAAAAAACACCTCTACCCACACCTACCAACAATAAGCAAAGTCATCTGGCTAGGACTAGCAATAGACTTCATCAGCGTAGCATTCGTGTTTGAGCAAGCAATGGTGTGGACAAACAAATTCGTCTTCATGCAAATAATAGTAGGAATAATCATCATAAACGGAATCTTCTTATCAGGACCAGTAACAAGAAAACTCAACGAAAGCGTGAAAGGAAAAACCGTCAAGCCACTCAGCAAGAAATGGAACATGGCAGCAACCATAAGCGGCTGCATAAGCATAGCAAGCTGGACAACAATAACGTTTACAGACTTTCTTAAAGGAGTGGACACACTAAGTCTAAGTGCATTCATCACCGCATACATAGGATTCGTCATACTCGCATTCATTATCTACGAAACAATGGAGCACTACAAAGTAGGAGAGAACTGGTAAACATGCAACAAACAATGATAAATGACCTAGCTGGAAGCTGGGATATGAATGATAAAGAAGAACAAGAGTTCACAAAAGAACTCAGAGAACTCTGGAAGAAACAACAAGCATAAAAACAACCACTCACCAAACAAAGACTATGAGAGGGAGTGACCGAGTACATTTTCACCAACTAAACATCCTGCGACGAGAAAACGACTACGTAGTCAGCTACGAGCACACAAACAGCCACGTAATCGTTGATGAAGAAGGAAAAAACATTATTCAAGACCTCCACACGCACACAATAGAGGAGGTACAGAAGAAACACGAAGGATATAACGTAGAAGAATTTATTGAGCAACTACAAAAAAACGGTTTAGTACACAAAATAAACCACCGAGTAATCAACCACCAAAAACACGTAGCAGACATCATAACCATACCAAAAAAATACGCAAATTTCTTTGTGCACCCAGTAGTCGTAGGAGTACTACTAGGAGTAATAGCAACAGGAATCTACTTACTCATCACACAACCAACACTCATACCAACACCCAAATGGTTATTCGCAACAGACACACTCACCCTACTCATACCACTCATCGTACTCACGTATTTTGCAATAAGCTTTGTACACGAACTAGGACACCACATCATGATGCAAATACTTGGCTACAGCAGAGCAGTAGCCTTAGAGCACAGATGGTTCTTTCTACGACCAAAAGCAGACCTAACAACAATACACACACTCAAAGAAACAGCCAAGACAGACGTGAAACTTGCAGGAATAATAACTGATTTACTCATACTCAGCAAAGCACTCATAGTAATAGCACTCACACAAAACCCTCTTGCACAACTCGTAGCACTACTCGTCTTCGTACACCTCCTTGGACAAACACTCATGCACCCAGCAGCAGACCTACACTTTAGCGAAGAAAAAACAGGCTGCATACTCTGCAGACTATTCACACCAAAAAACTTCATAGGAGTACTCAGCCTAGCAATAATTGTTTTCGCATACACCATACCAGCAGTACAAGAACTCGTAGTAAAAACTATAACAGCAGCCCAAGACCCACTCACCCACATAGACGGAGTAATAGCACTCACGCTACTAACAGCAACTCTCACGTTCGCAGCAGCAGCAAACCTCTACGACCACCAATACAACACAAACAAAGCATACCAAAGCATCATGATAAGCGCACTAGCAACAGCACTACTCCTAACAACACTACTTATAGGATCGCTTATAGCAGGATAAACAGTAACGCTCAAAAAGAACAACAAACCCCAAAGAAGAGATGAGACCACAGAAACTCCTTGCACCAATACTGCTTATAGCCTTTCTTCACGCAGCAGCAACCGCAAGCATAGCAGTAGTAGAAGTCCTCTACCTACGACACACACTACAAGCAAGCTACACAATGATAGGAAGCGTACTCGGAGCAGCAGCAGTAGGATACCTGCTCTTCGCACCATTTCTTAAAGAACTCCCCAAAGCAATAGGAAGAGGAGTATATCTGAGCTGGACAAGCTTCATACTCGCAGTAGCAACGATATTTGCAGCCAACATCACCAACGCAGGAATGTACTTAGTAAGCAAAAGCCTCATCCTGCTTCTCGCACCAATAACCTTTAGCACACTCATCAGCTTCATAGAAGACGAGCTACGATACAACGCAGACCTACAAAAATGCTACGCAGCACTCACCCTAGCAGCAATGACAGGAGGAATCATAGGGTTCTTAGCAGCAGGAAACATAGCCATAAACACCTACGCGCACGCATACATCCTCAGCACAGCAACGTTTTTACTCGCAGGATTTATAGGACTCAGCCTACCGCAAAGCACGCAACCAATACGCAACAAACCAACACTCAACCTCGTAGAAAGACTAGAAACAGCATTTAGCAAGAAACACCAAACAATAACCATCATCGTACTCGCAACCAACGCGTACTGGGCACTAAGAGACATAACAATACCCTTACTACTCATACAACAAGGATACACAACAGCAACCATAGGAGGACTCTTCGCAATAGCAGCATTCATGGGAGTTATCAGCAGCGCAGTAACAAGAATACTGCTAAGAAAAAACCACCCAGAACGAGTCATGGTAGCAGCCCTAGCAATAGCAAGCATAGCAAGCATCATCCTACCATTTGGAGGACTCATAGTACTCGGAGTACTCTACGCAATATACATAAGCGCAGAAGTAGCACTCACACCAGCAATAAGTGACCGAGTAGAAGAAGTAAGCAGCAAAGCAACACCCTACATCACCAGCCTAGCAACAGCAAGCGCACTAGCATGGACGATAACACCCTGGATAGCAGGAGTGCTCTTAGAAGCAGGAATAAGCTACCAAGCACTTCTCTTTCTAGGAGGAATACTCATCGTAGCGGCGTACTGGAGAGCAAAACAAACCTACACACCAAACGATTACTTTCCACGAATAAGCATAAAGAAAAACAAGAAAAAACTTACGTGGTAGAACTCAGCACGTAAGACAAACCCTTCTCTTCAGCAAGATCTTTTGCAGCGCGTTCTGCTCGATAAATTCGAGACTTTACCGTACCCATAGGAATCCCTAACAAAGCAGATAGCTCTTCTTGTTCAAAACCAACAAAACGTTTACAAGCCAAAGCAAGATAAAAATCCTTATTGTACTCATACAAAGAAGCAAGCACGCAATTAGCAGCTTCTTCAAACTCTTTGTACAACAAATCCTCCTCAGGAGAAGGTTGCTGAGAAGAAAACACATCTTCCCAAGAGAAGTTATCAAAATGACCAACATCCTCAAGAGAAACCAACTGATGGTGCTCCCGATAAGACTTCTTATTTAGCTGTGAAAGAACTTTATTGGTAGCGCACACAGTAGCGTAACTCACAAAAGACTTGCCTTGCTTAGGCTCGTAACGAGGAATGACCTCCCAAACTTTAAGACTCGCTACCTGCGTAGCATCATCAACATCAATACCATAAAAAGACCTGCTAAGATACGAAAACAAGTACGGCCTCATCAAAGAAATAATAGTGTTTTGAGCAGAAGAACTTCCTGCCTGGGCTTGAGGAACAAGTCCCTCAACCCGATCAACAAGAGCCTGTGTTCGCTGAACCATACACAGAAAAGAACAACAAGACAAATATAAACATATTCTCTGTATTAACTTAAGAACAGTAACGACTAACGAATACGCTCTTGAATAAATGAGCTAAACGACTCAAAAGAATACTCCTCATGAGCAGCAGCGTACGCCTTAACAGCATCAGAGAACTCCTGATTCACTCTATCAAGCTGCACATACACTTCACGGCCAGGAATTGCTTGTTGAAGATACGAGTGTTTTAGACGAGAAAAAAAACACGAGTGCTCAAGACCTCTTCGTACAGGAAAACTTTTTTGACTTAACAAAACAGTAAGGTCTCCTGTTAACTTGTTCTCCTCAACAAAATCTTTAATGCTAATCGCGCTTTGCACACGTATAAGAAACCCATACAACTAAAAAAAGCTATGCACTACCAACAACCTATGAACGTCTATATTGAGCGAAGCAACGAGCACAAAACACTCGCCTTCACAGGAACAGCAGAACAACTCTGTGAAGAACTCAAAGTAAACCCGCAAACAGTACTTATCGTTAAAGACGGAGAACTCATAACAGAAGACGTAGACGTAACAGATGCACAAGAAATCAAGCTCATAACAGTAGTGAGTGGAGGATAAGCTTACTACACATAAATACACAAGAATTAAATATTTACACAATATCTTTTGTACATGCCTACAATAACATTATCTGTGCCAGAAGACCTAAAGAAAAAAATGAGCTCGTTTGACGAGATTAATTGGTCAGCATTTGTGAGAAACCAGATAGAAGAAAAAACGCGCGAAATAATCCAGCTTCAGGAACTTAAAAAACAACTTAAAGAAGAACAAGAAGCACAAGAGTTTGCAGTACAATTACAAAGAAAAGGACGAACAGGAAGGCTGAAAGAACTAAAAAACAAAGGACTCATATGAACATAGTAGTAGATACAAATGTTCTCATAACTTTTTTCTGGAAACACAGCGTATTTCAAAAAATACTTGCAAAAGGATATTTTACTCTATACGCGCCAGAGTATGCATTAGAAGAAATAAACAAATATCAAAGACATATACTAGAAAAGACACAGATAACAATAGACGAATTTAACAAGAAAAAACGAGAATTAGCTATCTATGTAGACTTCATAGAACCACAGCAGTATATAAAAGAAATTCAGAAATTACAAAACAAAACACCAGACCCCAAAGACATTGATTTCTTAGCACTTGCGTATAAGTTACAAATACCTTTATGGACGAACGATAAAGAACTTAAGAGACAAAAGCATATTCAAGTATTCACTACACAAGAACTCCTAGAAAATTCTCATCTTTACATAAACTAATACACAGGAACGTCTGTTCTTGCAGGAGTAACTAACGGTACATCAACAACTCCTCGCAAGCTCTCAAGAGCATTTACTCGTAACAAAGAAAAACTCTTTGTGTAGAGGTGCTCGCCAATATACGCGCTTCTCTCAACAGCGTTTTCTTGGTGATCAACTAGTCCTCGCAAAGAAACCTCCTCCTCAGTAACTGTAAAGACAAACGCTCCTGCGTAACGATTATCTCGGTCATAGCTCTGAACAGGAACAACTAATAAGTCATGCTCGCCGATATACAGAACTGCTCGGTGATCCCACTCAGCAGCACTACTCGCAAAGCGATGATCACTCACCCAAGAAGCCTTCTCAACAGGGTTATTTACGTCAGAGACATCAAACAAACTAATTTTTAGACCTTGTTGTCGACCGGTTTCTGTAGCTTCACGACCAAAACCAAGAACAGTTGTTTCTGAGATTGGATGTAAGTACCTGCTAAAACCAGTGATTTTTAGCTCACCAAGAACCTCAATACTTCTTGGGTTAGATAAATCAATAACAAAGAACGGATCAATCTCCTCAAACGTCACTAAGTACAACGTATCCTCTACGTAACGAGCAGAAAAAACTCGCTCAGTAGGAGCAAGGCCATGAACAGAATCAAGAACGTTTAGGCTCTCATCAAGGGTGTAGATGTGATTCTCACTTTCACGAACAGTACTACCAGAACTCCAGATACGATTCGTAGTTGTAGCAACACGCAAAACACCCTCTTTTTCAGAGAAAGCAAACTGGCCGTACACGAACCCAACGATTTCTTGAGAAGCAACAAAACGCACTCCCTGAGTATCTACTGAGAACTTATGGATTTCTGTGAATTCACGAAACTCCTTTTCTTCAAGAACCTTCTTTACAGCCGCGTCTACTTCATCAATAAACGCTTCTTGCTCACTTCGAGACAAATGACTAATAGCGCTTTGAGTAACTTCTTGTTTTTTGAAGCGCTTCTCAGAAGAACTCAAGATATCATTATCAACAGCATCAATACGACTCAGCAATTCTCTATCTTCACGCGTTAAGAAACGCTGACCTAAATCCATAGTTGTTTCTTGACGCAACTCCCACTCATTAACAAAACGAGTACTAGAAATAAAGAGATGCTCATTCATGTACACCTCGCTAGCGCCCTCAGTAAGAACAGCATCTGAGTGAATGGACAAAGAAGAAAGATCTAGTGTATGAACAGCAGTGAGCTGAGGATTGTTGTAGGGGCGAGGAAAATACGCGATAGAAGTAGCAGGCAGGCGACTCTGGACACCATCAACTCGTAGTAGAGGAAGACTATCAGTAGCCTGGCTATTCGCAACAACATACACTACGCCATCCTTGAGACGAGCATTCACGTACCACCCCTCATAGGAGAACTCCTTAACCACGCTAGGAGATTGTGGAGAGCTAATATCAAAAACGACTAGTTGCATCTCAGAGCTTCTTGGAGAAGGCCACAAAGAACGAATCATCGGTTCAACACCAAAGAACTGATTACTAGAGCCAATAACCACTAAATAATCATCCTGAATAAACAACCCCTGAACAGACATATTCATATCAGTGCTAAATAGAACTTCTGCATTCTCACCAGTGCTCGTAATAAACAAGCTAGAACCAGAAGAAGTATAGACGAACTCTCCGTCCGTCTTAAAAATATCTGCTTCATCAACACCAACCTCTTGCACGTTAGTACCAGAAAAAGCATCTCTTTGAGCACTACTCGGAGCAGCTGCGCTCTCAGCAACAGCGCCATCAACCATCATTCTCGTAGAGCCTGAGCCTTGAGAAGAACTCGTAATTACAGAAAGAAACTCAGCTTCAGAAGAAAAATACTGAACGCCCGAATCATGAGCTTCGTAAAGAGTTTGTGGACTACACGCAACAACAACGAGTGCTAAGAACAGTAATAGAAGGCCGTATCGCGTTTTCATAAGAACAAATAAGAATACGTTGTTTATATACTCGTAAGATAGTTTTAATGAGAAACGAAATCTTAACTCATAAACTACATAAGACTTTATTTACCTAAACGTACTGAACAAAATCTCTTCTTTTTTGTGCACAAGAACCTAAACAAAAACCAACAACATAGTTACAAACAATAAGCTACACACAACCACACGTTTAAGAATACACAAGAACTCATCACAACCATGAAATGCTCGTACTGCAAAGAAAAAGCCATTATCAGCCAGCCAGGACGCTGCAAAAAACACTTCATAGAAGGCTTTAAACAACTCGCAAACGACACAATAAAAAAGTACGAATTAATTAAAGAAGAAGAAACCATATGCGTAGCAGCAAGCGGAGGAAAAGACAGCCTCGCACTGCTTGACGTACTCTCAGAAAACTACGCAGTAGAAGCACTGTGCGTGGATGAAGGAATAGCAGGCTACAGAGACACAAGCATACAAGACCTCAAAGCGTTCTGTACAGAAAGAAACATTCCTCTACGCATAGTAAGCTTTGCGGACCTAGGAAGCAAAAGCCTAGACGAACTCAACCCAGAACACCCATGCAGCGTGTGCGGAGTACTCAGACGAAAAGCACTGCTAGAGTACAGTAAACAATACGACGTAATAGCAACAGGACACAACCTCGATGATGAGTGCCAAAGCATCCTCATGAACTTACTACGAAACCAACGACAACTCCTCTCTCGCCTAGGACCAAGAACAACAGCAAGAGAAGAAATAGCAGCAAGAATAAAACCATTCTACTTCATACCAGAGCGAGAAATACGCGCGTACTGCCTTGTACAAAACATCACAACAAACTTCAGTGAATGCCCAAACGTAGTAAAAAGCTTTCGCTGGAGAGTAGGAGAAGAACTTAACGAACTAGAACGAAGACAACCAGGAACAAAAAAAACCCTTATTAACGAATTTATCAAGAAACACTACCAAGAAGAAACCCAAGAACAACCAACAAACCATTGCAGTCACTGCGGCAACCCAGCAAGCGGCAAGCTATGTAGAGCGTGCGAGATAATACGCGAAAACATCTAGGAAAAAAACACATAAGAAAATATTTTATCCAGGAAAAAAACGCGTATATTTATATAGTTTATATACTTACTGTGTTTTGATGTATATCAAACGAGAATTGCAAGAACAATTACAAAAAACTCTTGACTACAAAGAAATAACAGCAGTACTCGGACCAAGACAAGCAGGAAAAACAACAATCATACAAGAACTGCTCAAAAACAAAGAAGCAAACCACCTAACACTAGAAAACCCGCAAACACTCGCGTTATTTGAGAACAACATACAAGACTTCATAGACGTACAAGTACAACCACACAAATACGTCTTCATAGATGAAATACAATACAGCAAAGAAAGCGGAAAAAAACTCAAACTCATTCATGACACAACAAAAACAAAAATACTTATTTCAGGATCCTCAGCAGCAGAAATAGCGCTACAAAGCAACAAATACCTCGTAGGACGAGTGCTTCTTTACGAACTACTCCCCTTCTCCTTTAGCGAATACTTACGAGCAAACAACAAAACATTATACGAAGTGCACAAGAAACAAACCTACGGAGAAGAAATAGCACAACAACTGCACAAACACCTAGAAGAATTCGTTATTTACGGAGGATACCCACGAGCAGTACTCACAAAAGAAAAACAAGAAATACTACGCAGCATATACCAAACATATATCCTACGAGAAGTCAAAGAAATACTCGGAATACAAGAAGAACAAGAAATACACAAACTCATACAAATACTTGCTTTACAAGCAGGAAAAGAACTCAACAAAACAACAATAGCACAAGAAATAGGCTACGGAGTAAACAAACTAGAAACCTACCTTCTACTCCTAGAAAAAACCTACGTAACAAAAAGAATTACTCCCTACTACACAAACAAAAAAAAAGAGCTTATCAAAATACCAAAAATCTACTTCTACGACAACGGCTTTAGAAACCAAGCAATAAACAACTACAGCAAAACACGAGTAGACAAAGGAGAACTATACGAAAACTACGTACTACAAGAACTCCTTAAAGCAAGAAAACAACCAAAATTCTGGCAGAGCAAAGCAAAAGCAGAAGTAGACTTCATACTTGAAGAAAACCAAGAATTCACACCAATAGAAGTAAAAGCAGCAACAAACCCCTCAATACCTAAAGCACTCAGAAGCTTCATAGAACAATACAGCCCAAAAAACGCGTATATCCTTTCACCAACAAAAGAAGAAACAACAACAATACACGATACAACAATACAGTTTCTTCCCCTAACAAAAATATCTACGATACTAAAATAATAATATTTTCTTATAGAAAATAATTAGTTGTTACACACACAACCATAATAAAACACCAAACAATACCAACAAGCAATGTACGACATCATCCACAACAACAAAGAAATACTCGCGAAATGCGAAGAACTACACATAACACCACTCATAATAGGAGAAGAAATAGAACTCGTAAACAAACAAGTAAAGACAGGACAAGCACTCATAACCATAAGCACCAGCAGTAATAGAGAAATACTAGAAAGCAACATAGACGCAATAACAAACATAGAAGAAAACAACAAAGAAGACTTCCTACACCACAGAAGAAGCGGACTAGACCAAATACAACTCAACACACTAAAACAAAGAAACAACGCATACATAGCAAACCTACACAGCATACGAGAAAGCAAAGAACCAGAGAAAATGCTGGGACGAATACAACAAAACATACGACTAGCAAAGAAAAAAAACGTGCCAATAATCCTAGCAAGCTTCGCAAACAAACCAGAAGAACTACCAAGCACACACGACCAAGAAGCAACATGGAGAGCACTCGGAATACCAATAGACGTAGTAAAAAACAACCAAGAAGAAATACGCAAACTCCTAGAACGAGGAAAGAGAAGAGCAAGCAAAGAATACGTAGCAGAAGGAATACACAAAACCTAAACGAGTCATTCTGAAGAAACGAAAAAACGCAAAAGTATATAAAACGCATCAGAGAGAAGAAACCGTATGAGAAAAGGTGTGCGCAGAAGCTTATTAGCCTGTTTATTTCTTATCTGTGCACTGTTGTTTCAAACAGGTTTTGTGTCTGCTAGCGACTATAGACCAATCAGTTTTAGTATTGAGCAAGGATCATATGCTATTCCAGCAGACGAAACTACTGCTTTGTGTAGTATGGACATTCGAAATAGAGACTGTCGAGCAAATAATGATTGTAAAGATAAAAAACTTCAAGGAAGGCTATATCTGTATTCTAATGGACCTAGTTGTGATAGCATAGGCTCAAAAATAATAGATCTAAAACCTTATGCAAACCTCAGAAGATCGAATACTCCATCAAATACGTTTACACAAGGACAAATACCACTTATTACTGCTTTTGGAGAAATATCTTATAATAGGTGGCCTAGTTCAGATGGTAAATCAGGGTTCTTATTCATGACAGCAACCACTCCAAAAGAACACCCTGACGAAACATTTACTATTCAACACGCAGGACTGTGCGCAAAAGAAGCGAACCTTGTATTCAAAGAGTACAGTAATCGCTTTCAAACAGAATCATCTATAAAAATAGATGGTAGGCACAGAAAAACTTCTTGTGAAGACATATTTCTTTATAGTGCAATTGGTCAGCACACAGGAGTTGCGAGTGGACAAACACTTATTTCAGGAGATAAAAGAACTGCTCAAGGGTGGATGCTAATAGAACCATCAGAAATAGTGTCTACGTATCAACTTCCTCTCTTCTGTAGCGAAATAGAAGTAAGTATTTTCAACACAAAAGGGTTTAATAATCAAGTAAAAAGGCTCTCAGCAGAGTCAGAATCACAACTCATAGAGTTTGTAGGTAACTCAGGAAATAACCTTTTACGTTTTTTATTTACGTATGATAATTACGAACTAACTGACTACCGCGTAGAACTCGACTACCAATCATCAAAAGTAGGAGGAGCAAGATACACAATTACCTGTGTCGACCCTCCTAACCCTCACGAAGACAGAGATTTCTGTGAATCCTCTCTTGAAGGAAGTTTTGGAGGAAATCGTAGTAGTGGTACTGGGTACGGTTGTTGCTATACTGAGACTGTTGAAGAAATATATCCTGGAGCAGATGACGGTTCTTCTCTAGAAATACCAAGGCAGTGTATTGATGAATTATTTAGCAGAGCTAATACGATAATAAGAGATGATCAGAGAGAACAAGGAGTTGCTGATGAAATAATTCTTAACTGTTACGAATCTGAATCAAATGGAGGCTTTTGTTGGTCGAACGCTCCAAGAGAAGAATGCGGTCCAGAAGGTAGAGGCGAGCGACTCTCAGAAGACCCTTCTGCTTATTGCTGCCACCCACAATCAGATGGTGACTGGCATGGCTTCTCAAACACTACAGGAATGCCTCATCTATGGAATGGAACAGCAAGCAACTCAACACAAGACCTTTTCTGTATGCAAACAACTAGAATAAACCAAGAAACAAACGAGCCAGAAAAAATAGGTTCTTTGCAATACACGAGTAAAAAGAACTTGTTCGCATTTGACAAAAACGAAACAAGCGACTTACCAGGTGTATGGAGAGAATGCACAGAAGAGCAGAACAACGTGGCGTACGGAAAATGGTTGTGTCACAACACAACAGAAGAGCTTGAGTGGCACAGATCATCTTGTAGTTCTGAACTACCTAATTCGTGCGGCCCAAAAGAAGGCATTCCTTACTGGCTACGCGCATATAGATCTCAAGGAGATGTAGACGAGTCCTTTTGGACGTATGACATAACCACTCCAAACGCATGTACTGAGAATAAACGAATAAATAATCAGTGCTGCTACGAAGGAAGATTCTTCATAGAAGAACACGAACATACACATGAACAACAAACATTCACAGTAAAAACTGCTTGTGTATCAGGAACGATAATAACCGGGCACACAGAAGGGCTAGGTCCAATCAATAACTGGTTTTCTAGATTAGGAATGGCATCTCTTCAGTTACTAGGAGGCGTTTCTTCATGAAACGAGTAGTACTCGTTTTCTTACTTGTTTGTGGTGTGCTCTTTGTTGGATTACCTCAAGAAGTGCTAGCTCAAGAATACGCCTCTTCTGAATGGATTGAAGTGACTGGTTCTCCCACGTTAGGACCTGCTGTGTATAGTCCAGAGTTTACTATACACTATAATGATCAAGACGAAAATACATTTT
>JBLKOP010000008.1:0-48119 GCA_047602905.1 Candidatus Woesearchaeota archaeon | reverse complement strand
TTTGGATTGGACGCCCTTGAAAATAACTCTTCGGGATTTTTTCACTTCGTGAAAAATCGTTGCACTATCCCTCGGTCACTTCGTGACGCAACTAACAAGGATTTAGAGGTTTCGTTCGGTTGCACCTCACTACACCCATATTTTGCTTCGCAAAACTTCTCTAAATCCTGATGTTAACTGAGCTTTCGGCTTTTTTTCGTTACATTTCTTCTACGAGTGGTATCGCTATGAGTTGTGTGTTTCTTTCTAGTGTTTCTGCTATTTTTCTTAGGAGTTGTGTTCTTGCTTCTCGTAGGTTTTCTTCTTCTTTGAGTACGTTGTGTTTGTGGTAGTACTCGTTTGTTTTTTTTGCTAGTTGTAGGCAGTATTTTGCTATTATGTGTGGTTTGTAGTTGTTTGCTGCTTCTGTTTGTGTTTCTTTCTCGTTTGCGAGTACTCGTAGGATTTCTTTGTCTTCTTTGGTGTTTAGTTGTGCGTAGTCTGGGTTTGTTGTTTGGGTGTGTTTTCTTAGTATGCTTTGTATTCTTGCGTAGGTGTATTGGATGTAGGGTCCTGTTTCTCCTTCTAGGGAAGTCCATTCTTCTTCGTTGAATTGTATTTCTGTGTTGTTATCTACTTTTAGCATTCCGTACATGAGGCTTCCTATGAGGAGTTTTTGTGCTACTTCTTCTACTTGTTCTTTACTCCATTCGCTTCTTTTGTTTCTTGTTTCTTCTACTAATTTTTTCTTTACTCGTTTTTTGAAGTCTTCATACAGTACTACTGTTCCTTTTCGGCTACTCATTGCTCCTTCTGGTAGTGTTACCATCTCGTATGGTAGGTGGTACATTTCTTTTTCAAAGCCCATTTGTTGTAGTATCGCGAATGCTTGTTGCATGTGTAGTTTTTGTCTGCTGTCTATGAGGTATATGCTTCTGTCTAGGTTGTGTTCTTGAAACTTTTTTTGTCCTAGGCTTAGGTCTTTTGTTAGGTAGAGTGTTGTTCCGTCACTTTTTCTTACTACTGCTATTCCTAGTCCTTTCTCTTCTAGGTCTACGATGATTGCTCCTTGGCTTTTTTTTGCTATGTTTTTTTCTAGTAGCTCGTCTACTATTCTGTTTGCTTCTTTGTCTTCTTCGCTCTCAAAGTACCATACATCAAAGTTTACTGCGAGTTCTTTGTATACTTCTTTGAATTCTTCTAGGCTCCATTTCCTTGTTTCTTGCCATAGCTTAGTTATGTTTTCTTCTTCTGCGTCTAGTGCTTGGTGTACTTTGCTTACTTCTTCTTTGAGTTCTGGGTGTTCTTCTAGTTTCTTTGTTGCTTCTACGTAGATTTTTCCTAGGAATACTCCTTTGTTTTCTTTTGGTATTTCTTGTGTGTAGTTTTGTAGGTACCAGAGGCTTTTTGCTACGTGTGCTCCGTGGTCTCCTGGGTATGTTGCTCGTATTACGTTGTATCCTGCGTTTGTTAGTGTTCTGCTGAGTGCTTCTCCTAGTGCTGCGTTTCTTAGGTGTCCTATGTGGAATTGTTTGTGCGTGTTTGGTTGGCTGAACTCAACCATTATTGTTTCTTCTTTGTTTTCGTGTATTGGCTTGTTTTCTAATATTGTTTGTGCGTATATGTCTTCTTGTATGAAGAAATTAATGTATGGGCCGTTTGCTTGTACTTCTTGTATCCAGTCTGCTTGTATGCTGCCAGCGAGTTCCTCTGCTATTTGTTGCGGACTTTTTTTTAGTTGTTTTGCGAGTCTAAAGCACGGGAATGCGTAGTCTCCTAGTTGCGGGTCTGGCGGTATTTCTATGAGTTCGGTGATTGTTTTTTCGTCAAGAGGTGTTTGTTGTTTAATGAGTTGTGCGAGTTGTTTTCTGAACATAGTACGTATTTGTTTTTTTGTTCTCTATAAAGGTTCTTGTTTGTAGAAGTGGTTTGGTACGTAGATGAGGTCTGCTGTTACTGCGAATCGTGTTTGTGGGTGTGTGCTGAGTATTTCTAGGAGTTTTTGGTCTCTGTTTCTTGCTTCTTGTGGCGTTCTTACTCGTCCTAGGTGGTATATTGGTTTGTTTACGTCTATGAATGCTTTGCTGAGGTATTTTAGTGTTTGTACGTCGTTTCTGTGCATTCCTAGGGTGTTTGCGAGGTAGAGGTTTTCTGCGAGATGGTTGTTGTTGAGTTCTTCTGGCATTCCTGTGAGTATTACGTCTGCTTCTTGTGCGAGTGCGTTTGCGTATTGTTGTTTGGTTATGGGCATGGTTATGCGTACTCCGTGCTCGTCTGTGTAGTGGTTTATTGGTTCTGTTGTTCGTTTATAGTGTTGTTTGAATTGTTTTGGTGTTAGATGAATTGATTCTGGTATTGCTTCTGGTGGGTTTCTTTCTTGTAGGTATGGTTCTTTTTCTTGTTCTGAAAGGGTTTTTCTTTGTTCTAGAAGTCGTAGAGGTGTTTTTTCTTGTATGATTGAGAAGTCTAGGGTGTTATTTGTTGTTTTTAGTTGTATGGTCATACAAACAAAAAGAACTATTTACTACTTTATAAGAGTTAATGTGTATGAGCCTGGGAGGATTTGAACCCCCGACCTTTCGGTCCGAAGCCGAACGCTCTATCCAGGCTGAGCTACAGGCCCATAACAGGAGAGGAAAACCTTGTCTTGTTTATAAGTTATTGTTTTCTAAACGGGTGTTCTCCGTATCCCATCCATTCGAGTTCTTCGTTTGGAGTGAGTGTTTTGTAGTGTGCTCGTATAAAGAGTACTCCTAGTGCGAGTAATATTATTCCTACTCCTACAAGGAGTGCTGCTGTTGTCATTGGCGTGCTAGGGTGATGTCTACGGTGCTTACGCGTACTTGTTTTCCTTCTCGGTTGCGTACTTGCTCGCTTGTACTAGTCATTTCTTGTATGTTTGCTTCTCCTTCTAAGAAGTCCTTAATTGCTACTTCGCTTACGTCCACTGCTCGACTAATGTGTTTTCCGCGTGCTTTTATGCGCACGGTTGGTTGTTCTTGCGTGGTGAATTGCATAATTATTGCTGCTACGTAGTTCATAAATGGCTTCTCACCGACGTAGATGCAGTTGTCCTCTCCTGCTGGTGTTGGGCTTATCATACTGCTTGTGCTTCTTGTTTTTTCTTAAGTCTCGTGGCGTAGCCTGCTATGATGTTACGTATTTTCTTGCTTGGTACGTCTGCGTGTGCTTCAACGATTGCTTTGTTTTTTTCAAATTCTGTGGTGAATTTGTCGCTGTGTTCTCGCATTAAGTCGTTGGTTACGCGTTTTACGAGCATGGTTTTAATTCTTCCCATAGTGGTTTGGGAAGTTGTTGTGCTTAAAAAGGTTTGCTAGTCGTCTGAGTAATTTCCTTCTTCTCCAAAGCCTTCTTCGTACTCTTCATCGTCCTCTGCTGCGAGATCTATAGTTTCTGTTCTGTCTTCTTCTGCGAAGTAGAGTTCTTCTTCCTCGTCCATACACGCTGTTTTTACCTAGGGGTTTTTAAGGGTTTGGATAACTGTTTGGAGTTCTTCTTCGTAGTCATTAAAGAGGTGTGCGCTTGCTATGCTAAAGGTTATGCTTGCGAGTTCTTTGCGCGTGTGTTCTGCTATTGTTTGTGCAAGCACGCTTATTTGGTAGAGGTTTGCTGGTAGTCCTAGAAGTAAGTCCATGCTTCTTGCGTGTACGGTTATGTGTAGTTTGTCTTCTCGTATCGCTGCCCATAGGCTGAGTAGGCATGGTTGGTGGATTTCTTGTTTGCTGCTTTCATAGTCTGTTAGGTACAGTATTGCTCTTCGGGTGTGTTTGTTGTTGGTGAGTTCTTCTAGGAGCCCTGGGAGTTGTTTGTGTACGTGTTTTGCGTAGGTGTATTGGTGCAGGTCATCTGTTGCTAAGAGTATGCTTGTGAGTTCTTGGTTTGTTGGGTAGTGCCAGCCAATGCTTCTGACTGCTTGCAGGGGTTTTTCGTAGTTGTTGGTGAAGGTTATGGTTGCGTTTCTTAGTTCGTGGCATACGCGTTGTTTTCTGTCTGCGTAGCCTGGTTGTTGGCGTGTTGTTTGGAGGAGTTCTTCGTAGTTCATTGCAGAAATTCTTGTAGGCTGAGTGTTGTTTGGAGTGTTTTTGCGTCGTAGCAGATGAGTGGGTGGTTGTATCTTGTGAGGAGGTAGGTTATTTCGTTTATGAGTTCGTTTCCTGTTACGGGTGTTTCTCTGAATATTCGTAGTCTGTCTGTGTCGAGTATTCCTAGGAGTTCTTCTCGTTCTTTGAGGTGTTGTTTTTCTAGGTCTTGTTTGTTTTTTACTGCTGTTTTTTTGTATCTGCGTATGGGTATGTCTGCGTAGTGGATGAATCCTGTGCTGAGTTGTAGGTGTAAGTCTATTGGTACTCCGCAGCTGCTGTATATTCTGTTGTGTATCTCGCTGAATTGTTGGAGTTGTTGTTTTCTGCTTGTAAGTTGTTGTATGAATGTTTCTTCTAGTTCGAAGTTGTAGTATCGTATCGTTGCTGTTGGTTGGCGTATTTGTGCGTGTAGCGGGCTTATTCTTGCTATTCCTGCGAGTGCTTTGTTTGCGCTTCTTCGTTGTGCTGTTACGTGTGCAAGCAAGGTTTTTGCTGCTGCTTCTAGGAGTGTTTCGTGTTCTTTTGCGTTGCTGATTCGTTGGCAGTCTATGAGTAGGCTGGTGTTAGTTACTATTGTTGCTTTGTGTTCTTGGAGTTTCTTTTCTTGCTCTGTTGTGAGTTTGTATGCTCCTGCTTCTCCAAAGAAGTGTGTGTTGTTGTCTGCTTGTTTGTTGTGTACAGTGATTTTTATCTTGTTTTTTGTTAGGAGTTCAAAGACGGTTTTTGTTATTGCGTGTTGTTGGCGTAGTTCTTTTTCTGTTGTGCTAAATAGTAAGTAGAGCCTGTTTGGTTTGTGTAGTGTTAGTGTGTGAAAGAAGGCTATGTGTTGGTTGCTGAGTTGTTGTGCTGTTAAGTCTATGTGTAGTGTTATTGCTACGTTGTAGTCTTGTGTGTCTGCTTTGAGTTGTGCTATTCCTGCGCTTATTGCTTCTTGGGGCAGTTCTAGGAGTGTGTGCGCGTTTTGTATGAGTATTGCGTCGTTGATGTGTGCGTATGCGTGCGTGAGTTCTGCTCGTAGGTGTGCTATTCCTGGGTATTTCTGGGCGTTTATTGCGTATGCGTCTATGGTGTGTAGTGCTGTGCTTCTGGTGTATATTGTTTTGTTTTCTTCGTAGTGTGTTGTGTAGCGAGTAGGTTTTTCTTCTCTGTGTATGGTTATGGTGTTGTTTTTTGTTTCTACGATGTACTCGCTTGCTGTTGTTTGTAGTCTGTACGTTTTTTCTCCTCTTGCTTCTATTCCGCTTACTTCGAGTATTCCTTTGTTTTCGAGTTTGTTTAGGTAGTAGAGGAGTTTTCTGTGTAGGCGCGTTTTTTGTCTTTGTGCGTGTTTGCGTGTTTCTTTGTCGTTGTTGTGTAGTCCGTCGCGTAGTGCTGCGTAGTCTTCTGGGAAGACGAGTGCTACGAGTTCTGTTGTGAGAAAGTTTTTGTCTGGTGCTGTTGCGAATGCTTGTAGGAGTGCTTGTTCTACTTCTTGCATAGGTTGTTTTGGGTGTTTGTGTTTTTAAGTTCTTGCAGGTTCAGAGGGTTTTTTGAAGCAAAAACCCTGTTTGTTTATAAATGAGCGTTTAGGTTCAGAGATTTTCTGAATGGTTCAGAGGTTTTGTTGTGAAGACTCCTTATAACTATACACACATATAGTGTTTGTAGAGGGGGTCCACGCACTATGAAAGAAAAAGAGTTAACCGTCATGAGACAGCTACGAGCCAACGCACGAGAAACACTCACGAAAATGAGTCGGCGAACAGGAATACCTGTAAGCACGATTTATGAGTGGTTGAAAGGTTTTGAAAGCAAAGTAATCACAAAACACACGTGTTTACTGAATTTTCGCGAGCTAGGTTTTGATCTGCGAGTAACGCTACTCATACAAACACAGCAAGAACAAAAAGGAGTTGTTCAGCAATTCCTACAAACGCATCACCGAGTAAACAGCGTGTTTCGTATCAATAACGGCTACGACTTCTTAGCAGAAGTACTCTTTAAAACGATGATTGAGCTGCAAGAATTCCTTGACGCCCTTGATAAGAAAGGAGTAAAGCAACGTCAAGAATACTATATTCTTGATGAGATATGCAAAGAAAACTTTCTCTCTCACGTAGAACACGCAGATATTATGCAAGCAGTATAAAAGAAAGAAAAATATTTTTTTTTATTCGTTCTTAACGAACAGTAGCTCGTACACCTACAGATCCATTAACTCCTCCTGCGCGAGCATCTGTTTGTGTTTCTGTGCGAACACTTGCTTCCTGCCAAGTCGTTAATGAGTGCACGCGATCCTCAGAGAGGTCTAGACGCGCTGCTAGGTGAGCGATTACTCGTTCACGATTCGTACTCTCAACCTCTACGCGTGCAGAGCCGTCACTAAAGAGTATCTCCGCTACTGAGGAGTCTTCTTGAGCAGTCACGCTAATCTCTTGTACTACTCGTTGTTGCGGCCGCTCACTAGGTCGCTGCTCGCTACTACTCCAAGTCGTTGCGTCAATAACTGCTTCATACGATACGTCCAGTCGTTGCGCGATTAAGCGAGCAATTTCTTCTCGTGAAGTGCTCTGCACAGTAAACTCGCTTCGAGAGCCGTCTGTGTACAGCGTTACTTGTGCTTCTTGAGAAGCTACTTCTACGTGTACACGTAAATCAGTACTTACTGGTCGAGAAGTACTTTCTTCTTCACGAACTACTCCTCGTATTTCTTGTACTCGCTCTTGGTGTGCTTCTCGCTCAGCAATCGCTCGTTCTCGAGTATCAAGAGCTACTTGTGCTCTTGCGTCAGCAACTGCTTGTGCTCGTGCACTGAGTTGGTCAGCGAGTTCTCTGCTTCGCAAATTATCCTCTACTTGTTGGTTTCTTCGCTCAAAATTCTCTGCTAAGCGCTGCGTTTGTGCTTCTAAGACTCTGCTAAGCTGCTCGTTTGCTTGCTCGCTACGATTACTCGTGTGGTTAATGAGTTGTTCGTTGCGCTCTTGCATGCGAGAAAGAATGTTTTCTGCTCGTGCTTCAAGAGCTGCTGATAAACCAATTTGTGCGCTCACGTTTGCTTCTAGCTGAGCAGCTTCTTCATCACTAAGCTCTTCAAGGGCTTTTATGCGTGTCTGCGCTCGCTGTCTGCTCTCCTCAAAGCGCTCATCAGCTTGAAGAACTGCTTCGTTAGCTCTGTTAAACGCGCTTGCTACTCGTTCTAGTTGCTCCTCGCTCATACGCTCTGCTTGTCGAGTAAGTACTCGTTCTTGTACGTCAACGACAGCGTCTAAGCGCGCTTGTAGTCCTGCTCTTGCTCGCGTACTCCTCTCAAGAGCTGCTCGTGCTTCTTGGTTGCTGCGTGCTTGTTCTGCTCGCTCAACCGCCTCTGCTGCTTGGCTCATGAGTTCTTCATACCGATTAATTGATCGCTCGCTGCGCTCATATTCTTCTCGTTGTGTGAGCACTTCTAGCTCTGCAAGTTTCTTATCTGCTTGTGCTAGTGCTCTTTCTGCTCGCTTAGCGGGGTCTCTGGTAAGAGCGAGTTGTGTTCGCTCCCAAGCAGTTACTAGTCCGTACAGCGGGCTTGCCGGTGTTATTCCTGCGCGTACTTCTGCGTCTATGGTTGTTTGCGCGGTGTTTTCTTGCGCGAGTGCCGGTGCTGCTAGCACGAGCATCGCGAAAACAACCGCTAATATGTGTTGTTTCATTGTTGTGTTTTACCTTTTTGTTTTATGAGTTGAAAAAAGTATTTGTTGCTAAGAAGCTACGATATTCGTATTTCTCCTTGTGCTTGTGCACTTGTATTTGTTGTGCTTGTCTGCGCAGTTACTTGCGTGTCTGCTCGTGCAGATGTTGAGCCGCT
Organism: Candidatus Woesearchaeota archaeon; assembly: GCA_047602905.1. Classification (GTDB taxonomy): domain Archaea; phylum Nanobdellota; class Nanobdellia; order Woesearchaeales; family SKIA01; genus SKIA01. Next base: position 40,217 of record JBLKOP010000008.1, on the reverse strand, counting down.
AGTTTCGCTTTGCGATTCTTGTTGTGTTTCGCTTCGCGTCTGTGCTTCTACAGTTACTCCTGCAACACTAACTCCTGTTCTCGTAGACGTATCTAAGTCTTCAACGAGTACGCTAAGAGTGTTTTGTGCTTGTGCAGATGCTTGTGTGCTACTACTAATAGCTACTTGTAAGCCTGCTAGAGCGTTTTGGTGTGCTTCAAGCGCTGTTTGTAGTCCTGTTCGTGCACTAATAGATGCTGCTGTTTCTTCAGCTTCTTCACTGCTTACTTGAGCAAGTACTTGGTATTGTTGCTTACTTTCTGCTCGTGTACTCTCTATTTGTGCGTCTGCTTGTAGTCCTGCTCGTTGCACGTTCTCAAATACTGCTTGTATGTGCGCGTAGGATTCTTCGTCCATGCGCGTTTCTTGTCGTGCAAGAATGTCTGCGTGTACGTGCGCTACTCGTGCAAGGTTTGCTTGCAGGTTTGCTCGCGCAGTACTTGTTTGCTCAAGAGCCGCTCTTGCTTGCTGGGAGCTTCGCTCAGCATTAATGTTTGCTGCTGCGTTTGCTGCTGCGTTCACGTTTGTTTCGTATCTATCAGCTGCTCTTTGCGCTGCTTGTGTGTTGTTTGCTTCAAGCATTGCTTCTATCTCTGTTATTCGTCTGTCCGCGTATCGTAGGTGCAAGTCCGCTCGTGATTCTGCGCGCACAGTAAGTGCTGTTCTTACTTGTTCAAGAGCAATTTTTGCTCCGTACAACGCGCTGTCAGGCGTTACTTTCACGTCTGCTTGCGCAGCTACTTGTGCGTTGGTGTTTTGGGCGGTTGCTATTGGCGCTGCTATGAGTAGCAGGGCTGCAATCGCCACGTATACTAGGTGTTTCATTGGTATGTTCTCCGCCACCTAAGAGTATTCGTTGTCTAGGCGACAAGAAGATTAGAGGGTGCTAGGTATATAGTTTCTCTGTGAAACGACATGAAACAACTCGTAACAAGGCCTTGTTATTCTTCTTTGAGGCGTATTTTGTTCGTGTTTCCGTACGGTATCTTCTCTATGACTCCTTTTGCTTCTAGGTTGCGTAGTTTCCTGCTCGCACGTACTTTTGTTAGTCCACTTTGTTTTGTGAGTTCTTTCTGCCAGAGTTCTTTTGTTGGTTGCTTTAATAGGAGGTTTACGAGTACTTCTTCTTCTTTAAACAAGTTCTTAGTAAGTGTTTCTTTCTTCGTTTGTTTGCGGGTGTAGAGAAGAACAAGTAATCCAACAAGAAGTATTGCAAGCAGTAAAGCAATACTTGTTGCTGTGTTGTTCGTGTTTGTTTCGTAATCAATAATGATTGCTCTTGCTGGCTCTAGGCTTTCTGGTGCGTACACGAAAATAATGTTTTGTCCGTCCGTTGTTGCGCTGCTTGGTGTTGGGCGAATGCTTGGGTCTGCTTCGTTAAGTCCTCGTGATAGGCGTGCATGTATTGGTAGGTGTACGCGTGTTTCTTCTAGCGTTGCAGATATTCGTCCTAGGTCTGCTACGAAGCTGTTTCTTTGGGTGAGGGAGTCTGTAAAGAATTCTAGTGTGCTGTCTTCGTGTACTTGTATCGTGTTGGTGGCAGGTATTGTTTGGTTTCCTACACGTACTTCTCGTACATCGTTTGGTAGGGGTATAGTAAGGGGTTCTTCTACGTTACTAAACGTGTACGTTACTCGCGTTTGTTCTCCTATGAAGTACTCTACTTCTAGGTTTGCTGCGCTTGCGAGAGGAAGAATAAGGAGGATTAGTAGTACTGCGCACACTCTCATACCAGTACTAAGTGACGTTGATGTATAAAAACGTGCCTACCCATTTAAAAAGCACTGGTTATTTGTGATACGTTGTGGCAAGCAAGCAAGAAAAAATCGCTGATTTAGAAGAAGAGCTGCGCACGATGCAGTATAATAAGCGCACGCAACACCACGCGGGTCGTTTAAAAGCTCAGATTGCTAAGTTGCGTGACGCTGCAGAGACTTCTTCTGGTGGCGCGAGTGGTGGAGGGTATGCTGTTCGTCGTTCAGGAGACGCTACAGTTATTCTTCTTGGCTTTCCTAGTGCGGGAAAGTCTACGTTGCTTAATGTGCTTACGAATCAAGAGTCTGAAGTTGGTGCTTACGCGTTTACTACGCTTACTGTTGTTCCTGGTCTTCTTGAGTATAAAGGAGCGCAGATTCAGGTGCTTGATGTTCCTGGAATCGTTTCGGGAGCAGCTGCTGGTAGGGGTCGTGGTAAGGAGGTTCTTGCTACTATGCGTAACGCTGATTTGTGTCTTATCTTACTTGACGCTACTCGCCCCCAAGAGCTAGAAGTACTAAGAAAAGAGATTTATGACGCTGGTATTCGTCTTGATCAGCGCCGTCCTGACGTGAAGATTATTAAGAAATCTAAGGACGGTATTGATATTGGTCGTACGGTGCGCACTCCGCAACTTGATGATGAGACGATCATTGATATTCTGTCTACGTTTCGTATCTTTAATGCGGACATCGTTATTCGAACTCCTATCACTGCTGATCAATTTATTGATTGCTTGCAAGCAAATAAGAAGTACATGTCTTCGGTGTTGGTTGTTAATAAGACGGATTTAGTCTCTTTAGAGCAAAGAAAGCAGTTAGAAAAGCTACGTCCTGATTTGTTTATTAGCGCTACGCAAGAGGTTGGTATTGCTGAGCTCAAAGAGTTGTTGTTTGATAAGCTTGCGTTTATTCGTATCTATACTAAGGAGCCTGGTAAAGATGCTGATATGGAGGAGCCGCTTATTACGCGCTCAGGAAGTACTATTCGTGACGTGGCTAATAAGTTGCACCGAGATTTTGAGCAGAAGTTTAAGTTTGCTCGCATAACAGGTCCTTCTGCGAAGTTTGCTCGCCAAAAGCAAGGTCTTGATCACGTTCTTCTTGACGGTGATATTCTTGAGTTACACACGCGCTAGGAGTGTTTCTCGTGGTATTTGAGCAGTTCAAAGACGTTGTGTACTTCTATGAGGTTTGTGCTTCCTTCTTGTATTAAGTCTACTCCTGCTGTTGCTATGATAGTGTCTGTTTTGTGTATGAGGCCTTTTTTAAGAGCTGCTTTTACGCTTTCATAAATGGTTCTGTGTCCGTTATGGTTTGCGTGCTCAAAGAGTATTGGAGTAACTCCCCACGTAAAGCTTAGGTGTCTGCGTATGTGTTCTTCGTGAGCAACTGCTATAAGAGGCGTTTTTGGTCTGTGCCTTGCTATCATGCGCGCAGTAAACCCGCTTGAGGTGCTGATGACTATCGCGTTTGTTTGTAGGCTTTGACTCATCTCGTACGCCGCGTTAGTCATCGCTTCTCCTGTGTCAATGTTTTGTGTGTGTAGGATTGTTGTGTTGTTTAGTCTCGGCTCCATAGTGAGTGCTATCTCACTCATTGTTTTTACGGTTTCTACAGGGTATTTTCCCATTGCTGTCTCGTCACTAAGCATCATGCAGTCTGCTCCGTCTAGAATCGCGTTTGCTACGTCACTTGCTTCTGCTCGTGTTGGTCGGTTGTGGTTTCTCATGCTGCTAAGCATTTGTGTTGCTACGATAACAGGTTTTGCTTCTCGGTTGCATTTTTCTATTATGGTTTTTTGTACGAGAGGAACTTCTTGCAGTGGTATCTCTACTCCTAAGTCTCCTCTTGCTACCATGACTGCATCAGCGTCTGTAATGATTTCTTCGATGTTATCGACTCCTTCTTGGTTTTCTATTTTTGCTATGAGAAAAGCGTTTTTTGGTACGTGTTTACGTACTTCTTGTATGTCTTGTGCGCTTCTTGCAAAACTAATCGCGTACCCGTCTACATCAAGTTTTTTTGTTTGTTTAAGGTCTTTTTTGTCTTGGTTAGTAAGTATTGGTAGGTTGTCTTGTGTGTGGGGGATGCTTACTTTTCTTCTGTTCGTTAGCACTGCTGGTTGAGTAATAGTTAGGGTGATGAGTTCTTTGTTTACGTTGCTCACAACTGCTTCTATGTTTCCGTCATCAAGCAGTACTCGCGTGTCTTCTCGCAGAGTAAGTGGTTGAGAGAAGTACGGGTGGTTCTTACTTTCTTGGTTACTTACTACTAGGGTGTCTGCGTGTGCTAGCTCTATAGGTTCTTCTACGCCAAACAAGCGTACTTCTGGTCCTCTTGTGTCAAGAAAGATTGGGCTTGTTGGCGCCGCTTCTCGTATCATACTAATAAACTCGCTCCATTGCTTCACGTCTCCGTGACTCATATTTATTCTGTACGCGTTTACTCCTGCTTGGCTGAGTTCTTGAACACGTTTTTTTGTTGCTGTTGCTGGTCCGATGGTTGCTATGATCTTCGTTTTTTTCTGTAGCATAATACATAGCATAGTAAGGGTGAGCTTTATATACGTATGCGTCTCTTCTGCTTGCATGGATGTGGATGCTCTAAAAGCAAAGGGTGATGAGTTACTTTCTCAAATAAAAGCTCTTCCTCAGTACGTCTTGTATGGTTCGTGCTTAGTTACTGTTGGTGTATTATTCATTATTATTGGTTTGTTTCTGTTATAAGCACCAAAGCGTATAAAAACCAGCTCGTATTCTCCTTTGTTTATGAAAGACGTTGATGTCCAAATTATTTATTCGTACATGTATAATCGCGAGCTTAATATTCATCGCTCAAAGGAGCAGGTGTTTAAGCGTTTTGAGGATTTGGAGGGTTCTTGCTCTGAGCTAAAGGAGCTTACTGATCGGTTCTTACACGAAGCTATTCTTCGTATGGAAGGGTTTGTTGAGAAAAAAATTCCTCGAGAAGCTATTCGTATCTACATCGTTTCTCGTGATAGAGGAGGAAGTTTTCATCAACCCATGACTCTTCAGTACGATGATGATCAGAAGTTCATGTTTGCTGAGTTACTTCACTTAATTGGTCATCATTTAGTTACTGATAGAGGTTCTCTTGGTGAGAGTAAGATTAATTTGGTTGTTGAGACTGTTCTTGATTCTCTTCCTCTTGATTTCTCTCGTCAAATGGATCGTTTACACAAAAACCAGGAGAATCGTTATCCTCTTGAGTACTTTCGTATCGATAAGAAGAAGTATGATTTGAATGAGAAGTCGTATAACGAGTTATTTCCTCCTATCGAGAAGGATGAGAATAAAAAGAAGAAGTAAGTCTTATAAGGAATTCTTTACGTACAGTAGTGTATGAGTGTTTTGGTGAGTGATATTGGTGCTACGAATACGCGACTAGCTATTGTTCTTGATGAGCAAGTAATGTATAAAGAGGTTGTTTCTACAAGTAGCATCTCTTGTTTTCCTGACGTAGTTAATAGTTTCTTGTCGCGAGCAGCTACTCGTGGTTTTACTACGAGTAAGGGCGTGTTTGCGGTTGCTGGTGTTCATGACCAGAGTCGTATTTGTTTAACGAATGCTTCTTTAGTTGTTGATAAAGAAGAGTTACTTGTGAGTACTGCTCTTAGTGAAGTGGTTTTGTGTAATGACGTGTATTGCTTAGCACAAGCGCATCCTGGTTGTGTTGTTGTGAGTGTAGGTACAGGTCTTGGAGTGGCTACTTCTCGTAGCGCTTTTGAGGCTGGTCATTTGTTTTTTGCCTCTATGAATACTGATGAGGATCGTTTGCGTCGGTGGTTGGCTGCTCGTTTGAAGCGTCCTGTTGAGTACGAAGACCTCTTGTCTGGTCGTGGATGGGTTTTTTTGTATCAGTTCTTTCGTGAAACGCAGTTTCTTAGTGCCGCTGATATCCGTACTCCTAGTAAGTTGAGTTTGCTTAAGCAAAGTACTGCTTGTTCTGCTCGTACTGCGCAGTTCTTCTCTGGCGTACTGGCTCGTTTCTGTCGAGAAATGCAGGTGCTTACTGGTTGTAAACGAGTTGTTCTTGCTGGTGGCGTGTTGCAGAAGAATCCGTTCTTGCTTTCAGAAGGCGTTGGTGTTCTTGTTCGTGATGAAGACGCGGTGTTATTAGCTGCTTCTCATCAGTAAAAGAAACAATTATTCTTCTTTGTGTACATGAAGTGTTTGTGTTGGAAAAGCGAATTCTATTCCTTCTTCTCTAAATGCTTTAAGTAAGCCAAAGTTAATGTCTTCTCGTGCGTTCATGTGATCATAGAAATCGCTTGAGTTTATGTAGTAGACTATCTCGTAGTTGAGACTTGAGTCAGCGAATTCTTTAAAGTGTATTCTGTCTAAGTCCACGAGTTCTATATCTTTGAATATTTGTTCTGCTAGGCTTCGTACTTTCTCAAGTTTCTCTGTTGGTGTGCTGTACTCTACTCCTATTTCAAAAACGATTCTTCGTCGCTGCATGCGTTTATAATTGTTTATTCGTGTGCTGGTGAGTTCTCGGTTGCTAATAATAAGTTCTTGTCCTTGCAGCGTTGTTAGTCGGGTAGTTTTTAGTCCTACGTACTTGACTACTCCCATATCGTCTCCTACGATGATGAAGTCTCCTACTTCAAAGGGTTTGTCAAAGTATATGGAGAAGCTACTAAAGAGGTCTTCAAGTATTCTTTGAAACGCAAAAGCAATTGCTAATCCTCCTATTCCTAGTCCTGCTATGAGCGGGGTGATTTCTACTCCGAGGTTAGCGAGTATGAGTAGTATTGCTATTAGCCAGAGAAGCCCTTTGAGTATGCTTGCTAGCATTCCTAGCAGGCTTTCTTCTTTTTTTTCTCCTCTTGCAGAAGCGAGTTGGTCTATGAAGAATTCTATTACTAGCTGAGCTACTTTTACTACGTAGTACACAGCAACTACTACTAACGCCCAACCAATAATTGTTCGGGCAAGAGCTGGTATGGTAAGTGTGAGTGAAGCAACGTATACTCCTATGATGACGTAGAAGGGTTTAGGTACTTTTCTTAGTAGCTCAATTATTTCGTCATCGTACGTGTTCTCAGTTTTTTGTGCTAGTCTGTGAAGGACGTGTAAAACGTACACTTTGAAAACCCACATACCAAGAATAACTATTAAGAAAAGTCCTAGTGCGTAGAGGTACTGCTCTCCTGTGTTTGCAAGAAACGTGAAGTCCAGGTATTCTTGTAGTTGCTGAATCATTATAGTGCAAGCAATTAGTATTGGTTTTTTAAGTTGTTGGTTCTGTGAGTGAACCAAAGGTCGTGAATGCGTACGAAGTAGTTTCTGTACGCAAAGCGTTTTAAAGAAGTTCTTTCTTTGCTATAGTTATGATTACAGTTACGTTTCCTGATGGCAACAAGAAAGCGTATGAGAAGGGCGTTTCTTCTTTGGATGTTGCGAGTAGTATTAGTGAGGGGTTGGCTCGTGAGTGCGTCGCTTGTGTTGTTGATGGAGTAGTTGTTGATATGCTTGCTGCTTTAGAAAAGGATTGTTCTGTTGAGTTCTTGAAGTTCTCTGATAGTCGCGCTAAGGAAGTGTTCTGGCATACTAGTGCTCACGTGCTTGCTCAAGCTGTTCTTCGTTTATTTCCTGATGCTCTTCCTACTATTGGTCCTCCTATTGAGCAAGGCTTTTATTACGATTTTGCGAATCTTTCACTAAAGCAAGAGGATTTGTCTCGTATCGAGGAGGAGATGAAAAAGGTTGTCAAGGAAGATTTTTCTCCTCAGCGAGTAGAGCATTCTTCTATTAAGGAGGTTGAGAAGCTGTACGGGCATAACGCGTTTAAGATGGAAATTGCTAGGGAGTACGAAGACTCTGGTTTGTCTTCGTATAAGCAAGGAGAGTTTATTGATTTGTGTAAGGGTCCTCATCTTCCTCGTCTTGGGATGATTAAGGCGCTTAAACTCACTAAGCTTTCTGGTGCGTATTGGCGTGGTGATGCTGCTAATGAGCAGCTTACGCGTATTTATGGTATTAGTTTTCCTGACAAAAAGCAGCTTAAGCAATACCTTACTCTTCTTGAGGAGGCTGCTAAGCGTGATCATCGTAAGTTAGGTAGTCGTCTTGATTTGTTTGGTTTTGATGATTCTAGTCCTGGAAGCGCGTTTTTTTATCCTAACGGCACTGTTGTGTATAATGAGTTTTTATCGTTTCTTCGTGAGGAGTACAAGAAGCGAGGGTATCAGGAGGTTATTACTCCGTTAATGTATGCTAAGGAGTTGTGGGAGCAGAGTGGTCACTGGGAGCATTACAAAGAGGACATGTTTGTTCTTGAGGAGTCTCAGGGAAAAACGTATTCTCTTAAGCCAATGAATTGTCCTAGTCATTGTATTATTTATAATCGTACGCAGTACTCGTATAGGGATTTGCCTGTTCGCATCGCTGATTTTGCTCCGTTGCATCGTAACGAGCTTACCGGTACGCTTAGTGGCTTAACTCGTGTTCGTAAATTAAGTCAGGATGATGCGCACATTTTTTGTACTGTTGACCAAATTCAGTCTGAAATAGCTGACCTTATTGATTTTGCAAAGTACATCTATGAGGATGTTGTTGATATGTCTTTTGATCACGTGGAGTTATCTACTCGTCCTGAGAAGTTTTTAGGAGAAGTTAAGGATTGGGATGTTGCTGAGAGCGCTCTTAAGTCTGCTCTTGAAAGCCAAGGTATGCGGTACGTGCTTAACGAGGGTGATGGAGCGTTTTATGGTCCTAAAATTGATTTTCATATTCGTGATGCTCTTGGTCGTACGTGGCAAACCGCTACTATCCAGCTTGATTTTCAGCTTCCTGAACGGTTTGGTTGTGTCTATCAAGGAGAGGATTCTAAAAAGCATTCGTGTGTGATGATTCATCGTGCATTGCTTGGTTCTCTTGAGCGCTTCTTAGCGGTGTTTATTGAGAACTGCGCTGGTAAGCTTCCTTTGTGGTGTTCTCCTCAGCAGGTGCGTGTGTTACCAATTACTGATGCTCACGCATCGTTTGCTCAAGAAGTGGCTGCTAGCTTACAAAAAGAAAGTGTTCGTGTTCGTGTTGATAGTCGCTCTGAGTCTCTTAACAAAAAAATTCGTGAAGCACAACTTGATTACGTCCCCTACATCTTAGTTGTTGGTGATAAAGAAGTAAGTGATAACTCAGTTAATGTTCGTACGCGTGATAACGAGGTTCACGGAACAATTGGTGTTGATGATTTCGTTAAAAAAATTGTTTCTGAGATTACTAATAAAAAATAATTAATGAACTTTTTGGTGTTGTACTTCTGTTTTGTAACAGTTCTGAGGAATTAATGGTTTTTCGTGAGCAATCATTGCTTCTTTTACTGTGTAGTTCTGGTTGAGTACTAAGCGTAGATGGATGTTTGTTTCAGGAATTTCTTGTCCTGTTATGTTTGCTTCTATTGTTTGAATTCCTTTCGCGTTTTCTCTTCGTTGATAGGAAAACCGTATGGGCATTGCTTGGTAGGTTGAGGTAACCCAGCCAATCTTTTCTTTTACTGATAAGGTAAAGTTGTATCTTGATGGAGGGCAGTTCTGTAGTGTGTGGTTTATTCCTAGTGTTAACGTTTCTATATTGTTTATTGTTCGTGGCTCTCGTCTTCCCATACAAGTAGTTCATCACAACCAACTTATATTCGTTACTATTTTCAAGTGGTTTCTAAGCGACTTTTTGTAGTTGTTTGTGTACTAAAGGAGTTGTTGTCTGCGCTAATTGTTCTAGTTTCTTTACTCCTACAATGGTTGTTTTGTTGAATTCAATTGCGAGTACGGATTCGTACGTAGAGTTTCCTCTTGGCTTAGTAAGTACGTGTACGTATGAATGGTTCTGTTCTGGGTGTTCGTGTATGGAGTCGACAAGCACATCTAAAAAAGCGAATTCTGAGGTGAGGTAGCTTCCTTGAGCTCCTTTTACAAATGAGTTCTTTGCTGGCAAGTACAGACTTACGTTTCTATGTATCAATCCATCATGAAAGGTTCCTTCGTATCGTTGCTGTGGCACTTGCATTACTATACCATACTTTCCAAGAGAGCCCTTTTTAAGGTTTTCTATCCTGCTAGTCCTCCAAACGCCCAGTCACTCACCTTTGGTATTACCCAGCTAAGTATGCTTCCTACTACGCACATTGCTGTGAAGTCAAAGAACATCGCTTCTTTTTTTCCTCCGTCTATGATTTTTATTATGTACGCGCTGCTTGCTGCGTGCACGATTACCATGAGTCCTATGTAAAAACCTACTTGTGCCATGTTTATTTCTGGTATTCCAGGTAGTATGTTGCTAAAGAGTTGTGCTGCTTCTCCTGTGAGGTCTTCTTGCGTGAATGCTCCTCCAAAAAGTCCTCCTAGCATTTCTGTTATTGCTGCTGCCATGTACACGGTTGCTACGAATCCTACGAGTCCTCCATAGAGTGCTCCTCTCATTCCGCTTGCTAGTTGTAGGCGGAGTTTTCTTAGGCTGAGTAGTTTGCTAAAATTTTGGCTTATTATGTGACCTATTTTTTCTCCGTGTCCTCCTAGGTAGATGCTTTCTCGAAATATTTCTGTGAAGTAGTAGATGAGGTTGCTTCCTGTTTCTGCACTAAAGTACAGCCAGCTTTTTGTTTTGTCACTTCCTAGCTTAAGTCTTCTGTGTAGTGCTGTTACCATTGGTTGCAGTACTCCAAAGTCGTGTACTTGTAGCGCTCCTAGTGCGCTTCCTACTCCTCCTCCACGTACATAAATGGTTCCTCCTATTGCTCGTATAAATGCTGGGTATGCTTTGTCTCGTTTAAAAATCGTGTTTTCTTCTTGTATTGCTAGTACTCCTACAAAGAAGAGCGGTATTGTTGCGAGGGTTACGTTAATAAGAAAACTAAATGTTCCCATGGCCAGTAGTCCTGCGAGGAGTACTGCGCTTATGGGTGCTGCTATGTAGAGGTATTTCGTGATTTTTTTGCTTCCTTCATCCTTGATTTTTAGTGTGTGTGCGAGTCTGTCTTGTGGGATGAACGTTTTTATGAGTAGGATGAGTAGTACGTCTACAAATACGAGTGCGAACAAACCGTATTGTACGATAAGAAGCATGTCCATTCCTATCAGTATGGGTACGAGTAGTGCGCTTGCGAGTGCGAACGCCATTGCTATTGTTATACTAATAAATACGTCTTGGAGTGTCTTAATGTTTTCTAAGCTTTGTTTGTACTCGCTTGCGTAGTCTTGCATGACTGCGTCTTGTTCTTCGGTAAGAAAGACTGAGAGATCTTCTCCAAAGTCTAGTACTGCTGCCATTCGGTCTAAGAAGTCCGCGAGTATTCTTGAGGGACTAAACTTTGCGAGTTTTCTGCTTGTCTGAGCAAACCCTAAATTCCAGTCTCTTGCTAGGTACAAAATTTTTTTGCTTAGTTGTGTTATGTAGCCGAATTGTTCTTGTTTGCTTACGTGTGTAAAGAATTGGTGTCTGTTTACGTCTAGGGTGCTTATGGTTCCTGCGTAGGTGATGAATAAGTGGATGTTTTCATGGATATCAACTTTTTTTTTCTCATACTCCATGTACGGGTATATCATGATAAAACTTATTCCTATGATTAAGAAGAGGTAGGGTACGTACCAAGGTACTGTAAAGAAGAGAAGTACTGCATATGCTGCTATGCTTCCTATGAGTACTGGCAGTACGAATTTGGTAAGAAATTCTCGTAGGTCTTCAAAACCCATTGCGTAGACGTATTGTTGCATGTTCTTATAGGATGAATGGGAGGCTTTCTTCTCCTCGTTTCTCAAAGGTTGCTATGGTGTCCCAGACGTCAAAGTAGTCTTCTATGTCTTCTTCGGCCATTTTTTGCAGTATCTTTGTTCTTCGTTCTAGCTCGTTGTAAATGTCTCTTGTGTCTTCGTATCCGAGTGCTGAGGCGATCTTTTTTTCTAGTATGTAGCTGTTAAAGAGTCCTCTGAATCGGTGCTCGTCGTTTACTGCGTCCCAATTAAATACTTCTCTGGTGATGACTTTGTTTTCTACATCGTAGTAGCGCTCTATTTCTGTTACGCTTAGTACTCTTCTGAGTCGTTTTCCTTTGTGACTGACTGCTTGTTGGATGAGTACGATGTTGAGGTTGTCTATACTTGCTATGGGTACGTTTATTGGGTGTCCTGTGAGTCTTTGTATCATGCTGTGTGGGCTTCCTGCGTGAAACGTGCTCATTACAGGATGACCTGTTTGCATTGCTTGAAACGCTACGTTTCCTTCTTCTCCTCGTATTTCTCCTACGATGATGTAGTTTGGTCTGCTTCTTAGTGCTGCTATGAGTAAATCAAATATTGTTACGTCTGTGTCTTTTCCGCTCTCGCGCGTTACTAGGTGTTGCCAGGTTTTGTGTGGCATCGTTACTTCTGGGGTGTTTTCTACGCTGTATACTTTGTCTTCTGGTTTTATGAATGTGCTTGCTGCGTTTAGCGTTGTTGTTTTTCCGCTTGCTGTTTCTCCGCACACAAAGATGTTCATTCCGTTCTCTATTGCTAGCCAGAGATACGCTGCTAGTTCTGCGCTCATCGTTCCCCACTTAATGATTTGTATAATGCTTACTGGTACCTCGCTGAATTTACGTATGGTAAAGCTGCTTCCTTCTAGGCTGAGTTCTCGTCCATAGATAAAGTTTACACGGCTTCCATCCGGCATGATTGCGTCTACTACGCTGTTTGCGTCACTTACTGGTCGCTCTACTCGCTCACTGCTGTCTAGGATGTATTTGTCTAGTTCTAGGTCGTTTCTGAATTCGATGTTTGTGTGTACCATCTCGAATATTTTGTGGATGGTTTTTACGTTTCCTACTCCTGTGCAGTGGATGTCTTCTAGGTATGGGTCGTAGAAGAGTGGTTCGAGTTTTCCGTATCCTACTCTGTTTCTGTATACGTAGTACCATATGTTGTCGTGTTCTTGTTGTGTGAGGTGTATTTTGCTTTCTACTGCTGCTTCTAGTTTGTTTGGTTTGTGGTCGCTTATCTTGACTACTTCTTCATAGATTTTTTGTATGATTTCTCCTGCGTCCTCAATTTTTTGTGGTACTTCGTATTTGTGTGCGTGCTCTATCATTCTGTCCATTACTTTTTCCATGAGTGCTTCTTCTTCTTCGTTAAGTCGTGGTTCTATGACGTTGTAGATGATCGTTCCTGTTTCTTGTTCTTTGTATACGTGGATGAATATCGGGTCTCCTACTGGGTAGAGTACGTTTGGGTTGTCGTCGCTTTTCATGCTTCTGTCTAGTTCTATCTGCCATTCTGGTTCTCCGTGTTTGGCTATTGCTTCTTGCACGTATGCTCGTAGGTGTGCGTGTTTGTTTTGTGCTAGTGCGAAGTCTTCTGTTTTTTTTGCGTGTCTTCGTTGTACCATGTTAGCTGAAGCTGACTATTTCTATTACGAGTCCTTTTCCTGGCTCTACCCTGAAAGGGATTGCGCTTGTTACTTCACCTCCTGCTCTTTTGAATCGTTTTACGCTGATTACTCGTACTGGTTGTCCTGCGAATTCTCGTAGTTGTAGTTCTAGTATTATGTCGCAGCTGCTTCGTATGAGGTTGAGTAGGTGTTGGTTGATGTGTTTTGGGTCTACTGCTACGAGTACTGTTTTTCCTAGGCTGTTGAGTCTTTTTAGAAATGTTAGAAAGAGAAATGCGTCTTCTTGGCTGAGGTTGTCGTCTACGAGTAAGAAGCTGAGTGTGTCAAAGATGATTACTTCGCTTCTGAAGAGTTCTTTGCATTCTAGGAGTGTGTCTAGGAAGTTTTTTGTTTTTAGTGTTCCTTTTCCGTAGAAGGGAAAGAGGCTTATGAAGAAGAGTTTTTCGTCTAGTAAGTCGTATTTTATGTCGTAGTTGAGGCTTGCCATTTGTTCGATGTATCCTTGTGTGTTGAGTTCTGTTGATAGGTAGCTTACTGTTTGGTTGTTGTCTAGTAGTCCGTAGGTTACTCGTTGTGCGAGTAGGCTTTTTCCTGCTCCGTCTGGTCCTTCTAGTAGTATTAGGCTGTTTGCGGGTAGTCCTCCTCCTATTGTTCTTCCTAGTTCGTCTCTTCGTAGGGTGATGTTGAGGAGTTTTTTTTGTTGTGTTGTTTGCATGGGCGTTATATGGTGGTTGTTATTTGTGCTTCTTGGTTGGTTATTGTTATTGTTGCTGGTTGGTTAACAAATACTGTTAGGGTGAGTGTTTCTGCTTGGTTCCAGAGTCTTATGTCTTGTGTTTCTTCTAGTTGTAGTTCTCTGTGAGCGCTTGTTCTTGGTGTTCTTTGTCCGTCTATGTAGGTGCTTGTTTCTTCTGCTCGTAGTTTCTTTCGTTCTATGTTTCTTAGTTGTAGTGTTGCGTGTCCTGTTTGTCTTATTACTCCTATGTTTGTGCTTTGTAGTTGTGCTGTTTCTGGTATTGTTGCTTGGTATTGTATGTATCTGTTGTTGTTGTGTGTTTGATTAATTTCTGCTCCGTTGCTTGTGTATGAGCTACTTGTTGTTGTGTCTGGGCCGATAAAATCTTCTAGTTCTAGTTCTTCTGTTGTGTTTGCGCTTCGTAGTTGAAAGCTTATGCTTCCTATGCTGCTCCAGCTTATTGTTGTGTAGTTGCTGTTGTGTCCTGTGTCGTATGGCGGGCTTGTGTAGGTTCCTTGTGTTGTTGTTGCTATTACGCTGTCTTGTTGTGTTGTTGTGTTAGTAAATTCTCCTTTCTCGAATTCGTCTGCGTATTGTATTCTCCAGGGTACTTCTTTGTTTTCTTCGTAGTCTTGGTTGATGAGTTCTATTCTTGCTTGTTGTTGGTTTTGTTGTTCTTGTATTGTTTGTGCTGTTGTTGAGATGCTTGTTTGTGCTTGTAGTACGAATACGGTCATTCCTATGAATATGAGTAGGAATGCGAGCATGCTAAATACTGTTGAGAATCCCATGTTAGCTGCTGAATTCCTCCGTTGTGCTTGCTGAGTTTGGTGTTGTTACTCGTAGTGTGTGTGTTTGGCTTGTGCTGAATGTTTTGTAGATTTCTATTTCTAGTTCTTCTCCTGGGTCCCATACGTCTGGGTTTATGGTGTTTGTGTCTTCTACTATGGTTATTGTTCTGTTTGCTGGGTTTCTTGGTATTCTTTGGTTGTTGATGTATAGGTCTATTTCTTCTGGGTAGAATCTTGTTGTTCCGGTGTTTTTTACGTATGCGGTTATTGTTCCTGTGTTGTAGCTTGCGAGTATGATGTCAAAGTTTGTTCCTATGAGGTCTGTGCTTCTGCTTTGTTGTTGTGTTATTGCTGCTCCGCTTGTGTCTAGGTGGTTTTTGAAGAGTATTGTTGCTGTTGTTGCGAGTGCCATTACTGCTATGAATAGTATGAGGCTTGCTATGACGTTTTCTGCTCCTTTCTTATTCTTGATCATGACACACACTACCAGTATACATTTATCTACACTGGTATGGTGTATATTTACATTAAGTATTTATAAGTATTTCTGTGTTTCGGAACCACCGAAAAGCTCATTCTTCTGCAGAAAGAACCGCCAACATCTCCTCACGAGACTTTCCGCGAAGCAACTCCCCACGAGAATCCTTAAGCGCTAACGCCAACCAATCAGCAAAATCGTTGTGGCGATCAGTTACGTGGTGAGTAAACGTTCTTTGTGAAATAGTTTCTAGCGCTTCGCGTAAATCATCTACGCTTGTGAGTATACGCCCGTCTTGTAAACGAAAGTACATAGACTCAGGAATAGCTTTTATTTGCTTATCTAAATCAAGTACTTCCTTACTAAACGCCTCTTCTTCCTGAGCAAACAACGCAGCATCAGACGCTGAGCTTTCAAGAGAGTGCAGCTCCTCAAGAGCTCCTGAGAGTAACGAATCGCTTTCTTTAAGAGAGTCTACATCCTCATCAACTGCTTCTTGTACTTCTTCATCAAGAAGTTTCTCAACGCCCAAAAGCGTCTCGTGAACTTTGTCGTGTACGCGCTCATCAAGACTTTTTTGTAGTCGTTTCTCAAACGAAGTAAATAAGGTGTGAAGTTGTTTAGTAAGCTGGTCTGCTAGTTCGTGCTGGCGCTCCTGGATTTCTTCTTGAGCTTCCACGCTTTGTGTTGATTCGTTCTTCTCATCATTCTGGAGTTCTCGCAGGAGTTGATCAATTTTTTTTTTGTTCTCTGAGCTTATCTCTCCTTGCTGAACAGACACTTGCTGTTCTTGTCCACTAAGCGTTTCTGAAACTGAGACGCTCTGAGAAGGCACCTGTACTTCTTCTTGTTCACTAAATGGGTTGTACTGGTTGGTTATGAGTTCGTATAAGCCCATGAATTTTTCTAGTCGTCCATCAATAACTTTCATTTTCTCAAGTAAATCAGCGTTTTTTGCTTCTAATTTCTCGATGTGCTGTTTTGTCTGCGCTTTTTCTTGCTCAAGTTTTTGTAAGCGCTTACCCATGTCTCCTGCGAGTTCAATAAGTTCTCCTACTTGTTTTGCTACTAGTCGATGCGTTTGTTCTTCTTTTACGCGTAAACGAGGGTTTTCTTTTTGTGCGTATGCTCTTCGTTCTTGCTCGCTAGCCTGTACTAAGCGATTAATCTCTTCGTCTCCTGTGGGTTTTTCAGCTGGCTTGGTTTCTGCTGTATCCGGCGTTTTAGGTTCTGGTTTGTTTTCTTGAGGAGTTTCTTGTGTAGAATTGTCTTGTTTTATTTTTGCAAGTTTTTCTCGTAAAACAGCGACTTTAGGATCGTTTGGGTCTGCTGTTTTTAGTTTCTGTAATACGTCCTTAATCACCATCTTTTCCTATAGGAATCTGCTCTTGCAGGTTACTCTAGTGCTTTCTACAGAGATGATTGCTTATAAATATTCCGCACTGCCGAAAAAGTCATTCTTTAAAAGCACAAGTAAGATTGTTCTTTCATGGACGTAGTGAATTCTTCTTCTGATTTCTCTTTTCTTGTGCAGCAAGAACTTTCTTTTCGTGCTCGTGAAGAGTTTGGCTCAGTACTAGATGATGTTCTTGAGAACATAGAAAAAAACACTATATCCCTTACAGCTGCGGAAACAAGTATTGCAACAAAGCAGTTTGATAGCTACCTAAGAAGTCTTTCTTCTTCACTACAGTACTCCTCGCACGCTCAGCGTTTTGTTGATGTGCGTTCAGAGTATTTTTCTCTTGTTGAGTTTGGGCGAGTGGCTATTCCTGAGTATCGCTATGACAAAGGGTATTCTACTCCAGAAGAGACTGTTCGTACTGCGAATAGTGCTTGGGTGAGCGCTCGTAACCAGCTAGGGTCTTTTTTACAGCACAAAGAACCTTTGGTTGCTACTAGAGAGGTGTTTGGTGGTTTTGATGAGTTATTTGCTTTTTTTGCTTTACAAGTTGATGCTCGTGTTCTTAGTGAGGAGGTTGTTCGCAGAAGCTACGTTCTTTCTCGTCATAGACGAGAAGCAAAAACAGGGCTTTCTCGTCTTCAATTAGTTTTTGGGCGTAAAGAGTTTACTCGTTTAAAGCAAGCGTACCAGACGCTTCCTAAAGAAGGGTTTTCTTCTGAGCAAGAACTCTATACCGTACTCTCTTCTGCTAAGAAGTTCTTTTAGAGTTGTTTACTTACGTATGGTCCGTCGTGTTCGTAGCCGTGTTTGTCTATGTAGTATGCTCTCACTCCTACTCCGCTGATTACTACCATTTTTTTCTTGTTGTCTTGTTTGGCTATTTCTTCTGCTTTCTGTAATAATTTCTTTCCCCACCCTCGGTGTTGTATTATTCCGTCTTGTTCTAGTGGTGTTGCGTGTCCGTACACGTGTAATTCTCTAATGAGTGCTGATTCTTCTGTTATTTCTTCTCGTAAATGCGTTCCTGGGTATCGTAGGCGACAGAATCCTATGAGGATGTCTTGTTTGGTGTCTTCTGCGCTTATAAAGAATTCTTTTCCTCCGCTCGCCTCGTATTCTCGTACGACTATTTCTATGTCTTCATCAGCAACTATTTCTCCTTTTACTTCTCTGCTGCGTATATCTCTGCATAGTACAGGTTTTTCATTTACCATTTGTCGCAGGTTTGTCTTATCTACTCCTGCTGTTGTTCTGTACGTTGGTATGTCTCTTTGTACTCTCATTATTCTGCAGTACTCAGGTATTTCTGGCATGAGTTCTCGTAGTAGCTTGATTGCTTCTTCTGTTCTCATCGGCTCAAAAATTCCTTTTTCATAATCTTTGGCTAGTGGTGTGTTTGGCATGACCATGCAGGGGTAGAGTTTTATCATGTCTGGTCTGTATCCTTCGTCACTAAAGATTTGTTTCATTCCTTCTAGGTCTTTCTCGTATAAGATTCGTTTCTTGTCTGCTCCTGGTAGTCCTGGCATGAGGTGGAAATTGAGTTTGAAGCCTAAGTCGCGTAGTATTCTTGTGCTTTCTTTGTTCATTTCTGCGTCGTGTGCTCTGTTTGTTACTAAGAGGCTTTCGTCGTGTACTGTTTGTACTCCTAGTTCTATTCTTGTTGCTCCTAGTTCTAGCAGCAGGTTTCCGTGTGGGAGTAGTCCGCAGTCTGGTCTTGTCTCAAAGGTTAGTCCTACGCATCGTATCTCGCTTCTTTCGTTGCGCGTTTTTTCTGCTTCTAGGTCTTGGGTGTTGGTTTCTTTTTGTTCTCGCAAGCGCCTTTCTACGCGTCCTATTCTTTGCGGGTCTTTCTTGTTTCCGGGTACTTCAAAGAATTCTTTAAACGCTTCTAGGTCTAGTTCTCCTTCTGGGTAGAAGAGTTCTGAGAAGTCGTTTAGTGCTTTGAACATGTCTTTGATGAATGTTTTTTGGTACGTTATTGGGTAGCTTGGCATCGTTCCTCCCATGATGATTACTTCACATTTTTGTGGGTTGTGTCCTGTGAGTACGTATTGTTCTAGTCGGTTCATTGTTTGTAAATACGCATCCCAGCCCCAGCGTAGTCCTCTCATGCTTGCTGGTTCTTTTCCTGTGTAGCTCATTGGTATTCCTTCTTTTAGGTGGTCTGGGCAGAACGTGCATTTTCCGTGCGGGCACTTAAAGGGTGCGCTCATGATCGCTACTGGGCTTACTCCTGCTTGTGTTCTCATGGGTTTGCTGAGTAAGCGCATTTGTTTTCTTTCCTCTAGTGTTGCTTCTAGGAGGATGTTTATGTCGCTTGGCAAGGTTTGCATGTTGTGTTTTCTTGCCAGAACGAGTTTTTGTTGGTGGAGTTCTTCTTTGCTAAGAGTTTTTTCTATGCATAGCTGAATTATTTCTTCATAGAACGGTTCTCGCTTCATGCTTACTCGGATTTCTTGTGTGCTTTTAAGTCTTTAGAGCATATGCGCGCTCGTTTTAACAAGAGTTATCCGATAATTAGGGACAGGTATTCTCGTATGGGTTCTTGTAGGAGTAGCGTTGCTATGTATGCGAGTAAGAAGCTTGGTATGAAGGGTATTCCTTCTTTTACCGTTACTGTTTTTATCTTGTGTTTTTTGAGTTGTTGTATGTGTTTTTCTTCTAGTCCTGTTGTTAGTTGTCCTACTTTAAGTAAGGCTTTGTTGTTGTGTTTTACGTCTTCTGCTAGCCAGTCTCCTGGTACGAGTTTGTTTACGTTTATTTGTTTTATGAAGCAGTGTTTCTCTATTGCTTGTGTGAGGTAGTATAGTGTGTATGTGAAGTAGCTTGTTGCTGCGAGGAATACGAGTATGATGGTTGTTATTGTTGGGTGTAGGAGTGCTATGATGAAGAGTGCGAGTATGGTTGTTATTGCTGCTAGGCGTATTTTTTTGTTGTTTTGTGTTCGTGTTTTGTTGATTTCTTCGTGTATTGCTGAGTAGTTTTTTATGAGTATGATTGCTAGGTAGAGTATTCCGTATATTGCTCCTGCGAATACTCCTACGAGTAAGAAGAGAAGAAAGAACGGTATGGGTGTTAGGGGGAGTTGTATTCCAAACAGCGCTCCTAGTCCTACAAGTAGTTTGAGGTCTGCTCCTCCCCATTGTCCTGTGTAGTGCATCGTTGCTCCGATAAGCCAAGCGATTGCTGCTCCTAGTGCGCTATACAGTAGTGGGTTGAAGCTGAGTTGGTGTATGCTTGTCGTGATGGCTATGAGTGCTGCTGCTACTATGAGTCCTAGGGTTATGAAGTTAGGTACTTCTCGTCGTTTAAAGTCCGTTACTGTTCCTGTTATGAGTGCTATGCTTGCGAGTATGTGTGTTATCACGAGGAGTTTTAGAACTAAATGCTTAAAAAGTTGTTTGTTTAGTGTTGGTTGTATGCGTACGAGTAGGCTTTCTGGTTTGGTTCATAAACGGTTGCATGAGGCGAGTAAGGATTCTGTGTATCAATCAGCTCTTGATTTGGTGTTGTTTAATCAAAAGCCTATTGTTAGTTCTTCTCAGAAAGAGCAGTTAGTTTCTGATTGTTTGTACATTATTGATTCATTAGAGGTGTGTGGTGTTGCTCTTGATACGCGCCAAGAAAAGTTGTACGATGCGTGTCTGGGCGGGCAGTTCGTTGATAAAGCGTACCTTACTGGTTGTGACTAAGTAGCATTTCTTCTTCTATTTCGTGTAGGCGGGCTGGTATGATGAGTGTGTGCGGGGGCTTTCCCCAGTTAAGTGTTTTAAGCTCAGTTAGTAGCCCGTACTTGATGTGTTGGTTTGGTGAGGTGATTCTTGCTACTCCAACGCCTGTTTTGTTTGTTAGGAGTTGTTCTTCTCGTCGGCTATCAATATCTAAGAGTAGTTCTATTGCTTCTGGTACGCTCATGTACCTGTCTTGGTCTGTTTTTATGTCTAGTAGGCAGAGTGTGTGTAGGTTTCGAGAAAGGTTTTCTGCTATTACGTCATAAAAGCTTTCTGGGCGGTAACTTTTTTCTGGGTATACGAGTGTTGTTGTTCGTCCAAAGCGGTACAGGTCTATTCCTGTTTGTCCTATTGCGTTAAGTATGCTTGCGTTGTGTATTACTCGTACATCAACACCTAAGTTCTTTGCTCGTAGGTATACGTCGCTGTGGGTTGTTGCGCTAAACACGTCTCCGATGATGAGTAAGCAGACGTGTTTGTTTTTTGCTTTTTCTAGTACGTTCTCAATGGTTATTTCTACTGCTTCTCTATCAAGCACGATTACTTCTTTTTTGTAGAGTTCTTCTAAGGCAGATATAGGTACTTGTAAGAGACTTGTGTATCCTTCTAGGTATACTGCTTCTGCTTTCTTAATTGCTTCTAGTCCTTTTAGTGTTATGTCTTTTTCGTCACAAAGACCTAGTCCTATGAGTGTTAGCATGGTTTAGAGAAGAGAATGCTCTTTTTTAAGCGTGCGCGTTTATTGTTTTAGAAAATCATAAAGTGTTTCTGAAGTATCGCATACAGCAAGGTATTTTTTGTTTCCGTTAATATTTTGTGCGTTTAGGAGGATATCTGGTTGGTTGTAGCGAGTGTTTGCTCCAAGGGTGATTCCTTGTTGATTAACTGTTTTTGCTGCTCGTATTGCTGCTGATAAGTCGTTTGTTATGTACGCATCAAAGCGGTTTATTTGATGAAGTTTAGTGGGTGTCGCTTTTTGTTGAGTGCGTACTTTCTTGTTTTGTTCTCGTAAATAGGCTTCTAAGTTTTCTTTGTCTTGTAAGCTCATGTACGGCATACTTTCTATTTGTTGGGGTGTTATGAGTGATCCTTGTGCGTGTAGCTTGTGTATTTCTATGGGTTTGGAGGCTACAAAGTAGGTTATGTGAGTGTATTTTTTGTGTTGTTGTTCTTCTTGTTCTATGCTAAAGAGTTGTTCTCTGTTTCGTTCATGTACTGGTATGGCGATGTCTTGTAAGCTGCTCTCGTACGCTGGTGTGTCGCTTCCGTCTTCTTTTTTTGTTCGTGTTATTTCTGGTGCTATCGCCAGTAAGGTTGGTTTTATCCATTCAGGTTTTTCTGTTGCTATAATCGTTACGTGGTGGTTGAAGAATAAGGATGCGAGTATGTAGTGTTCGTATTCTTTAGCGTCTCCTAGCGATACGTAGTTGTGCTGCATGTATACAGTGAATAAAGAAGGGATTAAATATGTATCTACTAAGAAGTAAATCTTTTTTTATTCGTTTGTTTGGTATGCTAACAGGTCTTCTGTTGTGAGTTTCTTTCCTGTCTTAATTTTTTCTTCTACTTCATCAGTTTTTTTCTTCAGCTCTTCTTTTGCTTTCTTACTGATGCTTCCTTGTTTTCCACTAACTGCTATTCCGAGTTCTTCTCGTAGAGCGTCTGCTTGGTTGATGAGTTCTTGCAGTTCGTTTCTTTTTGTTGTGTACTCCTCTTTTTTGTCTGAGAAGTTCTTGTACGCTTCGTCTTCTTGTTCTTTTAAGTCGTCGATGTACTTGCTTTTTTCTATTACTTCTTCGTGGTACTCTTGACTGTTATCTGCTTGTTCTTGCAGGTCGTCGTGTACTTCGTCACTTTCTGCTTTTAGCTCATCTATTTCTTTGCTTAGCGAGCGTATTTGTTTGCTTAGCGTACTTACTTCTGAGAGTTTTTTTTGTGCTGCTTGTAGCTCGTTAAGATATTTTTGTAGCTTGCTTTCTTTGCTGTACGGCATCGGCTCGGTTTGGAGTTTGAGCTCGAGTTTTCGTATCTCATCATCTAGTCCTTTGGGGTTTTGTTTGATGCCTGCGTTTTTTAGAAACGTTTCTCTTTGTTCGCGTAGTTGCTTGACTTCTGAGATTTTGTCTCGTATCTCTTGCGAGTAGTTTCTTCGTTCCTTCTTTTTTGCTCGCACTTCTTGTGTTAGCTCGTCTCTTTGCTCTCGTTTTGCTTTAACGTCGCGTATATGAGCGGCTATTTTACTTCCTATCTCTGCTCGTTTACTAAACCAAGCTTCTTTTTCTTCGTTTAGCTTGCTGAGTGCTTTTTTGCGCTGGTTAATGTCTTGTTGTAGCGCTTCTAGTTGTGCGTGCTTCTCGTTGTCCTGCATACCTGTACTCCTATTGTTGGTTTTCTTTTTTTTGAGAAAAGAAAAAGATATTCTTATCCGAAGAGAGCGCCCATTCCGGCTGCTGCTGCTTCTTCACTTGCTCCGTCGTCCTCGTCTTCCTCTTCAGGTTCTGAGGTTGCTGCTGAAGCTTCGCTTGCTGCTGGTGCTGCTGCTGCGATTGCTGGTGCTGCTGCTGCTTTGCTTACTGCGTCGTCGATGTCGACTCCGTCAAGCGCTGCTACAAGTGCCTTTATTCGGCTCTCGTCTGCTTTTGCTCCTGCTGCTTCTAGCACTTTCTTAACGGATGCTTCGTCAATTTTTCCGCCTGCTTTGTGCAGGGTTAGTGCTGCGTAGATGTATTCCATTGTTTTTTCCTTATAGTATTTTTTTTACCCGAAAAGCGCTCCCATTCCTGCGGCTGCTGCTCCTTCTGTGTCTTCCTCATCATCTTCTTCTTCAGGCTCTTGCGAGTCTTGTGTCGTTGATTCCAAGGTCGGTACTGCTGCTGCTTGGCTACTTGCTAGTGCTCGTAGCTCGTCAGTGAGTGCTTCTTGTGGTAAGTGTGATGTTATTGCGAAGAGGTTTCTGGTTGCTACTCCTAGTATCTCTTCTGCGTTTTCTTTTGTGATGTACGCGCTTTCTCTTGCTAGTCCTCTTGCTGCGTTGCTTGCGTTTATAAGTAGTAGCTCGATGTTTTCTGCTAGCGGGATGCTTGCGTTTACGGATAGGTTAAACGCTCCTGCTGCTGCGCTCATGATGTCTTGTAGGTATGCTTCCTCATCTATGTCGAGGATGTTTTTGGTGAGTATTTCTCCGTCTTCATACACTGCGGTTAGTGCGAGGCCTACTTCCATTGGGTAGATTTGTAGTCTTGTGAGTAGTCCTGCGAGTGCTGGGCTGATAACATCTCCTTCTTTGCATACTACTTTGTCTGCTTTTATCGCTACTTTTCCGTTTTCTACTCCTGTTTTTAGTCCAAAACTTCCGAGTTCTCCAATAATTGGTCCTGGCGCGAAGGGTGTTGCTTGTGCTTTTACTATTATGTCGTTTGGTGCTGTTTGCCCTCCTTTTGCTGGTGCTGGGCTCTTGTTTTTCTTAAGGATCTTGAATAGGGTGAAGGGGTTTTCTTTTGTGAAGAGGAGTGCTGGCATTCCTTTGAGGTGTTCTTTGAGTGCGGAGACGTCTTTTTTGCTGTTGTCCATGGCTACGTGTAGTAGGCGTCTTTTGGTCATGCGTATCTCACACGTGTCTCTGAGTTGTTCTCTCATGAGCTGGAGTTGTCTTGCTGGGAGGTTTTGCATGTCTACAGCTGCTATTATCGGGTATTTTTCTATGAGTTGCGTGAATTCGTTTACTGCAACGGTTTTTTTTGGTGAGTAGGTTTGGCTCATTGTAGCACCACCGGTTTTCCCATTGTTGTTTTTACGTAGGTTGCTTTTAGGTTGTTAATTTCTAAGGGTAAGTTTGTGAGTAGTTGGTTGTATAGGTGTGCGATGTTTGCTGCTACTTCTTCTTCGTCTTGGTCTTCTCTTCCTGCAAGTAAGTGTATTACTGGGTCTTTTTTTGCGCTTACGCGTATTGTTTGGTTGAGTCGTTCAATGAGTGGTTTGAGTTGGGTTTTTGGTGGTACTACGCAGCCTGCTTTTGGGTCTGGCATTTTTCCTCTTGGTCCAAGTACTCGTCCAAATGTCTTTGCTACTTGTGCCATGATGTTTGCTTGTGCTATAAAGAAGTGGTATTCTTTGGCTAGTTTCTTGATTTCTTTTTTGTCTATTTTCTCGAATTCTTCTACTCGTATTACTCTGTCACAGTTCTTCGTTGCTTCTTCTACGAGTTCTGGTCCTACGAGTGCGCACGTCTTGGTTTCTCGTCCTATGCTGTTTGGCATGGTTGCGTAGAAGTCTACGTGGTCGTCTGGTTTCTTGAAATCAAGGTTTTTTAGGGTGAATATAAGGTCTATGCTTTGCGTGAAGTTTCTTTTCTCGCTTTGCTTCTTTGCTTCTTGTAAGGTTTTTTTTGTTTCGGATGCTTGCATGTGCTTCCTCCTACCGAAGTAGTCGTTACTGGTTGCGAAACGTGCTTTGTTTATAAGGTTTACTGCCTGTGGTGGTCGAGTATTATGTCTGCTACGTCTATGCAGCGAGCACTTATGCTTGGTTCTTCGCACAGCAGGCGTATTCCTGGAAACGTGTAGTATTGTCCGTCTAGTTGTAAGTACAGCGTTCCTGGCCGTATTCCTTCTGGAATTCCTTGTTGTTGCTGAATAACTATTGGTTGTATATTGTTCTCATACAAGTACTTGTAGTGGTTTAGTGAGTCTCTTGCTTGTACGTATTGTTTGTTTCTCTCATCAAGTATATTTCTGTATGTGTTGTTTGTTTTTCGTGCGCTAGCGAGTTGTCCGTGTAGTCTTGTGTTTTCTTCTTGGATTTTTTGCGTGTCTTCTGCTCGTGCGTGAATGCTTGGTTGAGGGTTTGTTCGTATCCTGTTACTGAATGTTTCTTGGAGTTGTGTGTGCTCGCGCACAAGAGTGTCGTAGCGTCCTTGTAGTGTTTCGTACTCGTTTCTTGTTCTTTTAAGTGCTTGGTTTGCGTTGTTGTTTCTTGAGAGTTGGTTTCGTAGACGCGCGTTTTCTTGTTGCGCGTTTTGGTAGTTGTTTTCTGTTCTTCGTAGTTGTTCTTGTAAGTTACGCGAGTTTTGTCCGTTTATCAGTATTTCTTGTGTTTGTGTAAATACTCTTCCGCGTCGAGTAGTAGCGTCACGTATTTTTACTCCTGCTTGCTCAAGTGTGTTGAGAAGTTCTTTGTGTGTTGTTTGTAGTGCTAGAAAGTCTTCCATTAAGTGTAAACTTCTTTCTAAGGGGGCAAGGCCGTAGTATCGTTGTATGAATGCGTTATTTATACTTTGTTCTCCTGAGAAGCGCATGCTTGTTTTTTCTGGTAGTGTTCTTTTTAGTTCAGAAGCATCTCCGCTATATATCTTCTCAAACATGCCGTCTGTTCCTCCTTCTAGCTTCCAAATCGTTTCGCTTAGTGTTTCTTCTTGCGCAGTAGGTGTTAGTGTAGTGTAACAAGCACTCGTGCTTAGTGCTATTGTTGCTGCGAGTACGAGACTTTTGAGTTTCATACTTCTTGTTTTGCGTGTTCTTTTAATATGAGCTGTGCTTGTTTTCTTGTAAGATGTCCGGAGAGTTTCGTAAAGTTTCTGTTTTTCAGGAAGAAATACTTGGTTTTTACAAGAGTAATAAGCGCTTTCTTGCTTGGCGAGAAACTACTTCTGTGTACGAAGTGGCTGTTTCTGAGTTTATGCTTCAACAAACCCAGGTTTCTCGTGTTCAAGAAAAGTATGTTTCTTTTTTGCAGCGTTTTCCTTCTGCTCAAGACTTAGCAGGTGCTTCTCAAAAGGATGTGTTGCTTGCTTGGCAGGGTCTTGGCTATAATCGTCGTGCTCTTTGGCTTCAGGGTCTTGCTTCTTTTTTAGTGACTAACCCTGCTCCTACGTATGAGGAGTTGTTGTCGGTGAAGGGTGTTGGTAGCTACACTGCTGCTGCTATTTGTAGTTTTGCGTATAACCAAGACATAGTGGTTTCTGATGTTAATGTTTCTCGGGTGTTTACGCGTTTTTTTGGTGGGGATGACAAAGAGTTACTTCAAGAAGCGCTCCCTCAGGGAAAGTCTCGTGATTGGTATAATGCGCTCATGGATTTTGGTAGTTTGGTGTGTACGAAGAAACGTCCTTCTTGTTCTTCGTGTCCGTTAGCGAGTTCTTGTTATGCTCTTAAGAATGATTCGTTTTCTGAGGAGAAATCTTCTTCTCAGAAGCGTTTTGTTGGTTCTCTTCGTTGGCATCGAGGAGAAATACTTAAGGCGCTTCTTAAACAACCGCGTACTCAGGAGCAGCTCTGGTATTATTTAGATGAGAAGTATCGCGATACTGCGTTGTTGTCTTTGGCTCTTGATCAGTACGTTGAGGAAGGGTTTGTTCGTAGAGATGACGGGTTGTTTGTTGTTGCGTAAGGCTTTTATGTTTGTGTTGTGTGTTCTTAGTTTATGTCTCGTTTTCAAAAACTGTTCTTGTTTGGTTGCTTAGTGCTTGTTGTGGTCGTTCTTGGTTGGTGGGCTATCGCGCGTGCTGAGCAGCTTATTGCTTCTACGGGCGCGTTTTCTTCTTTTGTGTATGTTCTTTTGATTATTACTGAGGTTGTTATTGCTCCTATTCCTGGTGGCGTTCTTGCTTTACTTGGTGCTGCTCATTTTGGTTTTGTTATGGGTTGGGCGCTTAATTATGTAGGTAATGTTGTTGGTGCAAGTATTGCTTTTTTGTTGGCTAGGCGTTTTGGTCAGCCGTTAGTTCATCGGTTAGTTAAGGCAAAGGATCGTCTTCGTTATGAGTCGTTAGTTCAGCGTCATCCGTTCGTGTTGTATTTGGTGTACGCAATTCCTTTTTTTCCTATTGATATCTTAAGTTTGTTGCTTGGCGTTAGTGTTCTTTCGTATAGGCGTTTTCTTCTTATTACTGCTCTTGGTCTTGTTACGTATAGCGGGTTTCTTGCGTATATTGGTTCTCGTTACGTTTCTTTGATTCCTTTTGTTGAGCAAGTAAGTGTTATCGCTGTTATTGTACTGGTTGTTGGTTTTCTTGTCTGGGTGTTTTATGAGTTCGTGTATCTTTCTTGGGTTACGTGAATTCTTGAAGGGAGTTTAGGTGTACTCATAAAAAAATTCATTTATAAATAATCCGCAAGGTTTAAATAAAATAAGCACATATGTTGATTTGAAGTCAACGAAAGAGTTTGTTAATATGTTTCTTCACACAGCACATAACGATGTCCCCAATCACAGAACTAGCAAGAGACGAGTACACCACCTTGGACGCTGAGCAACCAATCAGTAAATTTATCGGAGCAGTTACGAACACCCAAGACCTCGTGGCAGTGATTACCAAAGATAACGCGTATGTAGGAATGGCAAACGTTCATCAGTTACTAAGAAGCAGAATTGATATCAGCACAACAAAAATGCAGTTTCTAGCAGAAAAAGTGCACTCACTTAGCGCAGAGGACTCGTTTGCTCACGTAACAGAGATGTTCGCACAAACACCGCACCAAGCACTTCCTGTACTAGAGGATAAACGAGTCGTTGGTGTCGTGTACCGAGAGGACGTGCTTAAACAACTCGGTCTTGATAAACAGCACGAAATCACTCTTTCTCGCACAGCAACAGTAGGCGAGGCAATTAATGTGTTTCGAGAAAACAAGCTCTACGCAGCACAAGTAACGCAAGAAGAAATAGTTACTGGCGCAGTACAGCTTCAAGACATCATCACCACGTACTACGCTCACGACACGAGTCGTGACGAAGGTATGAAGCCGCGGCAAGGAACCCAAGCGTTTCGTGCAGAAAACAAGCGCTTACTAGACTTTCCAATAACCAGCCTCATCAAAAGCCTTGACGAAGTAGACGCGTACGCACTTTTTGACCGACAAGCACTCCAAGAGGCAGTAAAGAAAGCACCGGCTCGTAACGTGCGCTTTACTGGCTTTGAGCTCAGTAAGATGCAACAAGCAGAGATTGAGTCGTTAGTGGAGGATTTGCAGCGTAAACTTTCTGTTCATGCAGAGCATGATTTGTACGTTCATCTCAAAGCATATCATGAGAAGGGGGAGCGACAAAAAATTAGTGTTTCTGCGAATGCTCGTTTAAGTGATGGTTCTCGTTTGGATGCTTCTGCTGATGAGTGGGATGTCGTTGCTGCTCTTCGTAGCGTTATGGAGAAACTTGAGTGGCAAGTAAGAAAGCATTCTGAAACTACAAAGTAAGTGGTTTACTGAATTTGCGTCTTAAAGAACGTTTGTAAGGAGTTCATGTCCGTGTATTGGTGAGTGAGTATTCCTAGTTCTTTTGCTTTCTGAATATTTTTTTCTTCATCGTCAATAAACACGTAAGTGGTTTGGGGAAGTTCTGCAAGCATTCTTGTAAAGAAGTCGATTTTTGTTGCTTGTTGTTGGTGGCTTCGGTATTCTCTTGTCGCGAGTGCAGGTAGTCGTTCTCGTTCTGCTGCTGTCTGCCACTCGTTTGTGTTTGTTACGAGCACTACGTTTTCTTTAGGAAATTGTTTTAGCCAAGTAACTAGTTCGTTGTTTGTTGTGGTGAACATTGCGTCGTGGAGTTCTTTGAGTTTGTTAAGCGGTATTTCTTGATCAAGGCAGGTGTTTGCGTATGCGAGGTAGTGTTGCTGCGATGCTCCTGTTGAGAAGTCTTTGTATCCTCTGCCAAAGAGTGCTTCGTTAATTTCTCCTGTGAGTCCTTGTTGTTTTGCTGCGTTAATGCTGCGTTGGTGCTCGTAGTTGATAAGCACTCCTCCTACGTCTACAAGGATAATCATAGAGGTTTTAGTGTGGTGAAGAGTTATATAGCTTGTTCTTCTTCTAGTGTTTCGTTAAGTAAGTCATATACTTCATCGTAGTCCATGCTGTCTGCTAGGCGTGCTGCTACGAAGTAGCCTGCTTTCTCGTAGTGTTCTATGCGCAGACCTTGCGCTACTATTGATAGGTCTTTTGTAGATGTGTAACCTGCTTCTTTCATTGCTTCTTTTGCTTCTGTAATCAGTCCTTTTATTGCTTGACACGTTTTTCTTTGCGGCGTTTCTTATTGCGTTAATTGCTGGTTTGTTAAGTTTTATTCCTAATTTTGGTCCTATCATTTCTGCTTTGTTTGCTGCGGCGGTTGGTTTGTCTGTGCGTACGAATTTGGCTTTGTGGATTTTGGCTTTGTTCGTGCTAGTTCAGTTGCTTGAGAGTAATTTAATAACTCCTTTTATCGAGCGTAAAGCAGTGTATCTTCCTCCTAGAGTGATTCTGATTATGCAGGCGTTTATGGGTTTAGTTTTTGGTATTTTGGGGTTGATTGTTGCTACGTTTATTGTTGTTGGCGCTACTACGATTCTTAAGGAGTACAAAGCGCATAAGTAAGTGTTTAGAAAAGTGTACGCCGCGACAAAGAGGCGAGTATATTAAGGGCCGTTACTCTGTATCTTAATGAAGTAGTAATCATCTCATAAAACCATTCCTCATCATAGGCCTTAATACTTTCTACACAGAGCAGTACTTTCTTGATATAAACAATCAGCAGCTACACATGAGTCTTTGTTTTCTGAGAACAAAGCACATTCTGAAGTTGTTTCTCCCCACACAAAACAGGTATCTGAAAACATAGTTTCATCATCTTGTAAAGTAACATTATGCCCTCTTCCAAACTGATCAATTGAGTGAGGAACCTTAAGAACAATTACTTCACCTTTAGAAAGCGTAATATTAAATGATTCAGTCCAGGTATCTCTTATCAATCGTGATTGATGCTTCGCACTAATCTCAATTGTTTTATTAAGGTCAGTTAGTGCATGCAAAGAAACATACGCTGTTTTATCCAGACATAATAAAGTGTATCCGTATGGAATGGGAAACATAATAGTATTTTCTTCATCCAGTACACTAAATTCTAAAGCTCTAATTGACAAGTAAGTTGGCGGCTCGTCGTCAGGAATAAATTCGTACTGATGGTATAGTATTGCTCCAGTCTCAGTATCAAAACAAAGGTTTGATACCTCATCTACTTCTTCTCCCATGCGCACAATGAAGTGTTTACATTCACGTCCAAGATGCGTATCCAACCCTTTGTAAGATATTTCTGACAGATTATTAGCTTCTCGGGGGACAAATAATTCTCCATCCACAGCCTCAAAAGGGAAATATAGACAATTTGTTTTTGTACTACTGCAACTTATGTGTCCACGTGGAAATGTATATACCCAGCGCGCGTAATCATTATCCTTATTTGTTGGAGGAAAGTACAATACACTTGTATCAAAAACTCGAGCATATTCCAAAATAGTACTTTCTTGTTCTGAGTTAATATTAGCTTCGTATGTGACGTTGTAGCTACTATTTCTATATGTATGTTCTATCAAATCATAGTATTCAGCAGTAACAGCATCTGAAGAAATAGAAGTTTGACAGCCACCTAAGAGTAATACAGCAAATATGCACACTAGAGTAACTATATTTACTGTGCTTTTCATGATACCAATTAAATAAAGTGCTTTAAGTATCTTTTGAAAACATAAGAAGAACCGCCGCGGGCCGGATTTGAACCGACAATGGGTTTCCCCGCCGGCTTTCAAGGCCGGTGCAATACCGGATTATGCGACCGCGGCAACGATATGGACCCACCCGGACTCGAACCGGGGATCACCGCCGTGTAAAGGCGGGGTAATAGCCACTATACTATGGGTCCAATACAGCGAAAACACTTATCTCACTTAAAAGGTTTTCTGCTTGTTTTGCTGAAGGAATAAACCCTGTTTGTTGAAAGGAGAGGTATTTGAGTGTGAGTCGCGAGTTGCTTGTTCCTATTATTTTCATAAATGCGTGAAGGTTTTCTTCTCCGTACAAGTGTATTGCTCGTGATGTTTGTTTGGCAGCAAATCCTAGTTGGTTGAGTGCGTTACAAACATCACGTAATAAGTGAGGTATGTTGCTTGAGAAGCTTATCATTGGTGTGTTCGGGTGTTTGTATATTCCTCCGTCTGTGTCAAAGAGTCCTCTTAGGCATCCTGCTAAGAGTTGTTGTTTTGTAAAGAAGTGTTTTGGTATTGTTGTGTTTGCTTGTTTTTTGTTTCCGTACGGAAGTCCTTGTTTGTTTTACTTGTTTGATAAAGGTTTTTGGGTTGTGTAGCTGTACTCGTTCTGTCTGAAAATACTCCCCTTGTCTACGCATATTTTTTAGAGGTTTTTTGCTTTATTAATGCTTGTGGCTGTGCATGTCCAGTGGAAAATTGCTTGGTTCTTGTTGTTCGCTTAATCTTAGTTATTGTTAGGCAGTTTATTGGTTGTTTGAAAGGATGTTTCTTACTTCTTCTATTCGTTCTGGGTGTATGCTTACTTGTGTTCCGTAGTGGGTGTTTTTTGTTTGTATGATTCCTTGTTGTATTAGGTGTTTTGTTGTTTGTTTTGCTTTTCCTTGTAGGTGTTTTGGTATTCCTGTGTAGCAATTTTCTATTGCTGTGTGTTTTGCTCCTATGCATCTTCTTCTATAGAGTTTGCGTAGTACGTGCCTTACAAGCTTCATATGGTGTTGTATTGGGTGTTATTAAGAAGTGTTTTCCTCTTTGTTTTGGAGAATTTTTTGTGTTGTCGGTAGATTTTCGATAAGTAAACCAATAAACTTAAATAAATTTTAGTTTGTTATAGTTGTATGCATTCAGTATTTCGTGAAGTGTTTGGGTCTAGCCCTGTTGTTCGTATCATTGATTTTTTTCTTGATAATCAGGAGTTTGCGTATAGCTTAGCTGATGTTATTCGTGAAGAAGGTATTAGCTTCTCCACTGCTAAGCCCGTATTTTCTTGGTTGATCGCTTCAGGAGTGCTTGTTTTGCACGTAAAAGAAGGTAAGGCATGTAAGTACGTTCTTAATAGGCAGCACGAGTTTGTTAAGTCCTTACTTGCTTTGGATGCTGTACTTGTTGAGCATGTTGTTGTTTGAGGAGTTCTATATCTGTACTGTGTGTATGTTTTTTTATTGTGTGCATATGAGGAGTGTTGCTTGTTCTTGTAGTGTTGGTTTGTAGTGCTTAGCTATTTCTTCTTTTTCTATGTTTTCTTGTTCGTGTTCTTTGAGTTCTGTTTGTAGGTATTTGCTAAATTCTTCTTTGTCTTTGAATGTGTATGTGCTCGTGAGTGTTTCTTCTATGATGTTGTATTCGCCAAGTTCTTCATAAAGCGAGTTGATGTCAGGTACTGGTTTTGGCAGTATTTGTTGTAGTGTTTGTGTGTACTCGCTTGTTGTTGCTTCTATGAGTATGATGTTGTTTTTGCTTACTCGTTTGAGTTCTTCGAGTATTCTTGGATTTGTGTGTGTTTTGTTGTACGCTGCTATTATTGTTGTAAACGTGTTGTCTGGGTAGGGGAGGTGTTGTTTGGTTGCTGCTGCGTATTTAATGTCTTCTTCGTTGGTTGTTTGTAACTCGAAGAGGAGTTCTTGGTTGAAGACTGCTGCGTGGCTTTCTGGGTAGTTTTTTGCTAGTGTTGCGCTGTAGTCTCCTACGAAAAGCACGCTTCCTGTTAGGTGTTTTGTTATTGCTTGTAGTTCTGTTTTTTGGTCGTAGGCTTTGTGCGTGTAGAATTCGTGGAGGTTCATTGTGTTTGTTTGTTGATTGTTCTTTTTATGTGTTTGTTATGAGTACTTTTTTGTGATGAGTGTTTTTATTTGGTTGAGTATGTTGCTTTGTAGTTCTGTGTGTATTTCGTGTAGTGTTGTTAGATCAAAGACATGTATATTAGCTTTAGTTAATAGTTGTAAACTTTAGTTTACATTACCTGTGTTTCTAGACGTGGCAAGCACAAATCACGTAAGAAATACATAGTTATAAACGATTCTTGCGTGCCTGTCCAGTGTGTCCAGTGACATTATTCTTGTGTGTTGTTTTGCTCTTGTTTTTTGGAGCTTGTATTCTGTTTTGTTAACGTATGTTTAGAATGTAGTTGTTTTGCATTATCTTTTGTCACGACGCTTGTTCCAAGTCTTGTTTCTATTCTTGTTCTTGCAACTTTAGCTGTTGTTCCGCCCTCTTTTGCTATTTCTTTACTTTTTTCAAATGTATCTGGGTCTTCTTTCTCAGATATTTCTTTTGTTGTAGCTTCAGCAAGCATGTTTAGTATAAGTTCAATATTAGACATATTATCTCTAAGGTTCTCTTTTTTGAGATTTTTTAGGATTTTGTAGTCTTTAACAGTTTTTCCAGACCATGCTTGCGTTATCTCATTTGTTAAGATAGCAAAGTCTTCTTGTTTTTGTATTCCAACTCGCTCCCACTCATCGGTTAGTTGTTTTCTAACTTCAATGGTTTTTAGTCTTTGATTTATCCAGTCTTTAGAATACCCTTTTTTTAGGTACGTTTGTAGTGCTCGATCTATGGATAATTCTGGGTCTTCTGTTTCATCAATTCTCTCTCGCCCCACTTGTGCAAGCCATAATTTAAATGGTTCTGCCTTTTTACTTGGTATGGATTGTATTAGTCGTAATAGTTGTTCTGTATCGGCAACGTCTGTTTTGTAATATTTTCCATCAGAAGCGACTAATTTCAGTTGGTGACAATTTGTCACCGACTCATTTCCTTCTTCGCGTAGCCGTTGAGAGAGCTTATTCCAGTATTTTCGAGCAGTTTGAAAATCGTTTTCTGTTAATACTGCAACTACATCTACTATTGAAAAATACCATTTTTTTTGTTCTTCATCCCATTTAACACGTATTTTTTTATCGTTGAAGAGTTTTAAGCCTTTATTCATGATGAATTCTTATTATGTCTAGTTTATATGAATAAGTATATATTTCTTTATAACTCGTTCTTGCGTGCCTGTCCAGTGGCGTTTTCTTAAGTTCTTTTTTGAGTAGTCCTTCTCGTATGTATTGTTGCGTGTTTTGTTCTGCTTCTTGTATTCTTTTGTTCATAGTTGGTGGTATGCTTCTATTCCGTGTAGGATGATGTAGTTTTTTGTTGCTTCTGTTACTACGGTTTTTTCTGGGTTGTTTTTCATTCTTGTGTATTCTTTTTGTGTGAGTGTGATTGCGTGTATGTTTTGTGGTAGTGTTTGTAGTGTTTGTTGTATTGTTTTCTCAAATTCTTCTTGGTTTGTTATGAAGAGTATGTCTATGTCTGAGTGTTTGTTTTGTGTGTTGTTTGCGTAGCTTCCAAAGAGGATTGCTACATAAAACGTTGTTGGTGTATTTTTCGTAATGTGTTTAGTTATTTCGGCTAGGTTTCGGTTTGTGAGTTTTTTTTGTGTTCTTTCGTGTTCTGCTTGGTAGATTTCTGCTCCCCAGTAGTTGGTGTTTCTTTGGCATAGCGTGCTTGCTCCTACTGTTGTTGTTGTTAGGATGTTTTTTTGTATGAGTCTTGTTGTTGCTGTGTGTGTTATTTTGTAGTCTGCGTTGATTGCTTGTGCGATTTCTCTAATTGTTTTTGGGTGTGGGTTTGTAAGGAATTCTTTGAGTATTTTTATAGAAGTTCTCATTATGTATGCAAATACATAATATTATGTACTTATATACCTTACGGTTTTTTTATCTAGTAAAGCACAGTTATAGGAGTGATTTCATAGCCAAAACGAATTCGTTTACTCGTTTTAGGCTTGTTTGTGCTGTTGTTTCTTTTACTTGTTGTGTACTGTATAAATCCTCTTTTTTTCTTTCGTACTCGTACGTTTGTATTAGTAATACAAACTTTCTTGTATTGGTGATACAAACTATTCGCTCTTACGTTTGTTCAGTGTGTCCGGTGAAAAAGTTATGTTGTGTGCTTAGGTTCTTCTTTGAATAAACGTAAATCGTTTATGTTCTTCTTTCTTGAAGAGGTCTTCTTGATGCCACCAGTTGTATGAGTCAAAAGTTATGGGAAAGGTTGGTGCGTTAATTGCGTGGTATTGGTCTTTGAGTATAGTGATGTGCGGTACGAAAGGATATATTCTTCCTTCTCGTGTGTTTAGTACTGATGAGTCGAGTAGTTCAAAATATTCTGGAGATTGTTCTTCAAGCGTTAGTAACTGATATAGCCCTGCTGAGTATAGTTCTTTGCTTATGGCGTTTAGTTGTTCGTTTTCAAAATGTATCGCTGCTCCTTTACCGAATCGTTCTATCTGGTAGGGCGGGTTTATTGTTAGGGGAAGTGCTTCTTTAAGGGGTTTTGCGGATGTTTTGTTCTCAAGAATAGGCGTTATTTCTGTGTATACTGCTGTTGCGTGGTATGCTCTACGTGCTCGGTAGTGGTTGTTTTCTAGGTATTCATCAATGCTTTTTGTTGACTCTTCACTTACCTGTAGTGTTATTATAGTCATAGGGTTTGTAGTACTCGGTAGAGGTCTTGTTGGTTTCTTCCATCTGAAGGAGTTCTTGTTTCTGTGAGTAGTGCTTGTATGAAGAAGTCTATGTGTTCTTTGTGTATGCGTAGTTCTTGTTTGTTATCGTCTCTGATGATGAGTGTTTCTTGTTCTCTTCTTGCGTTTGGTGGTGTTGGGCGGTGTAGGTATGCTGGTTGTTCTGTGTATATCTCTGCGAGTTGTAGTTGTTGTAGTGCGTGTAGTTCTTGCTCGTTTATTGTTGTGTATGTGTTTACGAGGTGTTTTTTTGCTTGTTCTTCTCGGTACGTTTTGTTTGCGTACGGGCTTGTTTGTGTTTGTTCTGCGAATCGTATCGCGTATACGAGTAGGTAGTCTTCTGCGTATACAGAGAAGGAGTGTGTTGTTGTGTCTTCTTCAGTTAGTGGTTTTACAGATGTTTTGTTTCCAAACGGATTTATTGTTTTCTCGTATGAAAGGTTTGTCTCGTAGATGCGCGTTTCTCCGTCTTCGTGATGAGTTATTATGAGTTCTTTGTTGTTTTCTAGGAGTTTTCTTGTTTTCTTGAATTTGTAGTGTCTTTGGTTGAAGTAGTTTGCTCCTAATATTGTATGAAAGTCTTCGTTAGGTAACTTCCAGAACTCCTCTGGTGTGAGTGCGTAGCTTGCAAGTATTCCTGAGAAGAGTAGTGCTTCGCTAGGTTCTGCAGGGATGTGTTTGTTGGTTTTCCACGTGAATCTTTGTTTTCCAAATAAGCGTCTGCAGTTCTTCATGGTTTCGTCATAGCTTTCAGGTGCGTGTACGAAGTAACCTTGGTCTTGCATTCGTCTTGTTTGTTTAAGCCAGTCAGAGGAGAAGAACCATAAGTGCATGCCGTCAGGTACTTCTTCATAGCTTGGCTTAAGTTGATCTACGAGGGTTTGGGCGTTTTCTGAGAGCGCGTAACGACGAAACATACAAAATACTATTCTACAGTAGTATAAAAAAGTGTTTTTTTATTTTTTTCGTAGGTGCACGTACTTTATATATTACTCGTTAATCATTTCTTCATGCAACCTCTTCTTGTTCGCGGACACACAATTACTTCTTTGAGTGCGAAGAACATTTCTTCTCGTAAAGTAGTTCAGATAACTAACCAAATTGTTTCTCTTCTTTCTCAGCTAGGCGTTGTTGAGGATGATGTTGAGGTGCAAAGTGAGCGTGTTGCTGTTAAGCGTTGTCCTGCTGAGGTTTCTTTTTGGCTTTCTGGTCAGCACTGTCATTTTAGTTATCATCAGTGCGTTACTTTTGCAGAGAATTTGTGGGTTGTCTTTAAGGTCTTAGAAGCCGAGGTTCTGCAAGTGCTTAGTGAAGAGCTTTCTCTTGATGAGTTCGTCTATAGTTTCTCTGAAAAAACTGATGTTGCTGCGCTGCGCAAAGAAGCGCGAGAAGTTCTTGGTGTTTCTGAAGATTGCTTTGATTTCTCTCTTATTCATAAAAACTATAAGGCTCTTTCTAAGAAGTATCATCCTGACATGCCTGGCGGGGATCATGAACGGTTTTCAGAGATTAATAAGGCTCATAAGGTTCTTAAGAAAGAGTTAGAGTAGTTCTTGAAGTTTTTTTAGTGCTCGTGTTCTGTGCGTGTAGCTGTAGTTGTTTTCTTGGTGTAGTTGTGCGAGTGTTTTGTTTGTGTCTTCTACTTCTAGTATTTCGCTAAAACCCCATCCTTCTCCTCTTGGTTGTACTATTACTCCTTTGGTTTCTCCTGTTAGTATGTGTTCTTGTTTTCCGTCCCAGTAGCCTATCGTGCATGCTGCTGTTGCTTGTGAACCTAGACATAGGTTTGCGAATTGTTCTGCAGATAATTTTTGTGCGAAGAACTTCACGAAAGGTCCTGGTAGTCCGTTAAGTGATTCTACGTCCAGGCTTGCGTCTTCAAGAAAGAAGGGTTCTTGTAGGTGTTTTTTTGCTTGTCGTAGTTTGTCTTGTACTATTATTTTTTTGTCTAGTGTTTGTAGTTCTGTTGTTTCTAGCGTGTATCGTTGTATAAAAGGTAGTGTTTGTTTTGCTTCTTCGTATTTGTTCTTGTTTCCTGTTACGAAGTAGAGTTTCAAAGCCCTTTCCGAGATTTGAACTCGGGACCTCGTCATTTTTAGTCACTGTTTAGTGATACCAATGACGTACTCTACCGGCTGAGCTAAAAGGGCGTGTACGGTTTTGTGGATGCGTTTTGTTTCAAAAACCTATCGTTTTTAGTTTGTTGATGAGAATAGGTTGTAGGGCAGGTTTGTTATTGTTTTGTCGAGTTTGTTTGCTTCTTGCAAGGTTTCGTTTATGTCGTTTAGTGTTTGTATGTAGTCTGTGTTTAGTGTGATGTTTGCAAACCATGTTGGTTCGCAGCGCTCGTTTTGTATGCGTAAGTATTTTCTGTGTTGTTTTGGTATGGTTGGTAGTGGTAGTATTGCTTCTAGGAGTTCTTGTTTTCCTTTTGGGAGTGCTTCGTTTCCTAGGTGGGATTGTATGTATTGTAGTACGTGTTCTGTTATTGTGTCTTCGTGTTTGTGGCTTGCGTTTAGTACCCGGTTGTTTTTTGCTTCTTCTTCTAGGAGCGCGTGTTGTTCTTGTGGTGGTTTGTTGTACAGGTGTTCTGTTAGCATGATGTTTTTGTGTAACGTGAACAAGTATATAAATATATTTACTCCTTTTAAGTAGTCAATAGTATGTATTTTTATATGTGTGCTTATTCTACACGTGTATGAAGCAATTCTATCGTTCTGCAAGAAGAGCAAACAACGCAATTCCTGCTCTTGTGCATATTTCTGAGCAGCTTAACGCACAACCTAGCGATTCGTTAGTGCTTGCATACATTGGTAACGCGGTGCAAAGCGTTGAGGAACGATTAGGTGCTCGTAGCTCGTTGTTTCTTGCAAAAATAGACTTGGCTAGTCGTGCTCAGAGAGAACACATTACGCAAGTATATACTTCTTTAGCTTCTTCTTCGTTTACTGTTGATGAAGCAAGCACGTATCTTGTTGGTGAGCATTCACGTATGAAAACAGATCGGCAGATATAGGCTGCGTTTATTTTTTTCTAAAGAACACAAATGCGAGCGCTATGATTAGTGCTGCTCCGATAATCCACCAGAGAAGGTTGTTTTGACTTGGTGTTTCTTCCTCAACGATTTCGTCTTCTACAACCACGTCTTCTTCCTCAACGATTTCGTCTTCTACAACCACGTCTTCTTCCTCAATAATTCCTTCTTGCTCAGGTGCTTCTTGTGCTGGAGTTCTTGGTGCTATTGCGAAGAGGCTGAATTCTGTTGTTGTTGCGCTGTAGTGCACGTATCCGTTTCTTGTTTCTTGTGCTGTTGTTGGGAGTTCTTGCCACTCAGTTCCTGTGTGTCTGTGTAGCGCTATTGCTTCTGCTGCTAGGTTGTTTTGTTCTAGCCAGCTACTAGGTACGCTAAACTCAATGGTTGCTTGCTTGAAGCGCTCACTTGCGGTGAGTTCTAGGTATCTGTACGTTTGTGGTAGTGTGTGTGCAGGGCTCGTTACTCGCTGTAAGTCTAGGCGCATGTTTGATTGTTGCTGCGCTACTTCTAGAGTTATTCGTTGTACTGGAAGCTCTGCTTTGTTTGGTGTCCAGATCGCTTGTTGTCCTGGTGAGAGAGTGATGAATCGTGTTGTTGCTGCTGCTGGTCCTAGTCCTGCGCCTCCTCCGCCTCCTGTAGTTGTTGTGGTGGTAGTGGTGGTGGTTGTGCTTGGTGTTGCTGCTGTGAAGTATGATGCTTTTGTTGTGGTGAATTCACAGATTCCGTTGCTTACTACGCACGTGCTACTTCCTAGTCCGTCTGTTGTCCATCCGCTGTTGGTGTTTGTTGATCTTCGTACGTCTAGCGTTTCTCCATTGTGTTCTGCTCCTACGTCTATTTGTATGGTTATTGCTGGGTTGAAAGTTAGTTCTTCTCCTTCTATTCCCCATTGGAGTACTGCTCTTGGTGTTCCTGGCACGTTTTGTACTGTGCTTGTTGCTTGCGTTTTTGCTTTGAGTTGGCTTGCGTTAATGTTTTGTCCGTCTGCTCGTTTAATGACGGTGTTTTGTGCGAGTTTGATGGTGCTGTTTGAGCCTGTTGGTTTTAGTGTTACGTCTTTTTGTATGGTAATGTTTGCTTGTGGTGTTGGTGCGTTAATTATGTCTGCGATGTCTGTTTCATCTGTGATTATTGCTGCGAGTGCTATTGTTTGCTCTGTTGCGCTATAGGTTTGTGTTGTTTCGCCGCTTGCTGTTGCTTGGAATTGTATGGTGTATGTTCCTGCTTTAAAGCCTGTTGTGTTCCAGTCTGCGCTCCACGTAAAGGATGCGCTGCTTCCTAGTGTTCCGTAGCCGTAACCGTAGCCGAATTCTGTCATTCCAGATCCGTAGCCGTAACCGTAGCCGTAACCGATACCTCCTGTTACTGCTGTGTCTTGTGTGAAGGGGATTTGTGAACACTTGGCGTCTCCTGCAAGGAAGTTTCCGTTGAGTTCGTAGGTGCAAGTAAGGTTTTCTGGTCCGCTAAGTTCTAGGGTGATGTTTTGTAGCGGTACGTATCTGTCGTTGTTTTCTATTTCCAGCTCGAAGCTAAGCTCTACTGTGCTTCCTGCATCTGCGGTTGTTG
>JBLKOP010000007.1:0-54951 GCA_047602905.1 Candidatus Woesearchaeota archaeon | reverse complement strand
TAAAAATCTCCGAAGACCAAAACATTTCCACAAATACACGTCTAACAATAAAAACGGATGGAAACGTAGGAATAGGAGACACAGACCCATCAGAAAAGCTTTCAGTAACAGGAAACATAGCGGCAACAGGAACAGTAAGTGGAGATGAATGCGTGTTTAGCGTTATTAACACCCCTCAAACATTCACAGTTGACGCGTATAGAACCGAAAGCGCCTCAGGAAGCGGGATACGATTCGAATTTGACATAGAAAACACGAGTCTGCGAGAAGGAGCAACATTCATGATCACCGCAGGAGCAACAGACGCAGCATCAAACGTGGTTAGTAACAGTCAAAGCGGACACTTTCGAGGTTACGTGATCAACCGAACAGGAGGAACAGGAGGAGGAGGTTCTATGAGTGTAATATCATCTAACCTACCCACGCCAAGCATATCCATACCCTCTGCTAACACTGTACGCATTGACGTAACTCACACATGCACCAATGGAGCACCAATGGCCGTGCATATCGTCGTGCTCTGCGTAAATACGAGCTCAGGACACGGAATAAGTCTTAGCTCAGTGACCAACATCTAAGAAAAAAGCCAAAAACACGCAAGCTTTAAATACGTCTAGAGAGCAACACAGTACTATGTTAAAGATGAAGAAAGTCTCGGAGACATACGACATGCGCGTATTCACGGACGAAGGAGATTACTTTGGAGACGTCGAAGAGAGTATCATCACACAAAACAAGATTTTTGGGTGGAGAGTAAAAGC
Organism: Candidatus Woesearchaeota archaeon; assembly: GCA_047602905.1. GTDB lineage: Archaea > Nanobdellota > Nanobdellia > Woesearchaeales > SKIA01 > SKIA01. The sequence goes on along the minus strand of JBLKOP010000007.1, from coordinate 54,190 downwards.
AACAAGAGGAAGCTACTTACAAAAAGTACTTGGAAACGCAAAAGGAGTAATCGTACCACACCAACTCTGCAAAGCAATAGGCGACATCGTCATTATCAGCAAAAACGCCATACCTAGTCACGGCGCAAGCGATGACGACGACGAATTCTAAAACGCAAGGACATTTAAAGAAAGCAAACATTACCTACAGTAATGAATGTAAACGAACAAAAAGGAGTAGCGTATGATAAACTACAAAAAATGCGCGAACTTATCGAAGAACAACTTCAAGAATCACTCAACGACGTAAAAGGAGCGGTACCTGAAGAATGGGAAGACACACTACTATACATAAGTGGGATGCAACGACACCTAAAAAAAGTCTCCGACAACCTAGAATTCGCTGTAAGCAGCCTGGATGATAAGCGCTAACAAGCAGGAACTTGCGAGAACAAACTCATAAGACCCTCTCTAAGCGTTTTTTTATCAGCAACACGATCATGAATAAGAGGAACCACCTTCCACTGCTGCTGAACAAAAGGATTCATAAACAACACACTAAGACCAGGCTGTAAAAACTCCTCCCAATGAGCAACTAAAAAAGAAACATTCTCCTCAGTATTCAAACAAGCAACAGTTGTTTTTCCCTCAGAAGAAACCACCGACAACGTTTCAGAAATAATTACTACGTGATCAAAATCTTTATGACGAAAAACCACTTCAGAACCATTATCAACGACTTCTTGCAACGTCCTCGTAAACGCATTTCTTGCTTGCAAAAACGCAATAACAGCTTCTTTTACATCCATTTCTTTACTATCGCCGCGTACGAAGCAACGAACCCAACAGCATAAAGAACCGCCGCGATATAAACGTTATGCTCAAACAACCCAGTAGTTACAAACGAGAAACTCGCAACAAAAGCAAGCACACAAGCAACAGGAATACTAAACATCAACGCAGTATGGTGTTTTCGAGTAACCAAATCAATATCAGAGAGTAACAAAGCAAACATCACACCCAAAGCAGAACTAACAAGCAAAAGAGAAGCGTAAAGAAGAGAAGAAGGAATAACCTGCGCAAGCAACACGTACGTGTACGGAACAGCAACAACAGCAAACACTAACAGAAGCAATAACAAAACAATAAGAACAGAATCAACAGAGCGAAAAGAAAAATTGTTATCTAAATGCTCAAGCTCATCCTCAGACCAACCCCTAGCAGCCAAGCGAGACCTCATAAGCTCTGAGCATGCTCCTGAAGAGAAGAGAATTCACGCAAATCATGAAGCAAGGAAGAAAGAATTTGCTGAGCACTAAACACGTCCTGAAGAACACGAGAAGCACCAACAGAGGATAAACGAGAAGAAGCAAAAGAAGCAAACCCCTCATCATCAAAGACGATAAGCTCAAGTAAGGACTGCGTAGAGCTACGCACATGAAGCAAGACGCTCTCAAGCAACGAAACAACCTCCTTAACAGTAGAATCAGCAACCACTAAGGAATACAAGACGCGCTCCTCCTCACCAGAAACTCCGCGAGAAGAAGAAAGCGTTTCTAAAACGCTCTCCGCACTAGCATACAGCGACTTTGTGAAACGAGAAAAATCATGCACGAGCTGCAACGACTTAGGAAGATACGCAAGAGTACTTGCGTACTGCTGAAGCAACACCTGAGAAGAAGCCACGTCAGAAACATCGATATCAACAACTTCTTGAGAAACACGAAGCAAATGAGAAAAACACTCAAGAGCCTCAACTAATTCCTGCTCACCATCCATACACGTATAACTAAAAAACTCCTATATAAGCTTACTCACCCTGCTCAACCATCACACGAGCACACGCCTGAACAGAATCTCCTTCTCGAAGCTTCATAATACGAACTCCTTGCGTGTTACGAGAAATACTACTAATATCACTAGCACGAGTACGAATAATAATACCTCGCTGAGTAATTAAGAGCAACTCATCATCCTCAGAGACCATCTTCGCAGAAACAACTAAGCCGTTACGAGCAGACGTCTTAATATTACGCACACCAAGACCTCCACGACGCTGCGTAGGGTACTCCTCAATACTTGTTCGTTTACCATACCCATTCTCAGTAACCGTAAGAACTTCCTCACCCGTACCCACAACAGAAACACCAACAAGATAATCCTCTCCACGAAACTTCATACCAGTAACACCAGAGGTGTAGCGACCCAACTCTCGAGCATCCTCTTCAGAGAAACGAACAGCTTGCCCATAAGCAGAAGTAACTAGTATCTCATCAGAACCAGAAGTAAGCACAACCCCAACAAGCTCATCACCCTCACGCAACTTAATAGCATGAATACCACCAGCACGAGGACGACTATACGCAGACAACTTCGTCTTCTTCACCAAACCACTCTTCGTAGCAAACAACAAATTACGCACCTCATCAAACTCCTTAACAGCAATTACAGAACTAATTTTTTCGCCCTTAGGTAAATCAAGCAAGTTAACCATAGCAGTACCCTTAGCAGTCCGAGAAGACTCAGGAATATGATACACCTTCTTCCAATGAACCTGACCAGCATCAGTAAAGAACAACAAATACGCGTGTGTGGACGCAACAAACAAGTGCTCAACATGATCATCCTCTTTAGTAGTAGCACCAATAATACCAACACCCCCACGCTTCTGAGCTTGATAGGTATCAAGAGATAAACTCTTAATATAACCAGAGTTACTAATTGTAACGACCATCTCCTCCTCATCAATTAAATCCTCCATATCAATATCATCCATGTCCTCAGTAATCTTAGTTCTACGAGAAACACCATAGGAATCACTAATTGTTTGCAATTCTTGCTTAATAATATCCTTGATACGAGCAGGAGTAGCGAGGATGTCTCTGTAATCAGCAATAGCAACTTGCAACTCATCAAACTCTTCTTGAATACTGCCAGACTCAAGAGCAGTAAGACGAGAAAGCTTCATATCAAGAATAGCCTTAGCCTGATCATCACTAAGCGAGTAATCAACAATAAGCGCTTCTTGAGCGAACTGACTGTTCTTACTTTTCTTAATCGTAGCAACAACAGCATCAATGTTACTGAGCGCAATAAGTAAACCCTCAAGGATATGGCTTCTTTGCTCAGCCTTAGTAAGATCAAACTGCGTTCTACGAGTAATAACCTCAGTTCTATGCGTAAGGAAATAAGCAATTAACTCAGAAAGAGTAAGTACTTCAGGCTTACCAGCAACAATAGCTAAATTAATAACGCCAAACGTCTGCTGCAAACGAGAGTATTTGAAAAGCTTATTTTCAACAATATCAGCACTAGCGTCTCGCTTCAGCTCAATAACCACGCGCATACCCCTACGATCAGACTCGTCACGAATATCACGAATACCCTCGATACGCTTATCACGGACAAGGTCAGCTATTTGCTCAACCAAACTAGACTTCACTACTTGATACGGGATCTCCGTAATAACAAGACGCTGACCGTCCTCTTCTCGCTCAAGAACACCGCGCAACTTAATACGGCCTCTTCCTGTCGTGTACGCTTCATAAATACCTGAGCGACCACAAATAACTCCACCAGTAGGAAAATCAGGTCCAGGAATAATCTCAATAAGCTCAGAAACAGAGATATCAGGGTTGTCAATGTAGGAAATAATTGCTTCACACACCTCAGAGAGGTTATGAGGAGGCATGTTTGTTGCCATACCAACAGCAATACCGCTACTCCCATTTACTAAGAGGTTAGGAAAGGCCGTTGGAAGAACAGTAGGTTCTTTCAGGCTCCCATCAAAATTATCAACCCAATCAACAGTTTCTTTTTCTATATCAGCAAGAAGTTCTTGAGAGACTTTTGCCATACGAGACTCTGTGTACCTCATTGCTGCAGCTGAGTCTCCATCTTGACTGTTGTGTACAAACACTCCTGCTGCTAAAGCAAAGTTATGAGTCTCATCAATAGTAAGATCATAGACGTCTTCTCGCTCAGAAAGAGAAGTTACAGAAACCACTTTGTGATTATACACCGCTGCTTGCTCAAGCAGATCATCAAAGGAATCAAAATACTTAAGAGCGTTTTCTAAACGAGGAATACCTGAGAAACGAGCAGCTTCATACACGTCAGGAGTTACTTGTTCATGCTCAGAGAGTAAACCATTTACGAACCCAAGAATTCTGTTACCAACCAGTTGTTGTTTGTACTCAGGATTCTTCCAGCGCTTCTTAAGAGATTTTGCAGCTTTAGAAGCAAGTTCATTCATATAATCAGGGTTTTCTACAATTCGCTTCTTGTTTGCTCTCTGAACTCCTTGTATTACTTGACTGCGAAACGCATCATCCTCCCATTGCTTCTTTGCTTTTTGACTATGCATTTCTTGTGTTTCTGGATTACTCCAAAGCGTTTTTGCCATAGAAGAGAAATGATCATCAGGAAACTTACTACGATACTCTTCACTTTGCCAAAGAACTTTTGATGCTTCTGACATTTTTTTGCGATAAACAGGATCTTGCCAAAGAGCCTTCATACATTCAACAATAAAAGCACGATGCGCAGGGTCACTCCAAATCTTTTTTGATTCCTCTGAACTAAACTTATTTAGCGAAGGGTCATTTTCTTGCCAGCGCTTCTTCATCTCAGCAGACTTAAGCTCACTTAACATAGTTCTAAAAGACTCATCCTCCCAAAGCTTCTTTAGTCGCTTACTTCGTTGTTTTCTCGCTTCCGGATCATTTGAGTGTTCAATACTTGCTTTTCGTAAAGAAACAAGAGTTTCTTCACGATACGCTTCATCACTCCAGTTCTCAAGGTTACGCTCTCGCATCCGCTGAGCAGCTTTTCTTCTGTTCTTAGGCTTTGACCAATACTCTTTTCTTCCTGCAGCAATCTTTTCTCGATACTCAGGGTCTTCATGAAGCTTTCCAGCATGTTTTGAGTGCAGTAAAAAATGCTCTTTCCATCTCATTCGTTGAATATTCGTTGGGTTGTTATTGCTTTTTTGAAAATCTTTATGATGACGAACTCTACCTGCACTTGTGCAATATACCTCGTTGTCAAGGTTGTACTTATCTGCGAGTACGTGAGAGAACTCCCAAGTATTGATTTTTGACTGATATACCATTTCGTAGTCAACAAGCTCGTACTTGCCACCGTCCTCTTTTGTTGAGAGACGTAGATGTATTGCAGATAATGAGTCTCCTGAAACAAGGTTTTTTGCTTGACGATAAGAACCATCCCGAAGCATAAAGCGATGATCAGGGGTGCAACGAATTTCTTCTCCATTATCAAGGGTTACCATCACAAGCTCTGCATCTGTTCTTGTTAGACGAGGACGCTTAATCTCTGCTATACGGATATAACCATGCTTGTCCCGAGTAAAGGTAAAGTTGCGTATTCCTTTTGTATACTCCTCAACGAGTTCTTTAAACGACAAACACCTGCCATCAGTTAATTGAACTTGTGTATCTGCAGTAAAGCAACCAAAATTTCCTTGACCATCAACAAGAGGAGTTGACATATTCCAAGGCTGCGCAAGACGCACCATCGCCTCATACACCGCACTATCCCCGTGAGGATGATATCTGCCAAGTACGTTACCAACGATTCTTGCGCTTTTCTTGTGAGACTGATTATGACGCATACCCTCCTCATTCATTGCATACAGAATTCTTCTATGAACGGGTTTGAGTCCGTCTCGTACGTCAGGAAGTGCTCGTCCGACAATAACGCTCATGGCGTAGGCCATGTATGCGTCTTTCATTTCATCTTCTATTACGCGTATAGAAACTTCGTCGTTTGCCACAAACAACTAGAGCAGTGTTTGTTTATAAATATTGGGTTTCTTATATCGGAGTTTCGTGGCTTGAAATGCTTGAATTCCGTGTTTTTAGTGCTTTTGGGAAAAACTATTTTATTTCTATACAGAAAATAACTTTGTTTACGAATTAAAACTCGTGATGAGTAATCCGCGTCAACTTGTCTTGATGAGTGTGAATCTTAAAACTCCTATTACAATACACGCACCTCTTTACCGACTTATTAATTGCTCCTCTCGGATTCGTCTTTTGTTTACGCCCACAACCAGGACACATCACTGTTAACATACAGAAATACTGTCTTTACGAGTTTAAAACTGCGTCGCGCACATGTCCAGTGAGTCCAGTGCTTAGCGCTGAACCGCTAATTTCATAAAATCATACGCCGCTATCGTGTTTGTGAATGTTTCTTGCGCTTCTTCAAGTAGCGGAGTGCTTGTTGTGTAGCGCTGAGAGAAGTGCGTTATTACGAGTTGCTTTGCGTTTGCGTGGCGAGCAATCATTGCAGCGTCGCGAGCAGAGAGGTGACCGTACTCATCAGCTTTTTCTTGGTGTTGCTCAGCACTAAACGTGCTCTCACAAATAAGAACTGTTGCTTCTTCAGCTATTTGTATAGCGTTCTGATGCATCGCTGTATCCATAACATACGCTACTTTACGCCCTTTTTGTATGTACGTTACTTGTTGCGGTGTTATCACTCTTCCTTCGTGCTCTACACTGCTTCCTTGCGAGAGTTTACCTAGAAGGAGTCCTTGCGGTATTCCTAAAGCAGCTGCTTTTTCTGTGTCTACTCTTCGCGCATCTTTTTCTTTAAACGCATACGCAATGGTTGGTACTGTGTGCTCTACAGCAGCAGCAAGGATTTCGTAATCCGCTGCTTCGTACACCACTTCTGGTTTTTCTGGATATACTTCTTGTATGGTTATTGTGAGACGAGGATCAAAGATTGCTGAGTTGAGTAGGTGGTGCATGTGCTTTTCTGTTCCTTGCGGCCCAATAACGAGTAGTTCTCCTGGTTCTGGAACGTTTCCTATGGTTTGTATGAGGCCGATGAGTCCTGATACGTGGTCTCCGTGCCAGTGCGTGAGTAGTACCTTGGTTACTTTTGTTCGGTTATAGCCTGCAAGGTTCATTTGTCTTTGTGTTCCTTCTCCGCAGTCAAAGAGGATGAACTCTCCTTTGTATTCTAATAATACGCTTGATACGTTTCGTTGCTTGGTTGGTACCATCGCTCCTGTTCCTAAAAACATTATGTGCATGTAGCGTAGTATTTTGTTTTCCTTTAACAAGATACTTATTTTCTATAGAAAATAATTCTTGTGTTAAGAAACACGCAAGGGTAAGAAAAAAAAATATTCTAGGAATATACATCCAAAGCAAGAATTATTTCTTCTTCTTTGCTGCTGGAGCTTTTGCCTTTGGTTTAGCTGCTTTTTTTGGTGCCATTGAAGTAATGAACAAACTCACAAAGAGCTTGCTATGCTCGCACGTTGAGCGACGCTCATAATCACTAAAGAAGAATTTAAGGCTTACGAATTATATGAACAAACATATAAAGCAAACAACACTCACAAAACCCATGCCAGAAGAAGAAAAGCAACCACTAAAAGCACTACACGCAAAAGAACGAGTACTCCTAGAAGCAACAGAGGAAGCAAAAGAACTCCTAGAAAACAGCGCGTACGGAGTACGAAGCGATGATGGAAGAATACAACTCTCCCTACTAGAAGCACTACACTTACTTGAAAGAAAAAAAATCGTAATTTATGATAGCGAAGACAAAGAAGTAGAATACAAAACATACCTCAAAGAAGCACAAGAACTAGAACCAAACTTCTGGGTACGCTACAGCGTATTCAAAGACTTACGAAACAGAGGATACATAGTAAAAACTGCTTTGAAATTCGGAGCAGACTTTCGCGTGTATGACCGAGGAATAAAACCAAAAGACGACCACGCACGATGGGTAGTATACCCTGTACACGAAGCAGAACAACTCACCTGGTTTGACTTCGCAGCAAAAAACCGAGTAGCGCATTCTACCAAAAAACGCTTAATGATGGGAATAGTAGACGACGAAGCAGACGTGACGTACTACGAAATAAAATGGACAAGGCCATAAAAGTAAGCACCCTACCGCAACCAATAAATATCTATAAGTAACAACTCAGTATATGCCTATTACTGCTCAAGACGTTTTTCGCGTAGTTCAACAACAAGGACCCATTATCCCAAACAAAATAAAACAAATCCTTGAGCAACCAAACCCTACAATGATAAACGTGTACTTAAGTGAGTTACGAGAGCAAAAAAAGATTTTTTTCACGCACCTACAACTCGGAACAAGCATGTTTGCGTACACACCAGAGCAAAAACCTAAACTTGAAGGACTCATAGAGCACCTAAACGAGAAAGACAGAAGAACAGTGGCTTTACTCAAAGAAAAACGCGTACTACAAGCAGGCAAACAAGAGCCATTAGTAAGAGTAAGTTTGCAAGAAACAAAAGATTTTTGTCGGCCAATAAAAGTAACTACCAAGACAGGAGAGGAAGAAATCTTTTATCGCTACTACCTCGTAGACTTACAAGAAGCACAAAACAAGATACGAGAACTGCTTGGACAAACAAAACCAGCAACACCAGAAGAAAAAGCAGTGCAAAAAGAAGAAGTTGTACGAGAAGAAAAAACAGAAGCCCAGAAGAAAGAAACAACGCCACAACCCTCTGCACAGCCAGAGAAAAAAGCAGAAGCACAAAAAACACTCGCACAAAAAGAAATACCAACAAGCGACTTCGCACAACAACTACAAACGTATTGCGAAACAAACAACATCGTAATCAAAGCAATAGAGGAAGTACGCAAAGACCAAGACTACGAGCTCATCCTAGAAGTACCAACAGCAGTAGGTAAAATAACGTTCTTTGCAAAAGCAAAAAACAAAAAGAACAGTAACGACGGAGACTTAGCAAGTGCGATACTCAAAGCAAAAACCAAGAACCTACCAGCACTCTACCTAACAACAGGAAACGTAACCAACAAAGCACTCGAGCAAGAAGAACTACAAGACATTACGGTGATAGAACTTGGGAGTTAAACTAAAAGACCTTATAACGCCAGAAACAATTAGTTATGAAGAACTCAGCCACAAAACAATAGCCATAGACGCATACAACATGCTATACCAATTCATAACAACCATACGTATGCGAGACGGAACACCGCTCAAAAACAGCAAAGGACAAACAACAAGCCACTTAGTAGGACTGCTCGCACGAGCAACAACCATGCTTGAGTACAACATAAAACCCGTGTTTATCTACGACGGAGAAACACCCCAGCTCAAAAGCGCGGAGCGAGAGCGAAGAGCAGAACTCAAAGAAGAAGCCGGCAAGAAACACGCACAAGCAGTAGAGGATGAAGACGTAGAGTTAATGAAAAAATATGCAGGAAGAACAGCAAAACTTACTCAAGAAATGATTACCGAAAGCCAAGAACTCCTCACACACCTAGGAATACCTTGGATGATTGCGCCAGCAGAAGCAGAAGCACAAGCAGCAAAGATAGCGCAGAACGGACACGCAGACTACGTAGCAAGCCAAGACTACGACGCACTGCTCTTTGGAGCAAAAAAACTTGTAAGAAACCTCAACAGCAGCGGAAAAAGAAAGAGACCAGGAACGTACAGCTACAACAACATAGAACCAGAACTCATAGAACTAGAAAAACTCAAAGAAGAACTCAAACTAACACAAAAACAACTCATCATGCTTGCAATGATTGTAGGAACAGACTTTAACATCGGAGGAATAAAAGGACTAGGACCAAAGAAAGGACTAAAAAAAGTACGCGAGCACGAAGAAAACCTACAAACACTCTTTGAAGACATCGGCTGGCCGTTTGAAGCAGACTACAAAGAAGTCTTTGAACTACTCAGCAACATGCCAGTAACAAACGAATACACAATACAACACAAAAGCGTAGATGAAGAAGCACTAACAAAGTACTTAGTAGAAGGCTTTGAGTTCAGCGAAACAAGAGTAGAAAACGCAATAGAGAAGATACGCAACCGACAACAACAAAAAGGGCTTTCAGAATTCTTCTAAACACTTAAAAACCACTTATGTTAACAACAACACCATGGTGAGCATACCTTGGTACGCGCTCGTACTCATAACAGCAGTTCTTATCGCAATAGTAAACATTATTCGAAAACACGTACTCAACCACGAACACGCACTCGAGCTCATGGCAGCAGAAAGCCCGTTTCGAGCACTTATACTTCTAGCACTCATCCCGTTTGTGCAATTTCCAACAGGAATAGAATGGGGGTTAATACTGGCGACCACAACAGCACTGTTTTTTGCACAACTCTACAGAAACAAAAGCTACAGACACCTACCCATAAGCACAGTAGCGCCACTCATGAACCTAAGCCCAGTATTCTTACTCGTAATAGCAGTAACGTTTCTTGGAGAACAACTCAGTCCACTACAACTCACAGGAATAATCTGTATCATGCTAGGAGGATACTTACTTGATCTACGAGGAAAAAACCTATTTGGACCACTAAAAAAAGCAGCAGGAAGCAAATACACAGCAACAGTCATACTTACACTTATCATGATGAGCATACTAGGAGCACTAGATAAGTACGGACTACAAACAATAGGAATAGAACCAATAAGTTACTTGTTTTGGGTGTACTTACTGTACATACTCTTAGCAGTAGGCGTTCAGACGTATCGTTTCGGAGTAGAAGAAATACAAGAAGACATACGTAAAGGAGGAGGGTGGCTGTTTTTAGCAGGAGCACTCTCAATGACAGAACTACTCATCCTCTATCACGCACTCGCAATACCAGGAGTACTCATAACACTCGTAGTACCTCTGCGAAGAACAGCAACACTCATAGAAACATTTGTAGGAGGAAAAATCTTTGGAGAACAACGACTCGCACAAAAAGTCTTTGCAAGCTGCGTAATGATATTTGGAGTACTGCTTATCGTATAAACCTAAAAACACAAGCTCCCTTCTAAACAAAAAGATGAAACTACGAGAAGCACTCAAAGAAGTTCTTTCAGAAGAAACACTACAAAAAACGAACACAAAATTTGAGACAGTAGGAGACATAGCAATACTAGAGCTAGACGAAGAACTACGAGAGGACATGAAAACAATAGCGCAAACACTCCTGCAGCTGCACAAAAACATCTCCGTAGTTGTTCGCAAAGCAAGCGAGCACGAAGGAGAACTCAGAATACAAACCTACGAGCACCTAGCAGGAGAGAAGCGTTTTGAGACAGTAGCAAAAGAAAACGGAGTAGAACTTCTCTTAGACATAAACAAAACCTACTACAGCAGCAAGAGCCAAAACGAGCGACTACGAATAATCAACCAAGTACAACCAGAAGAACGAGTACTGGTGATGTTTAGCGGAATAGGACCCTACAGCATAGCAATAGCAAAAAACACGCAAGCAAAAGAAGTAATAGGAGTAGAGCTAAACAAAGAAGCAAACGCGTACGCACAAAAAAACATTCAAAGAAACAAAACAAGAAACGTACAAGAACTACACGGAGACGTAGAGAAAATAGTACCAACACTGGGCTTGTTTGAAAGAATCATTATGCCACTACCACACACAGCAAGCAACTACTTATCACTAGCAAGAACAGCAAGCAAACAACAAGCAACCATTCACCTCTACTGCTTTTGCGAGGAAGAAAACATACAAGCATACGCACAAAGCCTACTTGAAGAAGGAGAAGAAATACTTGCGATAACACAAGCAGGAACCTACAACCCCGCAAAAAACCGTTACTGCATAGACATACAAACTAGTTAAGAGTAGCTAATTCATCAGCTAAACGATATACTTTGTCAACACGAAGAGGTATTTCTTCTAAGCAGAAAGGTCTAGAGGGTTTTTGAACAGAATATAGCTTATCTAATACTATTGAAGAATTATGAGCTGGAAACTCATAGTTTGCATAAAAACTGCTAAGGATGCGTACTTGCTCACACAAGACTGTATCTTGATAAGAGACAGGTCTTCCATCAGATATCTCCATATATATTCGCTGAGAAGCTTCAGCAACGGTATAAACAAAATATCCTAAGTTACTTGCAAGAATCATCCAAACATCGTTATAGGAATGTTTTCTTCCTCATCACGCTTAACTTTCTCAATACCACCAATAAAGTCAGTAAATGAGACGCTTGTTCTGTCTTCGCGAATAGCTAAATAACCTGCTTCCATACACACAGAACGAATCTCTGCGCCAGTAAAGCTTTCTTGCTTTAGACGATCGACAACACGAGGAAGAGAGAGGTCTTCATCAAGAGCCATACCTGCTGTGTGAATACCTAAAATACCTTTGATAGCATCATCAGTAGGTTTAGGAATATTAATTATTCTATCAAAGCGACCTGGACGAACAATAGCAGGATCAAGAACATCCTTTCTGTTTGTAGCAGCAATAATCTTTACGTTATCAAGAGGTTTAAACCCATCAAGCTCAGCAAGTAGTTGCATAAACGTTCTTTGAACTTCTCGCTCACCACTCGTACCAATCTCAATACGCTTACTTGCAAGAGCATCAATTTCGTCAATAAACACAACAGAAGGCGCTCTCTCACGAGCAAGATCAAACATTTCTTTAATCAGCTTAGCACCCTCACCAATAAACTTCTGCACTAACTCGCTACCAACAACTTCAATAAAGGTAGCGTCACTAGCGTTAGCAACAGCCTTAGCTAACAAAGTCTTACCCGTACCAGGCTCGCCATACAACAAAACACCCTTAGGAGGATGAATACCGAGTTGCTTAAAAAGCTCAGGCTTCTTGAGAGGAAGCTCAACAACCTCCTGAATCTCACGAATCTGATCGTGTAAACCACCAATATCATCAAACGTTATTTGAGGCTTATTAATAATCGTGAATTGCTCAACATTAAACTTCTTATCACTAGCAATTTTTTGCAAGATAGTAAGGTTTTTTTGCTCGCACAAAACAGTATCTCCAGAAATAAGCTCATCTTTTGTTTCAGCAGCAGTAGTAAAGAACTTGTTACCATTAGGAATCTTAATAATCCATCCCTCACCACAACGCTCTGTAAGCTCACACACCATAAGAGGAGGAACTCGGTAGCGCTCAATCTCGTTACGCAATTGCTTAACTGTTTGTCGAAGCAACTGATTTTCTTCTTCAAGAGCTTCAGTATTAACAGCGTAATCATACATTACCGACTCTAAGTCTTTTGCGTCGGGAGAATTCGTGGTTTCTTCGGAAGACATAACTGCTAGGGAGAGAGAGGAATTTAAAAGCGTGGTGGTTTAGAAATTATCTCTTGCCAACACATAAGCACTAAAAATTCCTGCTGTTGTAATGAGCGCTGCCGCAATGAAAAAAAGCACTAATGCGGTGATAAGTATCGTTGTAGGAACGAGTCGCGCCGCAAGCACAAAAGCCATGGCAAACAACCATAAGCTCAGCAGACCAGTGTATTTTTCTAGTGCGTTCTTAACTTCTTGTACGTACATGAGAGCTTTCTTGACACAGACACTTAAATACTTTTCGGAGAAGCCGAAAAAGTGATTTCTTGCGTAAAACTTAAATACTTACATGAGCGCGAAGAAAAGCAATGGCAGAGACAAAGCAATTAACCAACAGCCTCCTCTCTAGCCTGCAGTCACTTCTCCTACTGATTATCCGGTAAAGAAAGCGACGCAACACAAAAAAAATATGTGCGCGCCGCTTTCAAAACAACTAGTTCTTGTTAGCAACGTAGCACACAAAAAGACAACCATGAGACTAACAAGAGAACTCACGCTACGAGGACACGACCAACAAGAAATACATACATGGATAGGAGAAAACCAAAACCTCTTTGTGCGACAAGCAAATAATCCAGAGATAACAAAGCACGAAAAAGGACTAGAAGCACACCTAAACATAATTCAAAAAAGTGATGGGCATCAAGAATTTCCTCATCTCTACATGAATGGAGCATTACAAATACACTTCCCTAAACAAGGATGGACGATAAACGGGGAACTAATTAATGAAACATATAAGGAGCTTGATTCAAAAGAAGAAAACATCCATATAGGATATTATAATGGCTCAGTAATCCATTTTGATATAAGCATACACCCCTTTGAAGAAGAACCATACCACTTGTTTGAGGACTTTGGAGAAAAAGAAAGCGACTTTATGTTTAACCCAGCAACACAAACCAGTCCGTACACTTCTCGTTTTGAAAAACAACACGGAAAAATAGTGTATGTGCAGTTTCCTACGAACAAAAAAAAGAACTTCGAAGCACCATTTACTGTGCAAACAGTCGCTAGAGCAGTGAAGTTTCTCTCAGACGAAGTAAACAAAACAACTACGAAAGGCTTAGGAGCTCTGTGCGAGCAAGCAACAATAAACCACTCACAAGACGTGTTTTGGTACCGTCAAGAAATACAGCATGTAAAACAGAAAATACAACAACAAAATAAGGCATACAACAGTTTAGTGGAGAACAACATCTTAAAAAGATAACAACCTTTAAATACTGCCTTATCGCTTCATAACCCATGGCAGGAGATGATATCCGCAAGGATGATGAGAAGCGCTTCTCAAAGCAACTTCTTGGAAAAACCGTTGTTTCAAAAACGGGTAAGCGCTTTGGAGAAGTAGGAGACATCGTTTTTGAGACGCGAACAGGAGAACTTATTCACGTAGTACTTGATAACCCAACACAATACACTGACCGCTTAGACCTTGAGCGCAACAAAGAAGGAAGCCAACTCATTCCATTCTCAGCAGTTATTGCTATGGGAGACTTCTTAGTAATCGCAGAAGAAGACATTATTTAGATGCAAAGAAGCGTCCTTATCGGCGCAGGAATAAGTATTATTCTTATTAGTGCAATACTTTTTGTGTTTTTTTCCTCTACAACACCCCTTGATGAGTGCAGCTTTCTTGACGAACAAGGAGTAGTTCAGCGGTACGCAAACACGTGCAGTTATGATATTGATTGCGGAGAAAGCGGTTTTTATGGAGAAGTGTATTGCAGAGCAGGAGCGCTGTATCAAGGATATTACGCAGTTAGGTGCGAAGGAGTAGTTGGTACGTGCGAGTCTAAGTGCGTATCCAAACAAGAAGAACGATTAATCAAGGAATGCGAGAACGGATGCCTCACTGGACAATGCAGGTGAAGGCTTTTAAGCACAAAGAATCTTCTGTACAAGTATGAGCGAGCACATATGGACTGAGAAGTACCGCCCAAAAACGTTTGTAGACATTAAAGGACAAGACGAGATAGTCAAGACTGTACAAAGCTTTGTAGAAGCAAAAAACCTTCCTCACCTCCTCTTCATCGGCCCTGCAGGCGTAGGAAAAACTTCTCTAGCAGTAGTTATTGCTCGAGAACTATACGGCGAGGATTACAAAGCAAACACTCTGGAGCTTAATGCTAGTGATGAGCGAGGAATTGATGTTGTACGAAACACAATAAAGGACTTTGCGCGCACAAGAAGCGTGAGTAACGCAGCGTTTAAAATCATTTATTTAGACGAAGCAGACGCACTAACAAAAGAAGCACAGCAAGCGCTTCGACGAACGATGGAAAACTACACCAGCAGTTGTCGCTTCATTCTTTCATGTAACTACGCAAGCAAGATCATTGACCCTATTCAGAGCCGCTGCGCAGTCTTTAAGTTTAAACCGTTATCACAAGAACACATAGAAGGAATTCTTGAGAGCATAGCAACAAACGAAGGCCTTACGATTAGTGCAGAAGCAAAGAAAGCCTTGTTCTTAGTAAGTAAAGGAGATGTTCGTCGCTTAGAGAACATCTTACAAGCAGTTGCTACGACAAACAAAGAAATCACTGAGAAAGCAGTGTACGAAATGGCATCGGTTGCTAAGCCTGAAGAGCTACGAGAAGTTCTTTTGCTAGCGCAGAAAGGCTCTTTTGTGCAAGCACGAGACTTATTGCTTAAAACAATGCTTAATTACGGTATGAGCGGTCTTGATGTCGTTAAACAAATACAAGGCCTTGTCTGGGAGCTAGATATGGAATCTCATAAACAACTCGCTCTTACACGCGCTTGCGGGGAGTGCGAGTTTCGTATCATAGAAGGAAGTGATGACTTTGTTCAGTTAGAAGCGTTACTTGCGCAGTTTATTCTCAGCTAATTTGCTGATCGCTCAACAAAACCAACGTTTGTGTCTCTAATAAGAAGAGGTCTTTCTATGTGCTCTAAGTACGTGTAGTGTAAATCCACGTTAAGGTTTTCTGTGAATATTCTTCCTGCACTTGCGTCGATGTTATCAATAGTACACGTAACTACAGCTGGAGCTCCTTGAAACATGCGAATAACTCCTCTGTCTTGTCCTCCAAGTAGCGGGCAGTTAACTAAGTAATCGGTGGTGAACTCATCTCCTAGACTTACTTGAACTCCTACTACGTCTCGTTGCGTGTTTACTCCTGCGCTTGCTTGGCAAATATTTGGGCTATTTACTGTGCTCATTGGTGCAAAGACGATTCCTCGACCAAGGTTTTCTACAGTAAACGTTACTTGTAT
Source organism: Candidatus Woesearchaeota archaeon (assembly GCA_047602905.1). GTDB lineage: Archaea > Nanobdellota > Nanobdellia > Woesearchaeales > SKIA01 > SKIA01. The sequence goes on along the minus strand of JBLKOP010000007.1, from coordinate 37,824 downwards.
GCGGCTGCTTCCTGCAGGGTTTTGTGTAAGGCTCGTTACTTGTACAGGCGCTCCGCTTCCTGAGAACGCTTTTGCTCCGCTTACTGTACAGATGCTGTCATCCTGTGCTCGCTCAAGAAGGTTGTCTTTAATACAGATTTGTCCTCTTGTGTATGAGCGGTACTCGTAGCAAACGTTTGCTCGTACAGTGAGTTGTTGGTTACCGGTAATGTCTGGTAAGTAGCTTAGAGAAGGAAATTCTATGAGTCCGCTTTCTCCTGTGATTATTGATCCGTCAAAGCCTCTTCTTGCTGGCTCAAGAGTGAGCTGTGCTTCATCAAAGGTTACAAATAAGTCATTATGGCTTGCTTGTCCAAAGCCTGAACCGAAGTTTCTTGGGTTTATTCCTATGATTTCTACGTGTCCGTAGGGGTTACGCGTTCCTGGTCCTACTGCGCTTTCTCCTACGTTTTCAAGCAGTATTCCTATGCTAAACTCTCCTTGTCCGTCATCAAAGATTTCTGCTGGTGGCATTCCTTGTGGAAAGCTCATCGCGATTCCTTGTACTCCTCCGATGTACGGAGTTGCTAGGTCTGGTGCTTCAGGTGCGCTTTCACACGCAGCGAACACGACGAGTGCTGCTACGAGACAGAGAATGAGTGCTTTGTTCATAATACTGCTTTATCGAACAAGGTGCTTTTTAAATGTTTTGAGAAAAAAGGGCTAAAAAAGTATTTTTACCAGTATGCTCGAGGAGCAACTCGTGCCGAGAGCGTTGCTGGTTGTTGGTACGGGCTTGCTACGAACGGGTTGTGGATTGCTCGCGTGTTGTGCGTTTGTGCGAATGCGTGGCTTCCAAGATAGTTTGCTCGTGCGTGTGGAGAGGATGCGTGTACACCTCCTCCGATGAACCCTCCTATTGTTGGCCCTGCTGGTGTTTGTGCGTAGCTAAACGCGCTCTGTGAGGGTCTGTGAGTTGCTTGTACGTTTTGTACTTGCCACGGACCTGTTTGGATAGTTCGGTAGTTGAGGTTGTGGTCTGTGAAGCTATGCTGAACAACACTTGTTGGTCGTTGCATGCCTACAGCAATTCCTCCGCTACTTCCTGCGTAGCGCACGGTTGCGTAGGTGTTGTCGTAGTTGGCTGCAAAGCTTGTTCCGGTTCCGTATGCTCGGATGCTTGTTGGTCCACTAAAGTCTAGTGGTCCGCTTCCAAAGCTTTGTATGCGTATACTTGCTTCTGTTACTGGTATCGCTGCTGCGATTGTTATGATGGCTAGGAGCCAGAAAACCCATTTCATATTACTACTATGTAGTAACTACTATATAAATTATTTTATTTACCATATAGCAAATAAATATAAAATAAAAAAAAAGCTCTAGATACGATGAATACGAGCCTGAACAGTCTGCATATCACGATACAAATACCCAATCTCAATATTCAACGTCGTCTGATACGCACCAGAACGAAACGCGCGAGCAGGCAAATCATAGAAACAACTAATACTACCCCTATTGTTCTGCAAACGAATAATCCCATCACGACAATCAAGAGCACGCAACTCACCAATAATACGCGCATCAACAATCTTAGCAACATCACGCAACTCACGATTATACAACTCAGGACTACCAGGAGCACAGAAATCAACAGCACCAGGATTAAAAGAAGTACCGCCCATAGTATTCTCAACATGAATAGTAAACATCACCCGAGGACCCTGATTCACCTGATCAATATGAGAAATACGCAGAGGAGCAGGCTGACCATGATTAATTTGCTGAACACCAGGACGACAAACAGCACCATCACTAGAATGAGGAGTAGCATCAATACACACAACAGGAGTAGCATACGTAGTATACAAATAACAAGCACTAATCTGAAACAACTGATCATGCTCATAATAATTACTCGGCCAACGCTGCTCATTCAAATACAAACCATAATCAACCGTGTACATCTCCCCACCAGGAAAATCAGCGGTGTCGCCAGCAATAAAACCACGAGGAAGCAAAGGAGAAGGAACAACAACACAATTATTCTGACAATTAGACAAATCCTCGCCATACAACGCTAACAACAACGAACCACGCGTGTTACGACGAGACAAATAATCAATAAACGCGGAGGAAAAACTACAACTAGCCCGCTTAGAAACTCCGTCAGGACGAGCAACAGGAACATCACACTGAACATACACATCACCAATAATATCAGAGACATGACGAAAGAAACGCGTCTCCTCACCGCGAGCACGACCAAGAGCAGAATCCAAGAAATCAGTAATGCCGCGAGAACCAACAGTTACATCAGCATAGTCTTCATCACGAGAAAACCCTCCACCAACAAAAATATCCTCAGAAAGAGCACAAGCCATATACACAGAATACTCATACGGACCCTGAAGAATCAAGTCCCGATAACAAAAACGACTACCCCCCTGAGTAACAAAAGGACCACGAGGACGAACAGTAAATAAGTTAGGATCATACCCAGTAACGTACAAAGCAACCAAGCTATCAGCGTAGCCGCGGTTATGAACTAACAAATTCAAATCACCAATATAAATGTGCGACTCACCATCAAAAACATCCCGAGGAAGAGGAGCAGAAAGCCCGCGCAACTCAGAAGCAACAAGAGGAACGTACAAATTAGAAAGCTCAGCACGATTAAGAACAGAAGTCTGAACACCAGAACCACTAGGCTGAGAATGAGTAGCGCAACCAGCAAGAACGATAAGCAAACACGCCAACAAAAGGACAAATACACGACTCATACTACTATACATCAAAGCACTCATTCAAAAACCTATCGAAGAATACGCAAGTCACTGCGCACACTCTGCCTATACGTGTACTCGATATCAACAGATAACAAAGACAAATAATTCGTAGAAGAAGCGCCAAAACGAAGAGAAGAAGCTTCAGAAACAGAACACGTAACAATACCGCGACCGTTCTGCAAACGAACAGCGCCATCAACACCACTACCCAAACAAATCAACTCCTCATCAAGCAAAAACGCACGAACATGAACATTATTCAACCCACTAGCAGCCTCACCGCTAAGACCAGAACAACTACTCGTAGCAGGAACACCACGATCCAAGTTACGAATATTTAAACGAAACTGCGGCAAAACCTGCCCGTCAGCCGTACGAGCAGTACGCGTAGTAATAGAATCAACACCAACAGGAGCAGCAGGAGAAGGAATAATAATAGGAGTAGAGCGACAAATAATACTACCAGCATCCGCCTCACGAGTAGCTTCTAAACACACCTGCGTAGTAAACGAAGAAGTATACGGGTAACACACACTAGCAGTAACAGCAGTGTTCACCATAGGAGAAGAGCGCTGAATCTCACGAGCACGAAAATACGCAGTAACAAAAGCAACCTCTCCAGCAGCAAAAACTGTACGTGGCTGAAGCCAGAAATCCTCAGAGCGAAAACGATCAATACGATCAACGTACTCCAAATAATAATTATCAAAAGAAAACACTAACCGACCAGGATCATCCACAAAAACAGGAGTGCTCCCTTTATTCTCTAAACGATACGTAAGAGAAAACTCCTCACCCGCAAAAATCTCGCCAGGCTGAGAAGTAATAGAAAGAACAACCCCCTCAGAACCAGTGAGGCGAGCAGAAGAATCAACAGGAGCAGAACAAGAAGCAAGAAGAAACACTACACCAAGCAAAAACACTACGTATCTCATCGAGAAAGCCTCTCAACGCCCAAACTCACAGGAGCAGGCGTAGACGTCTCATACGTGTACTCAGCAAGAGCAACAAGAGTAAATTGTTGCGGAGACAAGTCAGGACCAAGAAGTAAAGAGACATCATCATTACGAACAGACAAATCACAACGAATCGTACGTAACTGATCCTCAGGAGAAAACGCAATACCAGAGAACACATACGCAGTATACCCATCAGGAACTCCATCTAAAAAACCACTCTGAGAAGCAGGAGCGATAGAATTTCCATCCCTATCAACATTACCACGACAAGAAGAAACGTCCAGAAGTAACGGGTCAGGAACTTGCAAGACGAGCTGATGAAGCTGCTTAACCTCACCAAGAGTGTGCCAAGAGTTACTCAGCGTAACACCAAAAGCAGGAATGAACGAAGAAGCAGGGTCATCAACGGAGACAGCCAACGGAAGTTGCTGGCGATCCATCATACCAAGACTAATAGGGCCAGGAGTAAACTTTGCTTGCACAACAGGATCAATACCCAGCTCGTGAGCAGGGTTTCTGTTCTCCCTACGAAGAGCAGTAATTACGTCACGATCCATGAAACTAATCGTGGAGTACCCCCACGTCTGAAAATCAAAAGTAGTACGTGTAAAGAACTGACCAGACAAACGATTCTGATCAGAGGTTTGATCAAGAATATCTTGCAAAGAAACTGTACAATCAAACGGATACCTATCAGCAAACGTTCCACCCGTGTACGTGACGCGCAAAGAACTCGGACGAGCAACGCCAGGTACAGAAATAACTTGCTCACCCCTACGAGCAGGAACTTCATACACACAAGACAACTCAATAGGCATATCCTCAGCAAACGTACGCGCCTCAACAACACCAAACCACAAAGCACTCTGATCAGCGTTCTGAACAAACACTTCTCGACTCTCGTCTTGACCAAAATAAAACGTCGGACGAATACTTCGTTGCTCACGAACAGAAACACCAAGCTGCTGGCCCTGCTGCTGCTCAACAGTACCCGTGTAGTGACGAGCAGTAGCTTCATCAAGGCGATCACCAAACAAACTAGAAGTACCATTAAACGCTCCCGTAGCAAGACCAACACCATCACCCCAGACCCGCTTAACAAAACCTCCTGCTTGACTAAACACTTCACCAACACTTACTTCTTGATACGCGTACTGATTAGCCTCTGCTTGCTGGAAACCAAAAATCGTTTCTGCAGCACCCATAACAGCAATGAGTAAATAAAAAAAGACGAACAACGCAAGCACTAAACGAGCAGTGCGAAAAAAACCAGCAACAAACCCTTTCCCCTCTCCTAACTCCTTAAACCAAAGATTAGGCCAACCAAAAAAGAAGATGATAAGAGCAGGAAACCAATGCGTAGCTATATACTCTCCAAGAGCGCCAAGAACTACATAACTGCTTTGATCAACGATAGGAATAAGAAACGAAAGAACAAACGGAACACCCCAACTAATAATTGTTTTCTCAATACAGACTTTACGAAGATTAACCGGATCAACCTTGCTATAGAACACTAAAAAAACAAGAACAGCATATATCGCATATAAGAAAAACCATAGGTACGCAGCAGAACCTAACCTATTAAACGGAGGACCAAAGAAAAGAAAATCAGCAAAGAACAACACCAGACCAGCAAAAATAACAGAGTAAATACCTGCATTATACGCTCCATGCTTAACTGCATCAATGCTTTCAGAAACAACTTTTTTTACAGGCTCACCACTCTCAGACATACATCATCCCTCAAAAACTTCTATAAGCGTAACTGCACGCGTAGAAGAATATAGAGTAACAGTGTTAGAGCCTGCGCGCACATACGGAGTTATCGCGTTAGCAAATGATTGCTGACTCGTACGAAAATCAAGAGGTTGACCATTAACAACAACGCGCCCCTCAGCACCTGCCTGCTCAAAAGACAACCCAAGCATAACCTCAGAGCCACGAGAACGAATATCTGTTAGTTGCTGCTGCGTAAGAGAGAACTCGCCCTTACTCTCAGCAGGCTCACGGTAATACACTATCTCTGCTTGGTCAATAAGGTACTCTCCACTCTCAATACTAAAGACAAGACGGTTCTCTATCTCAGAGAGCTGAGAGGGAGCAAGATCGATTTCTAAAGGAACACCACACAAAGGAAACCCGCTATAGATAAGAGCGCTGTTATGAACTACTTCCATACGACCACCTTCTTGGTAGCAGTCAGGAACAAAAGAAAGAACAGCTGCTTGAATAGAAGAAGGATCTTGCACAATAAACCGCTGAGCCTGGCTTGCTCGCTCAAAATACGCTACATCACCAGTAACTTGCACGTCGCGCAAATCATACATGTGCGTACTCCAGAAAGAAAAGCCCACACCAGAAAGACGAAACACTAACTCGTTATCACCAGAAAGACTGCCTAGAGAAAGAGGAACAGGCTGGCGGCGCTCAACAACTCCGCTATGAATAACCTCTCCGTTTAGTAAAACCTCTAGGCTTCCTTGCGCTTGAGCAACACTAAAAGAAAGAAGGGCGTTATTCGTATTTGCAGGCGCGGTGAAGCGAATAACCTCCTCGCTACTATCAAAAACGCTTCTGCGAACAACAACGCTACTACGAGAAGCAAGAACGTTACCTGCTACGTCCGTGCGTAACGTAAAGATAGGAAGCGGACGAACCTCAACTCCAGCCTCAGCAGCAGGTGCAGAAGGAACAAAAGAAGCGAACACTACAGCTTCTCGCTCACCAGAAGGAGAAGAAGAAACCTCCTCACCTAACAGGCCTGCTCGCGTATCAGGAGGAAGTAAAAGAACATACAGAACCAGTAATAACGCAATGACGATTACTAGCGTAGCAGCTGCTCCAGCAGCCTCTGCTTTACGAGAAAATACCATGTAGGAATCTGGCAAACCTATATATATAAAGCTTCTCTTTGCTTTTCTATGCAGATTCTTCAAGAAACAAGCACTACAAGCCCTCTGCGGATAAAACCAGAAAACGCAGACGACCTGTGGGAACTCTCACACATACTCCAAGTAAACGATACAGTAGAAGCGTTTACAGAAAGAAAAGTCTCGTTAGGAGCTGACAGAAGCAAACAAGTACGCAAACCCATGCGCCTAACAGGAACAATCGTGCAGACAGAACTACAAGGAGACATTCTACGCATACAAATAACGATTACTAACGGACCAGAAGAATGGGTGAGTAACGGAGACCACCACAGCCTAAGCATACAAGCACACACAGAAATCGTTCTTCACAACGAAATAGACAGTATTCGCTACGACAAACTCCTACAAACAACCAAGAAGCAACCACACAACATCCTCTTAGTAACTTTTGATCGAGAAGAAGCATGGATTGCTCAACTCACCAGAAGAGGCTATGACGTACTACAAACACTCAAAGGAGACGTGAGTAAGAAAGCGCCAGGAGGAGGAAGCGAGGACTTCTACGCAACCCTAGCAGACGCAATAACCGAGCTAGATGAGCGTATGAAACTCACCAGCATCATCGTAGCTAGCCCAGCGTTTTGGAACGAGTACCTAGTACAAGCGCTTCCTGAGCACATAAAGAAAAAAACTACTTCAGCAAGTTGCTCATCAGTAGGAGAAGCAGCGCTTAAAGAAGTGCTTAGTAGAGACGAGGTGCGAGGAGTACTCGAAGCAGACCAGACAGCAAACGAGCAAAGCCACATACAAGAAGTTCTTGAAGCAATCAGTAAAGACCTTGCGTGCTACGGAATAGATGAGTGCGAGCAAGAAGTGCAGCTTGGACGAGTAAACAAACTCCTTCTGAGTAGCTCGTACGTACAACAAGCGCGCGAAGAAGGGTTTTATGACCGTCTAGACACTTTATTAACACAAGCAAAGAGCATGAACGCACAAACACACATCCTCTCTTACGAAACAAAACAACTCAACGCTCTAGGAGGAGTAGCAGGGCTTCTTCGATGGTAAAAGAACTCCTAGCATTAGTACTTGATAAAAAAGAGCTTCGAGGAATAAGCGAGAGTTTTGCAGAAGAAATACTTAGTCAATGGCTTGCAAACAATACGGACGTACAAAGAAGCTATGAAGAAGACCCGGATAACTTCATGCGCACAAAAGAGTATGCTCGGCTACGAAGCGAAGTGCGTGAAGAACTACGCATAATCTACGGAGCGTTCTTTACTGCAAAGTACGCAAGTAAGAAAAAAAAGTACGTTAAAGAGCTTATACGAACAGGAAGCGAGCAAGCACGTCAAGAACTCCTCTCGCTACACCGATCAAGCAAAGAGCGCTTACTGAGCTACGCTTTTGTGTACCAACAACTCTTCGCAAACATCCCCACACCAAAAAGCATCCTTGACTTAGGCTGCGGTTTTAATCCCTTCGCGTACGAATACCTAGGGTTTACTCCTGCGTATCACTGCGCAGACATTGCTTGTGAAGACTTAGAACTCATCAAAGAATACTTCTCCTCTCTAGGTGTTGCTTCAAGCACTCACTGCGTGGATGTAAGTAAGCCAGAAAACGTTTCTACACTTCCTAGGTGTGAGGTAGCGTTTGCTTTCAAACTTTTTGATAGCCTTGAGCAACGAGAACACGACATAACAAAACACCTCCTAGAAGCAATTCCTGCAGATATCGTCATAGTAAGTTTTCCTACACGCAGTATCGGCGGAAAAAAAAGGATTAAGCCTCGCGCGTGGTTTGAGCGAATCGTTACTAACAAGGTACTCTTTGAAGTTACTCTTGATAATGAACAGTTTTATGTCATCACACAAACAGGAAAAGAAGGTTTTACCCACTAAGAACAGTAACATATTTATAGCACTACGCAATTGTTATAGTATCACTGAGGGGTGAGATAGTCTGCACATACGTGCAGAACAACAAAAGAATATGATCGTAAAAGAAGAATTTTTGAGTAAGCTACGCCGATACTTTGACTTAAACTTGTATGAAGTAAAGATTTGGACAGGACTTCTCTCACGAGGAGTAAGCACTGCAGGAGAACTCAGCGACATAGCAAATGTTCCTAGAAGCAGAAGCTATGACGTACTAGAAAGCCTTGAGAAGAAAGGGTTTGTCGTTATGAAGTTGGGAAAACCAATTAAGTACATAGCGGTAAACCCAGAAGAAGTCCTTGAGCGCGTAAAGAAAAACGTAAAGCAAGGAGCTGACGAGCAAGTAAAGAAGCTTGAAGACCTAAAAGGAACAGACATCATTAATGAGCTAAACAACCTGCACACGCAAGGAGTAGAGCTTGTTGAGCCAAGTGACTTGTCAGGAAGCCTTAAAGGGCGTCACAACCTATACAACCACTTAGAACTCACTATTCGTAACGCTGAGGAAAGCGTTTCTATTAGTACAACCGCTGAAGGCTTAATGCGAAAAGCAGAAGGACTTAAGCCATTGTTTGAGACACTAAAAAAGAGAGGAGTAACTATTCGCATAGCTGCACCAATTACTGCAGAGAACAAATCGGTTGTTAAAGACCTTGCAGGACTTGCAGAAGTTCGTGACGCAAAAGTACACGCTCGATTCACTATCGTTGATGGTAAAGAGCTTATCTTCATGGTTATGGATGACTCAGAAGTACACCCAACCTATGACGTAGGGATTTGGATTAACACACCATTCTTTGCTTCAGCACTTGAAGAGTATTTCGAGCTTGGCTGGACGCAGATGAAAGAGATTAAGAACTAACCATAAACAAAAAAAATATTTTTTTACACACTTTTTTAACTGCAAAGATTTTTCGTACAGATATGAATTCTTTACAAGAACTTGCAGACGCTTTTCTGCCAGATACCTTTACTTTGGATGAAGAAAAAAGAATTCGACAAGGACAAGGTCGCATATTAACTCATGTCTTTATTCCGTACACCTTTCCTCTTTCTAAAACGAGTAAGAGCCTTGAGTACATTACTTGCTCACAAGCAAATAACCCACAGTATTACCGTGAATTAACCCCTCAGGAACTCAGTTCAGATTTTGTTTCTTCGTTAGTTAAAAATAAAACAGTAGTTGCTGTTAATCCTGTTGAGTTCACACACAATCATATGGTCTATATGCGCAGCGACGGAGGAGTGTACGTGGTTTTAGAGGATGATTTTGGCAGTTCTATAAGTGATAAAGTTGTTGTAGGTCATATTAGTAAGCAGTAAGTTTATTAGAGAACACCACCTCACAGGGTGTATGGAACAACTCATTGCCAGCCTTTCTCCAATCGAAAAAACGGTTATTCCGTACCTTTCTCATGCACGAACGGTTTCTGAGCTTGCAAGAAAAGCAGGCGTCCAAGAAATACAGGCTTTGCGAGCATGCCAGTTTCTAAGTAACAAAGAAGCAGTAGAGCTAAAACAAGTAACTACTGAAGTAGCTGCTCTTACACAGCGAGGAGAAGAGGTCCTTGCAGAAGGGTTTCCTGAAGAAAAGTTTTATGATGCGATTTCAGAAAAAACAAACACAGTTTCGCAAATAATTAATAAAACGAAACTAGACACTCAGGAAGCAAACATTAGCATTGGAGAACTCAAAAAACAAGAAGCAATAACCTTTGAGAAAGGAATCATCAAAAAAACAACCAAGAAACCAACCTTTACACACAAAGAACTCAAAGAAAAAAAACCAACAAAAGAACTACTCAAACGAGGACTCATAGAAATACAAACAACAACAGACCACAACATCACCCTAACAACAAAAGGAAAAAAACTCCTCACAGCAGACCTAAGCAAAAAATACGCAGAAACACTCACAACAGAAATGCTCACGACAGGAAGCTGGAAAAAACAAGACTTTCGCCGCTACGACGTAACCACACGAGTACCGCAAGCAACGTATGGAAGACGCCACTTCGTACAAGAAGCAATCAAACACATAAAACAAGTATGGCTAGAAATGGGCTTTACCGAAATGACAGGAACAAACGCCCAAACAGCGTTCTGGGACTTAGACGCACTATTCGTACCCCAAGACCACCCAGCAAGAGAAGAACAAGACACCTTCTACCTACCACACAAAGGAAAACTACCTGACTGGTACACAGACATACAAGAAGTACACGAAACAGGAGGAGACACGAGAAGCACCGGATGGCAAGAACCCTACAGCAAAGAAGAAGCACAAAAAGTACTCTTACGAACACACACAACAGTACTCAGCGCGCAAATACTTAAACAACTCAAACCAGAAGACCTACCAGCAAAATACTTCTCCGTAGCAAAAGTGTACCGCAACGAAACACTAGACTGGAAACACCTAGCAGAATTTCACCAAGTAGAAGGAATTATTGTAGGAGAAAACCTCCAGCTATCAGACCTCATAGGACTACAAAAACAATTCTACAAAAAAATGGGTTACACAGACGTACGCTTCAGACCAGCATACTTTCCCTACACCGAACCAAGCTGCGAAGTAGAAGTATACGACCCAAAAAAACAAGAATGGCTAGAACTAGGAGGAATGGGAGTGTTTCGACCAGAAGTAGTAAAACCACTACTCGGAATAGACGTACCCGTACTCGCGTGGGGACTAGGAATGGAGAGAATAATAACTGCGTACTACGAAATAAAAGACCTACGAGACATCTACAGCAACGACCTACAACGACTACGAGAAGCCCCCAGATACAAGGAGAAAAAATAAATGCCAACAATAAGCTTCACCAACAAACAACTACGCAAATACCTCACCAAACAACTAACAAATACAGAACTTCAAGAAACGATTACGATGCTAGGAACAGACATTGAGGCGTTTGGAGAAGAAATAAAAGTAGAGATATTCCCAAACAGACCAGACCTCCTCAGCCCAGCAGGGCTCGCAAGAGCAATAAACGCGTTTATAGAACAACCACACAAACACACATACACAACAAAAAAATCTTCTTTCACAGTAACCATTGACAAAAGCGTAGAAAACGTGCGAGCACACACACGCTGCTTCGTAGCAAAAAATCTTTCTTTAGACGAAGAAACACTTCAAGAAATCATTGATTTACAAGAAAAACTCCACCTCACCTACGGGCGCAACAGAAAAAAAGTCGCTATAGGAGTATACCCGCTAGAAAACATTCAAGAACCAATCCTATACAGCGCAAAGAACGTACGCCAAGTACACTTTAGACCACTAGGAGAAAAAAAAGAACTTAACGCACAAGAAATACTTGAGCAAACAACAACAGGAAAAAAATACGGACACCTACTCGCAGGACAAAAAACTGTTCCTCTCTTCACAGACGCAAACAACACCGTACTCTCCATGCCACCAATAATTAACAGCCAAGAAGCAGGAGAAGTAACGACAAACACCAAAGAAGTATTCGTAGAAGTAAGTGGACAGCAAGAACAAGCACTCACAGGAGCAATTAACATACTCGCATGCGCCTTTATTGATTTAGGAGCACAAATACACGAAGTACACATCAACTACCCAGACAAAACCATTATTAGCCCAGACTTACGACCACGAGAACACCACATAGACATAGAGTACTGTCTACAAAGAAGTGGCCTTGGAAGAAGCGATTTTCGCAAAGGACTACAAAAAATGGGACTGCACCTACGAGAAGACACGGTTAGCGTAGAAGCGTACAGAACAGACATCCAACACGACGTAGACTTCGTAGAAGACGCACTTATAGGCTACGGATACAACAACATACAAGCAAGCATACCAGAACTATACACAGTAGGAGCGTACAGCAAGCAAACCCTGCACGAAGAACACCTACGAGAAATTCTGTGCGGCTTTAGACTACAAGAAGTCATGACATACACACTAGCACAAGAAGGAGTGGCGCTAGCAAACCCACTAACACAAGAATACAGCCATTTACGAAGCACCATACTACCAAACCTTCTAGGAGTCCTTGAAAACAACCTCTCAAGAAGCTACCCACAAAACATCTTTGAAATAGGAGTAGTCTTTAGAAAAGACAAAACACAAGAGACAGGAATACACGAAGAAACGCGCACAAGCATCCTGCTATGCTCACAAGAAGCTAACTATACGCTCATACGACAAATTATTGAAGCAATAGCAAGCACCATGCAATACACGATACGCTTTAGTGAGCACGAAGACAAACGATTCATACCAGGAAGATGCGCAAAGATTAGCGGAGACCTACAAGGAATTATTGGAGAAATACACCCTCAAGAACTCGCAAACAAAGGAATCATGCAACCAACAAGTGCTTGTGAGTTCTACAAGAAATAATCAAATTCTAAGAAGTCACGACTCATATACACTGCGTACGCAGCAAGAGCAGTCATGACTAACAACACCGATAAAATAATGTGCACAAAAGAAGCATGAAAGAGCACGAGTAAAACAATAAGTGCAAGCACAAACAACGGCATAGCAAAAGAAATCTTATCATAAGAGACCGCAAGCAAATACGTAATAAGCAACAAAGCAAGAGCTCCTGCGCTCATAGCAAACACGTACAAACCCATAAGAGGACCAATTGCGTACGCAGAACCAAACAACAACGTAAGAATACTTGGTGAGAAGAACAAGAACACAAGAGTAAGAAACGCCATGACCACAGAAAGAATAACAGCAGCGTTTTGCAGCAATAACGAGCTGCTCTTTCCTTGAGCGTACAAACGACTCGCTTTAGGATACAACATACCAACAAGCACTAAACACAAAAAAATAGGTATCTTCGCAACAATACTTACCGCAGCAAAAACTCCTGCGTCATAAGCAGAAAATACGTGCTTAGCAACAATAATATCTAAGTTCATCAACACAGCAAACGACGCTAAAGAAATCACGATAGGAAACGCGTATCTACGCAAATACTTCATATTAGGAGCAACCGTCTTACGCGTCTGAGCACGAAGGATGTATTTGTATGTGAGCGCAAGAGAAATCATCGTACCCAAACCAAGACCAAGAATAGCCCCTGAAACCCCAAAACCTAAAGCCACTAAGGTAGTAGCGAACACGATACGAGCAACTGCTTCGTACACGCGCATCTGTCCAAGAGGGCGGTGAACACCAAGGCCTTTAAACGCTCCTTCAAAAACAGGAGTAAGAATAGTAAACCACACAACAAAACCTAACAAAACAGTAGGCGTGATGTCTTGAATAAAGAAAAAATTACTAATAGGGCTTGCTAGCAGCACTATAAGTGCAAAGAAGAGAAAGCCAAGAGCGAAAAGCCACTTCATAGATTTTCGTATAAGATACGTTATTTGCTCATACTGAAAACGCGCCTCGTGATAACTTACAAAACGAGTAATGATTAAGTGAATACTACTAAACGCGATAAGAACCGTTAAGAGAATAGAAATGTACGTACCATAAATAGCGTACTCGCTAGGAGAGAGAAAACGAGCGATGAGTACGTGTAAAAAAAAAGCTCCTAAAGCAGCTGCCGCGCTATAACCACCTATTTGTGTGGCGCTTGTAAGTAAGTCCTCGCTGTGTCCTTTACGAAACTTCTTTCGTAAGCCATAGACGAAACGAGTCCTTTCAGGGTCCATACAGTAGTATTGTAGCAGTGCTTTATTGCTTCTTTGGTTTTTTTGCGACGATGTCTTTTTGCTTCTGTACAGCAAGTACCTCTACACCAAGGTCTGCAAAAGCCGCAACGACATCTTCGTGAGAAGCGCCTTTCTTTATCTTAAGCACCTCTTCAAGAGGCTCGATGTGTGCTGCGTTCACGTATCTTCTGCGCGTTTGGCCATCAATAAGGTACTTTCCTTCTTTCTCGTCAACGATAACACAGTATCTTCCTGCGTCTCTTCCTGCTGTTTTTAAACAAACTCTTCCTGTTGTATACATATATTTTTTCCTCTCCTCTTCAGAACTGGATGCGTCGCCGCTACCTAAGAAACCGGTGTTTCTTGGCCGCCAATTATTCTTCTGACGGTTCCAAAGAGAGTCTTGCTTGTGCTTGGTAGTAGGAGCGCATCTCTTTTGCATTCATCACACCTGCAAACGGCCTGTTTGGGCGTCGCTGAGTTTTTGCGATTTTTCGCAGAGTATTTGCTGATCCTCGCGCAACTCCTGGTAGAGACCCTCCTGATAGAGAGGTTGGTTTACCTGGTTGTTTCTCGCTGAACCGAAGAGCAGTACCTGTAGTTACTCGCGTGTGTGTTCGTTTACGGCTTCTGCTCTTATTTGCTCCGTGTACCATAAGCGAGGAAAATCAGCAAGGGTTTTTAAAGGTAGTTACAAAAATATTTCTTTTCCATAAAGAAAAAATACTTCTTGACAACTCAGATACGAATAGTACGAACCACTTGAGAGCACTCAAGAGAAAAAAACGACTCAGAACAAGAAACAGCAGAAACCTCATACGCTCCAGGATCAAGAAACACAACAACACTAGAAGAACCACGAACAAGACCATCAGAACGAGCAACACCAGAAACCTCAAAGCGCTCAGAACCAACAAAAAGTTCTTTACCAACCAAATCCCCACGAACAAACAAACGAGTAGGAACAGGAACTCGCTGATCATCAAGAACGCTATACGTAAGCAAAACCCCCTGCTCAGTATATACAGGACCAACAGCCAAACCCGTCAAATCAGCAGAAGAACAAGAAGCAAACAACACAACAACCAACAAAGCAAAAAGCCATTTCATACACATAAAAAAGAAGAACTCCTTTATGTACGTTTAGGAAATACGAAACACTTTACGAATAAGAATACTCAAAACAATAGAGTACAAGATATACGTAAACAACCAACCAGGACGATACCCAAACATACTAAACCCCCCAAAAGGAGTGGCTTTACCATACTCAATAGTAGAACGCCGGAAAGGAGCATCATGAGACTCTACATTAGCAGAAGGAATTGAAGAAATAACCAACTCACGAGTAATTGACTCCCCCTCTTGCGTCTGAACAGAGAAATTCACCGAAGAAGAAGCACTAATACGCCAAGAACGCTCACGCTCAATAGTCTCCTTAGTACGCTCGTCAACCTGAACATCACCAACAAGAGTAAGAATTGCAGGCTCGCGCATCTCAACAACAAAAACAACCTCTTCACCAGGAAGAACAGGAGCAAAAGCAAGATTAGCAGCCATCCACCCAAAAACAATAAGAATAGGAATTAACGTGTACAACGTAGGCTTCAAAGACTTCTTTGTGTACTCGCCATTAAGCTTAAGAAGATTTTTTTGCAACTGCATAACCTTCTTCTGATTATCACGATGCTTCTTCATATCAGCCTGCAAATCCTTAATACGACCCTTCAAACGACGCATCTCCTTTTGATCAGTAACAAAATAATACACTGCATTCATCAACACAGTAATAATAAGGGCAAGCAAGAACAACCCAAGCCACAAATCCATCTGCAGCGACCAACCAAGAAGAGCATCTAATACCATAAAAAAAAGAAACACGAAAAGCTATTTAACCCTTTAGGAAAAAAACAACCAATTACTTACCTAAGAACTTACGCATCATAGGATTCATATCGTACGCTTGCTCCTTAGCAACCTCTTCATACGTCTTGTAAATAATCATAACTGCCAACAACAAACCCATACCACTCGTTAACGCACCAGCCAAATCAGCAAGAGCAGCCAAAACACCAACCGCTAAACCACCCATGAGTGTGAGTGGAAGAACGTAACGCTCAAGCAAGCGCTCAACAACACGAGGATCCTTTCGAAAACCAGGAACTTGCAAACCAGAAGCCATAATATTCTTAGCCTGACTCTTCGCATCAAGACCAGCAGTTTGCACCCAGAAATAACTAAAAACAGTACTTCCAATAGCAAGAATAACTGTGTACACCAAAGCAACAACAACAATCTGTGTAGTAAACGAATTCGTAATAGCAGCCTGCAACAAATTAGGAGGAGTAACGTACAAAATAAACCCGCTCACAGGAGTATCACCCGCATACGTACCAACCATAGCAGAGATACGAGCAACCAAAGCACTCCCAGAACTCTCAGCCCAATTCTGCATCAAACGAGCCCATAACTGAACATTAGCAAGAAGAGCAGCAACTAAGATAACAGGAATATTACTTGTATAAAAGAAATTTAGTGGCCAACGAACCCCATGACCACGAACGCGACCAAAACTCAGAGGAATCTCCACACGCATAGCCTGCGTGTACACAACCATAAAAAACACGATAATAGTAGAAACAATAGCAGCAAAACTCAGCGTAGCAGCAGTCGTGTCACCAATAAAAATCGTTCTAAACAACTCAGGAACAGCACCCACGTACCCCTCACTAGCAACACCCTCAACCACGTTACGAAACGGACTAAGCGTACGAACAACCACTTCCTTACTCACACCAGCAGCGATAAACAACCCAATACCACTACCAAAACCCCACTTACTAATGACCTCATCCATAAGCATAATCAAAAACCCGCCTACAGCAAGCTGAAAGACTAAGCCCAGCTGCAACGCAGTAAAGTTTATGCTACCAGCAGGAGGAGTTAACCCACCCATATACACATAGATGAACGCTTCAAAAACAACAAAGAACAAGCTAGAAACTCTCTGAAGAGCCTGAAACTTCTTCTTACCAGCCTCAGTGTGCGTATCGATATTCAGAATACCAGACCCTTTAAGCAACTGCAAAACAATACTTGCAGTAACGATAGGACCAATACCTAAACTCATTAAACTTCCAAAAGAAGCACCAAGAATAAGCTCGAGCTGAGCAAACTGGAACTGACTAGCAGGATCAAGACCCCACAAAGGAATGCTTCCAAGAATAAAAAACACGAACAAAATAGTAAGCGTCCAACGCATCTTAATATTAAAACCAAGATGCTTCTGCGTAGGACCAGATACCGTAGGGATATAACTTGCTATTGTCTCTATCGTGCCCATACTTCTGTTGCGTAATTACTCCTCTTTAAGACTTACTGAACCACCAGCAGCCTCAACTTTCTCAATGGCTCTCTGAGAAGCAGCATCAACAGTTACTTGAACAGAAACAGAAAGGTTTCCTGAACCAAGTAATTTATCAATACCTGCTTGTCCAAGATCAACTACAAAAGCGCCTTTTTTCTCAGAAGCAAATCCTTTCTCAACAAGAGAAGGAAGTTGATCCTCTAAGTCAGAAACATTAAGAACAGTAGCTGAGTCTTTAATACTCGTAAAACCCCATTTACCCAAGTACTCTCGTCCTTTAACAAGCTTCCAGTAACTAGGTTTTCTGTTATCGGAGCGCTTACCACTACCTGCGTTTCCGCGACCACCACGACTACCAGCTCCTCGGCGCTTCTTCATAGCACCTCCTCCGTGCGTTTTATGACCGCGATACTTCTGGGTTTTTCGTTTATTACTACTCATGGAAACATCCTCGCAACTAATTCTTCTATAGCCTCTCCGCGATAACCAAGGTCTCCTCGTGAACGATACGAACGCTTAATACTCTTAAACCCTCCTCTAGGTGGGTGTAGGTGAGCGCTTTTTGTTCCTGTGTATAACGCCTCAATCTTCTTTGCCGTCTCAGCACTAACTTCTCCATACGTGATGAAATCAGCAACTTTCTGAAGCATTCCTCGATTTACCGGCGTGTCTTCAAGAATCACTGCTGCGTGCTTTTTTGCTAAGTGAAGCATGCGAAGCGTATCCTTTACTGGTTGACGAGCACCGATATGACCTCGTATCTGAATAGCTAGTATCATTGTGAACCTCCAATAAGAGCTTTAGCCGCGTCAATAACGTTTTGTGCATTACCCTCAGCAATACCTGCGCTCGTAGCAACTTCTTGAACAGAAGCAGCAGCTAGTTGTTCAGCAGAAGAAATTCCTGCTTCCTCAAGCTTCTTTACTCGAGCAGGACCAACACCACTAACCTCACTAAGAGGAGTGCTTTTTGCTTCTTGCTTTGTAGAAGCAGCTGGTTTCTTCTCAGAAACTGCTTTCTTAGGCGTTTCTTGTTTTGCGACAGGCTTGTTTTCTGCTGGTTTTTCATGAGCGCTCCAAGCAGCGCTTTCTGGCTGTTTCGTACTAGGAGAAGAAACTGCCTTTACTGGTCCGTACACTACACCAAGGTTTTCTACGTCACGAGCACGAAGCTTCGTAGTTACTAGCTTACGAAGTGCTTGCTCAGTTGCTTTAATTAAATTAATCTTATTCTTTGTTTGTCCAAACGTACGACTCCAGACATCCTCAACTCCAGCGAGAGTAAGGATTTTTTGAATTTCTGTCTCAGCAACTAATCCCTTACCCTTAGGAGCAGGAAATAACTGCACAATAACTGAACCGCAACTTCCTTCAACTGCAAAAGGAATCGTGTGAGGCTCCTTAATAGTAGACTCCCAACTGCCGCTTCCACGAGCAATTTTAAACACGTTAATCTTTGCTTTACGAAGAGCTTTGTCTCGAGCAGGAACTGTTTCTCTGGCTTTACCATAGCCAAGACCAACAATACCATCTCCGTTACCAACAACTGCGTAGGTTGCAAAACTTGGTTTGTTTCCTTCACGAGTCTTTTTTTGTGTCTGTCTAAACACTCTTCGGCGGCCTCCACCAAACTTTCCTTTGCTCTGACCAACCATTAAGAGTTCATCCTGCATTCCAGGAAGAAGGATGTCTACAATACTTGCTTCAAGAATTGTTTGTCCAGAGTCAAGAATCGTGTTTATATCAGTGATTTCTTTGCGTAATACGCGTTTTCCTAGTTCTGTTTTTGGCATGAATTCTTCCATCTTATTGTACCTTCTTCTTTACTGCATCTATTTGAGAAGCTAGTTTTGTATCGATGTGCTCGCCAACTACTCGTTCTTGAGTAGGAAGAACTTCTTGAGATATAGGAACAACTACTTCTGCATCAAGAACTCCTTGTACAGCAGCAAATAACCGTCCTCCGCGTGTTGGCCGCTGCATACCTAAATCAGCGACTGCTTCTGTAACGCCTGCCTTGCTTGCTCGTACACCAGCGATGAATCCTACTAGGTACGCTGCTGGGAGGTTACTGCCAGCTGCTTTCCAGCCAAGACCTGCTAGTTCAGCAGTGTTCGCGCTTGCGAGTACTACGTCTCCGTCAGGCTCGTAACTAACAAACTGCACGCTCGTATGAGCATTTGTTTTTCGTACTACAACACGAACTTGTCGGCTCTTCAGTAAAGCGAGGCGTGATTTGTAATTAGTCTTTTGCTCTCTTCGGCGGCGGTGCCTAAGCGTGTATCTTTTCGTTGCCATTAGCGTTTCTCCTCCAAGGATTGCTCTTGGATGTATAAGGTGATGTGTCGTTTACTTCTAAAAAAGCCCCCTTTTGCTTTTCCGTACAAGTTTCTAAACGTCTGCTTAGTAATTGTTTCTTCATCACGCAACTCTTGCAAGTGCTTTCTTTGTGCACGTATTTTAGTCATCCAAGCCTCTTTTCGCGGTAGACGAGCAGTTCGTTTTCCTTTTAGAGAACCAGGACCTTTTTGTCGTCCTTTTCGTTTCTGCACTAAGCGCTTGTTTGCGCGCACACGGCTCTGCCCAACTACAGGCAGTTTTGTAATGCTTTTTTGACGGATAAGGTCGCGGATATCTTCTTTTGTAATTGCCTCTGATATGCTCTCAAGAGCTTCTTCATCAAAGCGAATACGTTTTTCTGAGCATTTCAGAACGCTTGCTGCTAACCGTTTTTGTGTGTCTAATTTCATCTTATCGTGCTTTTGTCAAGACCTTATCTTTCTCGTCTTGACCCTCCACTACTTTTTTTGCTGCTTCAAGAATGCTCTTTGCAGACACTCCTTCTACTTTTTGTGAGAGCTCTTCTTCAGAGAGCTCTACGAGTTCTTGTGCAGAAGAGATTCCTGCTTCTTCAAGCTTCTTAATCGTTGCTGGACCAACTCCTTTTATTTTACTTAGAGGGATACGGTCTTCATCAACGGACTCTTCTTTCTCTTTTGCTTGTTCTTCAAGTTCTTTTTGTCGCTCTTCTTTTTGTTTCTGAGCAGACTTCTTCTCCTCTTGGCGTTTACTAAAGCGCTGAGTTAACTCAGTAATTGCTTCGTCAACAGAGCCAGTAAGTAAGGTGAGATTCTTTTCTTTAATGCGCTTAAGAACTGCAAGTTTTTTCTTCATTCCGATGCTTGCAACAACAACTCCTTGCGTTTTTGCATCTACTGCTTCAACATCAGCAACGTTGTGAACGCGAACGATAAGAAGCCCTTTTTTTGTGTTGCGAGTAGCTACAGCAGTTCTGTACCCTTCCTTTACTCGCGGTCTGCTTCCTTTGCGTTCTAAACGCATCTTGTTGTGCAGTCCTCTTGGTCTTCTCCAGTTAGTGTCTAAACGTTTTTTTCTGTGTGCTGCGTGTCGTACGAATTTCATAGTTCTACCCCGTCTTTTTGAATGATAAAGATCCCGTCTTGAAAGATTCTTCTATCTCTGTTCGTGATTCTTGTGAGTTGCTCGATATCGCTTGCTTGTGAACCTGCAAGCTCAATATTTACTGAAGAAACCTCAATAATGTCTCCGTCTAACTTTACGTCAACTCCTTTCTTAAGCTTAAGCGTTCGCGGAACTGCTTCTCCTAAGAAATTCTTTACCGTAAATACTCCGTTACTTAGCGATACGTTCATAGGAAAGTGACCGCTGCATATCTTAAGTTTGTACACGTGCTTCTCAGTTACACCTCGAAGAACGTTTCTTATGTGTGCTCGTAGCGTGTACGCTTGTCGTTTCTCGCGTTGCGTAGCTACAGGAACATCAAAAGTAATTTCTTTTTGTGAAGCGCGAATAAGGATTTTTGGGTGGTAGATTGTTCGTGAAACTTCTCCTTGCGGTCCTTTAGCAGTAAATACTTTGTTCTCGTACGTAACAGTTACTCCCTCAGGGACTTCTACGGTTTCTTGTAGTTGTTGTTTCATTAGTAACAGTACGCTATTAGGCGCCCTCCTATTCCTAGCTCTCGCGCTTGGTTGTGTGTCATCATTCCTTTACTTGTGCTTACCACAAGGATACCGAAATCTCTTGCTGGAAGATATCTTTTCTCCCATTTCTGGTACTCCTGGTACTTTACGGAGAAGTTAGGAGTAATCACTCCTATTTTGTTAATGTTTCCTGCAAGTTGCACGCGCAAAAGTCCTCCTGTTACGCTATCAACTACTTCGTAGCTTTGCACGTATTCTTGTTCTTGTAATATTTCTAGTACTTTACGAATGACTTTGCTGTTGTTGCGTAGCTCTACAGTTCTGTGCGCTACTTTCTCACCGTTGTGAATGGTGGAAAGAACGTTTGCTAGTGGGTTATTTAATGTCATTTTTGTTTTACCTATATTTCTTGAATCCTAATTCTTGAGCGTGCTCTCTAAACGCGTGTCTGCACAAGTGAAGACCGTACTTTTTTATGTGTGCTCGATGACTTCCTGTAAGTCTGCACGCAAAGCGAGCTTTACCGCAGCTGCGCTTCTTAGGCTTGTTGTGCTTGATGTACTTCTTCTTCACGTCAGGCTTAACGTCGAGTTGTTTAAACGCCTTCTTCCAATTGCTCGTTGTCATTCAAATACCACCCCAAACTTCTCTGTAAGAAACTTCTGTGCTTCTTCTTGACGGATTTTATGACTGGAACCAACTTGTGTTGTTTGCAGTTTTCTTCGTTGTACACGAAATCCTGGTCGTTTGAGTGTAATACTAATTTGTAATCCAAGAACACCGATTTTTGGGTCGTACTTAACTCCTGGGATGTCCACGTACTCAGCAACTCCAAAGCTTACGTTTCCTTGGTTGTCAACACAACTAGAAGCTACTTTATTGTTTCTTGCTGTGAAGAACCGAGCAGCTACTTCTTGTGCTTGTTCTCCTCGAAGAGTTATTTTTGCTCCTATAGGCAGACCTGGTCGTAAACCCCAAGTAGGAATTCTTGCTTGCGTAATTGTCTTTATTGGGTCTAAGCCAGTTACCATTTTGATAAGAGTAATTCCGTTTTCTAATCGTTTCTGGTCTTTTCCTGCTCCAAAGTTAACGGTTACTTTGTCTATTTGAATAGTCTTCATTGGGTTCATTGGACGCGTACCTCCGCTTCTTTTTCTCCAATAACAAAAGCACATTTACGTGCAGTGGTTTGCTCTCCTTCTTTGTTAGTAAACGTTATTACTTCTCCTTCGATACCGCTAATAGTTCCTATCGCTGATAAGTGACTTCCGCTCGTTAAGATAATAGTCATGTCTTTCTTGAGAGGAAGGTGTTTCTTAATAGTTGATCCTTCTACAAGTAAACTATCTCCTACGTTGTAGGTGTCTTTTTCTACAAGGTAGTTGCTTGAGTCATTACAATTTAATTGCATCTTGCCTGCTACTCGTGTCTTGTTTGTAATCTTTACTACTCGCTTCTTTGCGTCAGCAGCGTCTATACTTACTGCCACAAGCTTTCCTTTCTTACTAATGCCTATTCTGAAGTGTTTATCCTCAGAAGGAATGCTTATAGTGTCAAGAAACCCTATTGGTCTTCTAAAATCATAAACTGGCTTGCCATTAACCAATACTCCTACGTGGCGCAGTAAGTACCGTACTTCTTTACTTGTGCTTGCTACTCCAGTAAGTTCTTTGAGTACGTTGTTAAGTGCCATTGCTAGCTCAAAGCTACGACCAGGTTTAGGTCGAGTAACCCAGGTGCGTTCTTTTCTTGCTATAGGCCAGCTTTTTGGAGCTGCTAGTCGTTTCATGTGTTTGTGTACCATTATCTTTTCTTCACCCGTTTCTCATCTTGTGCGACTTTTGTTATGCGCACGTTACTAGGAGTAAGCGCTATGAGTGTCTTGCTTCCGGTAGGGCTTACTCGCTCGATACCGTTAACATAAATTTTTTCTCTCTTTATGTTTACTCGCTCTACTCGTCCAGTAGCGTTTTTGTGATCTCCGCGAAGAACTTCAATCTCATCTCCTGCTCGTACGCGAAGAGACTTCTTGCTAAGCTCTTTTTGTAAATCTTTAGCGAGAGGTGCTGAGAGGAATTTTCCTTTTATGTGTAGAGGAGCGTTTGCTCGGTATTTGCGTTGCTTGCGTGCTTGAACGCTTCTCTTCCAACTTCTCTTAAATTCTTGTTTCATGATTATACGATTATGCTTGCTACGTTCGCAACTGCTGGCCATCTATCAGCCGCTTCTTTTGCGATCGGTCCCTTAAAGATCGTTCCTTTAGGGTTTCCTTTCTCGTCTTTACAGACGACTACTGCGTTGTCCTCAAACTTGATGTGTGTTCCGTCAGCTCGGCGGTACTCTTTTCTTTGTCGTACAACAACTCCGTGCATGACTTGTTTACGTACATCTGGGCGTCCTTTCTTTACAGAAAGAATGACCATGTCACCTACTCCTGCTGTTTGTCGGCGACCTTTGGTAGTGTTCTTTTTTAGAACGCTGATTATCTCAATAATTTTTGCTCCGCTGTTATCGCACGTAGCGACTCTGCTTCCTGGCTGTAAAGCGCCTGTTACTGAGCTAGTAATTGGTTTCATTTCATTACCTCCACGACAACAAAGTGCTTAGTTTTACTGATTGGACGCGTTTCTTGTATACGCACAGTATCTCCTTCGCTTATAGACATCCCTTCTGGTACGTGAGCTGCTACTTTGCTAGTTCTGACTTCGTAACGCTCGTATTTCTTTACAAAGCGTCTTCGCTGCCATTGTACAGAGACTGTTTTGTGCGCTTTTGCAGAGACTACTTCTCCTACAAAAGTCATTCCTCGTAAGCTATAGCTCTTGCTAGGTGCGTCTGTGCCCTCTTGGGCTTTTACTTCGTTGTTTTTTTGTGCCATTGTGTAAGTTGTATTTTTGTTCGCTCATGAGGCCTGCGCGCCAAGAGAGACCCTTGTATTTCCAAACCGTTTATTTGGAAGTGCGCGTGGCTTTTAAGCACGGTTTTAACGCCTGTATTCGTGCGAATACGCAGCGTTTTTTGTGTTTCGTCAACCACCTCTCCGCTAATGTTGTTTAGGGAGTGGTTGTTTGCACGCACTACTCGCGCGTGTTGTCCTAGCAGTTCTTCTCGGATCATTTCTTAATCTCAATTGTCTCTGCTGCGAAACCGTTTTTTATGAGGATAGCAGGTACTTCGTCAAGGTGGTTTCCTTGCAGTTCTATCTGTCCGTCCTTCGCAGTTCCTCCACAAGCAAGTTTGTTCTTGAGAGTTTTTGCGAGGTCTTTAAGATCGATTGCTTTCGGATCCACTCCTTTTACTATCGTGTACTCTTTGCCAAAGCGTTTTTTTTCGATGAGAACAGTAATTTTTTGGTTTTCTCGTGCGACGTTATCCCATAACCCTAGCTCTTTTGGAAGCCCGGTTATTGGATCTATCTCTACCATTACTTAGTGTCCTCTTCTTCGATTGCTTTGAGTCGAGCAAGCATTTTTTTGTGCTTGCGAACAAGACCAGGATTTTTTGGGCTTGTTCCAGCAGCTATTTGTGCGCGTGCTTTCATGAGTTCAAGCTCTAGCTCGGACTTCTTTTCAGCTCTCTCTTGTGCTGGTAGTGCTCGTAGTTCGGCGAAGTTCATTTCTTATCCTCTACATCCTCAGCGCTTTCGTCTGAGGGTGCTTGTTTTTTCTCTGCTGACTCTTTTTTTGCAGGTGCAGCTTCTTTTTTGGTTGCTGAAGGTTTTTTCTTTGTCTTCTGAGCAACTTCTTTTTTTGCTGCTTGTTCTGCTGGTGCTTGTTTGGAAGAATCTTCTGAAGCGTCTACTGCTTCTTCTGTTTCTTCTACTTCTTGCACTGGTGAGTCAATGAGTGTGATGTGGTCTGGTAATTTAATGGTTGGTGGCATGATGCTTACTTGCACTCCTATTGCTCCGCTTTTAAGCGTCACTGACTGGATGCTTTTGCGCACTCCTTCAATAGCGATGTCACCAGATTTTTTTAGGTATCCGTTATAGAAGCGCCATCTGCGTGCTCGCATGCTAGGGATTTTTCCTGTTATGAGGATTTCTACTCCTAGTGCTCCTGCTCGCATAACGTCAGCCATTGCTTTGTGCCCAACACCTTTTGTTCGTCCGCTTCCAAAGCGCTCAAGGCTGTTACAAATTCTTTCTGCTACGATGTCTGCGTCTAGATCAGGCTTTTTTATTTCCTCGATTTCTATTTGCGGGTTTTCTAGCTCAAACTCTTCTTTGAGTGCTTTTGTGAGTGCTTGAATGTTACTTCCTCCTCGTCCAACAACGAGTCCTGGTCTACTTGCATTAATGATGATCTTATCTCCTAGCGGCGTTTTCTTTACGGTAACATCACTAAGTCCTACTCGGTCTAGCTCTTCTCGTATGAATCGCTTTACGCGGTATTCACGTATGTTTTGTTGGATGAATTTTCTTTCTATTGCCATTATTCCTGTACCTCTGCTACGACGAGTTCTATGTGAGAGTTCTTTTTTCTTTGTCCTCGCTTACGCCCAGAGTTAAAGCCTCTTGGTGCTTGGTGAGCGCTTGAAGCAATGATAAGAAGTTTTTCTTCCTCAAGACCTTTGTCTTTTGCGTTTGCAACTGCGCTGTCGATGAGTTTGATGAACGTTTCAGAGGATTTCTTTGGGTATTTTCCTGGACCAATTTTTGTTTTGTGACCTGCTCCTTCTGTGTAGCGCGTGTACGGGATTGCAGTTGTTTTCTTGAGTACTTCTTGAAGTTCCTTTCTTGCTCTTTGCGGGCTTTTGTTCTTAATAAACTGAGCAATCATTGCGGAAGCTTTTGTACTGATAGCAACGTTAGTCATCGCTGCTTTTGCAACGTTTTCTTCAGTTCCTTGGTACGCGTACTTGTATGCCATTATTTCACTGACACCCCGCCTGAACCTACTCCTGCTTTGCTGTGCTTAACCATTTTTCTTGTGAGCGCGTACTCTCCTAGTACGTGGCCGATCATTTCTGCGTCTACGCGTACATCAACGAATTCTTTTCCGTTGTATACTTTGATGATTTTTCCTACCATTTGCGGAAGAATAACGATTTCTCGAGAGTGTGTTTTAACATTGTCTTTTGCAAGAATTTTTTCTTCTGCTTGCTTAGCTGCTTCTGGGTATCCTCTTTTTAGTGTGCGGCGGATTCTGCTTGTGAATAACGGTGCCAGCTCTTCTTTAGAGAGTTTTTGTAGTTGCTCCAGCGTGTGTCCTCTGTAAGTAAATTCTTTTCTTGCCATCTATTTCCTTCCTGTTTGTCGTGCGCGGATGCTTCCCACTCGTCGCCCTGGTGGAGCGTCTCTTGGTGCCGGCTTGCTCTTTGATTTTCTTGAGCTACGCGTATTTCCGTATGGGTGGTCGTATGCAGCCATGCTGTTTGGACTCGTTCTCGGCCATAGTTTATTGCGTGCTTTGTTCTTATGAAAGGCATTTCCTGCCTTTAGTAATGGTTTGTCTACTCTTCCTCCGCCAGCAACTACTCCTATGGTTGCTTTGCAGCCTCCATTAAAGGTGCGTGTTTTCTTGCTTGGAAGCATGACCGTAACTGAAGTCTTTGTTTTTCCAACTACTCGTGCAGCTGAGCCGCTTCCTCGACAGAACTTTCCTCCATCTCCTGGTTGGCTTTCTATGTTAAAAACAGGTGTTCCTTCTGGTAAGTCTTTAAGTGCAAGAGTATTTCCTACTTTTAGTTCTCCCTCGCTTCCTATCTCAACAGTTTCTCCTACCATACACCCTTCTCCTGCGATGTTTAGGTAGAGTAGCCCGTTCTCGTGCTCTACAAGAGCAAGAGGTGCGCTGTGCCCTGGGCAGTTAATTAAGTCTACGATGAGTGCTTCTCCGCTTGGAGCGTGCTTAGCTACTCCTGCGTATCGGTGGCTGTTAGCCGTGTACGTAGGGGAGCCTTTTCCTCTTTTTTGTGCAATAATTGGTTTTCCCATGTTATAGTAACCCTAGTTTTGTTGCGAGATCAATAGCTGGTGTTTCTTGTGCAAACGTAACAACCGCTTTTTTTCTTCCTCGTAGCGTGTGCGTGTTTACGGAAGTAACTTGTACTTTGAACCGTTCTTCAAGATCTTTTTTTACTTGTGTTTTCGTGGCTTTGTTATCAACGATGAATACGAGCTTGTTTTCTGCCTCCATTAAGCGAATACTTTTTTCTGTTCCTAGCGGGTACTTGATTATCATGCAAGCTCCTCCACGCTTTTCTTGGTAAACAGCGTTGCTCGTCCTGGGTGCGTTCCTGGCGCTAGTGCGTGTGTGTTAAGGCTTTTTGCTTTGCTAACTTCTACTCCTGCGATGTTTCGAGCTGCTTTTGCGAGTGCTTCTTCTTCGCTTACGATAAGAACGCTTATTCTTCCTTGCTCTCCTCGTTTAAGGTCTTCTGCGAATCCTAGCTTCTCAAGTGCTGCTCGCACGTCTTTTGTTTTGCTAAGTTTCTCAAAGTCTTCTGCGAGTACGAAAGGATAGTTTTTTGGGATGATGTGTCCTCGTTGTTGTACGAGTTCTTTGTTTAGTGTTGCACAAATTGCGCTGTTAATTGCTTTGCGGTTTTCTTTCTTGTTAATTTTTCTTTTCCAGTTCTTCTCTGCTTTTGCTGGATGTGCTCGTCGTCCACCTACTGTTCCTGGTGCTTCTGCTCCTTTCCAGTAGAATTGGCTTCCGCTGCTACTCAGTACTTTTCTTGGTACTCTGCTAATTCCTTTTCCGTAGCTTCCGCGGTACTTTCTTCTTCGACGACTCACGTTAGTTGCGTGTTTAAGACCTGCTCTTGGGTCTGCTCCGTATGGTTGGCGCATCCTGCTTGCTAGGCTGTGAAAGCTTCTTCTAATTAGGTCTTCTCGTAGTGGCTCGTTTAGAGGGAAGGTTATGCTTCCGCTCTCTGAGCTTGTTGTGTCGAGTATTTTGAGTTTCATTGGTTTCCTTGTTGGCTTCGGGTAGCTATGTGTTGTATCGTCATTGCTTGTGTAGAGGCTGTCTTATCTTCTCTTCGTGGGTGCGTGAAGGTAATGAGTCGTTTCTTTGGTCCTCCTACGCTTCCTTTAATGAGCAGAACAGTGTTTTTTGGGTTTCCGTAGTTTACGATCCCTCCGCTTATTTGTACTTCTTCTGCTTCTTTTATTGCAAGTATTTGTTTGTTGTATTCTGTTCGTAAGTGATAACCCATCTTTCCTCTTTGCGGTGCTGTGTACTGAACTTTCGCGTATCCTTCTGGCGCAATAACTGCTTTTCTTGCGCTTTTCTCGCTTTTGTGACTTCGTAGTCCTACTCCGAATCTCTTAACTACTCCTTGCGTTCCTTTTCCTGTGGTTACGCTGTGCGTATCTACAAACGCTCCTTCTGCAAGGATGTCTTGCACGGATAGTTCTTTGTTTTCTTTTACGAAATCAATTGCTTCTTGTACGCTTGCTTGGTAGTCTAGCTCGAAGAATTGCGGCTTTTTTTGTCCGATTCCTGTTAGGTGTGGTTGTGTGTGAACAATAATTGTTGCGTATGCATACTCGTCTGCTGTTATTTTGTCTAGAGAACCTGTTTTTTTGAACTGGTGATATTTCGTTACGTATTTTGTTGGTTCAAAGTGTACTTGCGTGCTTGCTTGTGCTCCGTACGCTCCAAGGTCTTTGTAGAAGCGAATCCCTGCTATTTTTAGTGGTGGGCATTCGATGATTGTTACTGGGATGTTAATGTCTTGTCCTTTTGTTAAGGAGTTTTTTTTGTTATCAGTAGCCATTATTTGCGTCATTCCTGCTTTGTAACCTGCAAATCCTACGAGGCCTTTTGCTTCAGTGCTGTGGCTACGTACGCGTGCGTGTTGTCGCTGTGCTCGCTTTCTTGGCCAATATTGTAGGCTTCCTCGCCTTGGTGCTGATACTTTTTTTCCCATGTTATAGTACTTCCTTTACGGATAGTTGTTTGTGTGTGAACACCCATTAGTCCCCCGGTGTGCTGAGAATCTCGCAGCGCGGTTGTCAGGTGCAACGCGTACACATATGTTGATGTACGGATGCTAGTGGAAAAACCAGCCATTTATAAACTCTTTGGTGTGGAAAAAAACGTCTTTTTCTTATGGAAACGCCTTTTTAGACTTTTTAAGATGCGTCTATTGTTATATGAGGGAGTTGATTGTTTCTGATAGTGCTGTGTCGTTGCTTATGGAAGTACGGTCATTTATTGTTTCTTCAACTTCATTGAGTTCTTCTAAAACAATTGTTTGTAATTGTTCTTTGATGTTTACTTCTTCTTCAAACGGAAGTGTTATTGTGTCAAGTAAGGGTAAGCGTAGCTGAACTTCTCCTTGCACAAGCAGAAGTACTTCGTCTTCTAAAAGAAGCTCTGTGAGTAGTTGTGCTGTTGGAGACCACCGTATACTTTGCTGAAGTTCTGTGGTTGTTTGTCCTGCTTGCAGAATAAATGAGCCAATATTTCCTTCTGAGATAACTTCACCTGTTGATTGTAGTGTTGCGTTGTAAGGAACGCGCGTTATTGGTATTGCTAGTTTACTTGGGTTGTGAAGAGTTAGTTGTGCTGTGAATACAAGTTCTTGCTCTGAGATACTTTCAAGGCTTGTTATGCGAAAATCTGTGAGTTCAGTGTCTTGTATTCCGTAGCCAAAAAAGATCAGCGCTGCTGCGAGTAGCACAAGTACAAAAACAACTTTTTTTAGCATAAACGTAAGAAAGGAAGCACTCATATAAAAAACAAAACATTTATTACTAATAAGGAGTTATTATTTAATATTAACTACTTAGCTCTACCTAAAAAACACAATAACACGCCAATGCAAGAAGAAATTCTCTTAAGAATACCGGAAGGAATAAACATAAATCACAAAATACTTTATTCATCACAAGAAGCCGTACGTAAAACACTAAAAAAACCTACAAAAAAAGTACGCTTCCATATGTACAAATATTTTCACATGAACAGACCAGGAATGCGGTATCGAAAAGCACATGCGAAAACACCAGAACAAGAAGCACAAATATTGGTTGAATGGAAGCGAGCAAAAATACCTGCTCCAAAAGTGCTTAAATACACTGCAAACCAACTTATAACAGAATATATTCCTTCACAACCATTTAGCCAAGTGGTTGCAAAATACGATTCACAAGCAATGAACGCGCTTTTAGACACATGGAATAAAATAACTCGTCTTGCAAGAAAAAAACAAGACAAAAACTGTTTACACACAGACCCGAACCTAAACAATTTTTTATGGGATTGTAAACGCGCATACGCAATAGATCCAGGACCGGAAATAAGGCAGGAATACAGCTTGGAAGAAACGTTAGCAGAAACAAGAATATACTTTATGCAGCACATACATAGAACTTCATCACATGCAAAAAATTACTTACAACAATTCTCTGATTCGTTAAGTAAAGAAGAACGAGAGAAAATAAAACAACTTCATATAAGCAATACCCCTACACTACGAGCAGCGTTTAGCGTAATCGATTATGTTCACAGAAAAATAAACGAATTAGAAAAACTAGATGTAAAAAAATCAACGAACTGGAGAAAATCACTTACCGAACACGAATATCTTATTTCATTTCTAAAGTAAATATTTACTGACAAAGCGATTAAAAAAAACATGCTAGACAAAGGCACCTTACTTAACCGTATCAGGATGCCAAAAAACACCTAATTCTTCTACGAGGTCTTGTTTACGAACAGGAAGGTTCTTTGCTCTTCTTCGAGCATCATCAAACGGGCACAAATCAAAACGAGGCTTTTTTCTTGAGTACAACGCTTCAGAAAGAAGCATCCATTTCTTTTTGTAAAACACTTCCGGATACAACAACAGCTGCTGGTTCAAAAAAACGTACTTTACCGGGCTAACAAGAGGTTTAAAGACCTCTTTAGCAACCATAAATGCACGCACGCGACAAGCAACTCCTGCTAAGCGAGCAAACGAGATAAACAACACCGTTTTCTCATTACTATTTATTTGCTGAGAGGAAAGAAGTTTGTGCGCTTGACGAAGGGAAGAGGAGTGTGTTGTTTGCAAAGAAGAAACAAACTCATGAACAGAAGAAATAACTTGAAACTCCGTCTTCGCACCCCTCGTAACCCCATTACCAACGCGACGAACAGGGCCATAATCAAAATTACACAGGTCAGTAGGGCGTAAGTACTTCGCAAACGAGTCATCCTCGTACTCAGTTACTCGCGTCTTTACTACCATCACTCTTCTTTTGTGACTGCTGATATTTATGTGCTTTCATCCGCTTACGAACGTACGTAACAGGGTTTTTTACCGAAGCAGAAAGCTCGTCATGAACAAACGCGTCACCAAGAACGTCGCGGTAATACATGTCGTTATCAAAATTAGGAGGAAGAACAGCTTCTTTTCGCTTATGGTAGCGCAAATGACTGATGATGTCGTTGTCACGCAGAGGATCAGGAAGTTGCTTATTCCACTCATTTAAACGAGCCTCTATCTCGTCATGAGACCACCCAACGCTCTGCAAGAAGTTTGTGAGCACAAACAACGCTCGTTTACGACCGTCACGAAGAGAACCAAGCATCGCCTTGATAGGAGGAGGAAACGCTTCTTCAGAAGCAGCTTCTCCAGACCAAGTAATTTCTGCAAGCGTCTTAAGTTGTTGTGAAGAACCAACAGGAACGTGCTTCATAGCGTTATAAAGGAGTTGAGAAGCGCATCCTCGAGGAACTTCACGAGAAAGAAACGAAGAAGAAACACGCACCTTCTCAGCAGCCGCGTCTTCACGAGAAAACGTTAATACCTCCTCTAGCGGCACAGGAATACTTGCTAAGCCACTCTTCTCATGCAAGCTATACACTAAGCGATACATGTGACGGTTACTAACTAGCAACGTATCAATTTCTAAACCTACTTTTTGCACTGTCGGCACTTCTGGTTCTTTGCGAGAAATCTTTTTCATAAACGTCTTGTCCTTAGGACAACTCTCAAAATCGTTTTCGCTACGAAGAGAATGCCCGCACAGAGGACAAATAAATTCTTCTCCAACAAGTGCAGAAGCAGTTACTTGCTCTCCTGTCTGCGCATTAACTGTAACTAATAACTCTTCATTACCCTCTACTCCAGGAATTTCTAGTAACTGTTTACTCAAAGAAAAACCGTTTTTAGGCCCATCAAGCTTATCAACCAAGTACTCAATAATCCTTCGTACCCCATCAGGAAATAAATCACTTGTAAATATCTCTACGTCACTCTCATCAACATAGATTTCTGGAAACGCCTCAAAAGGAACGCACACATGAAAGCCTTTGTTTCCAGAAAACTTACAAGAAATCGCTTCTTGAGGAACTCCTTCAGTAAGTAACTGCTTAATAACAGCATCAGTAATTATTCTTGTAGCCTCCCACACAGGAAAATCCACGTCAATAACTAAATCCCAGCCGATACGTAAATCATTTAGCTCACTAGAGCGCATACCAGCAGTGAGTTGTAACGGGTTAGTCCATGTTTCTTCAGTAATGTGGAAACTCGTCGCTTTTTTCTGAGCAAAACTTAGGATGTCAGAGTCATAAATAACTACGTCAGGGCGCTTACCGAAGCCTTCTCCGTACCGAACAGCAACTTCTTTGTTACGGCACAAAGCAGCCATTGCTTCACGAATATCTGCTCGTTTATAGTACGTAAGTGTTTTGTGAAGAGAGAGCGTATCAGAGGAGGACATACAAGAGAGAAGTATCTGAAGCTATAAAAACGTGTAGTGAATTAATACAAAAAATGATTACGTTAGTGTACGAGCGAGCAGACCACCCAGACATTTACTACGCAGTTAAGTGGGCTAGTGACGTGAAATGCTTATACGTAGTAGAAGAACGCGTCTTGTACGTGCCTGGCTTTGAGTATTTACGAGCAAAAAAAGAAGTGAGTGCGTGTGAAGTACGTAAGCTAGAAGACCTCAAAGAACTCCTTACAAACATAACCGCTCCTGTACGCGTCAACACAACGTTTCCGCACGCACTCACACAACACATACAAACAGAAGTGAGTGTCGTCTCAGAAATACATCCTGCGCGCAGAAAAAAAACTTCTAAAGAACTACTGTTCATGCAAGAAGCACAAAAAATAACGCAAGAAGCAATACAAGAAGTCATTATGGTGTTGGAGCAAGCAACGTTACGAGAAGGAGTTGCGTACCTAAACGAAGAAGTCCTTACCAGTGAGTACCTCAAACAACTAGCAAGAACGCACTTACTACGCAAACAAGCAGATTGCAAAGAACTCATTATTGCTTCAGGAGAGCAAACAAGCCAGCCACACAACCGGGGAAGCGGACCGATACGAGAAGGACCAGTCATTATTGATATCTTTGCGCAAAGCAAAGACTTGTATTACGGAGATTGCACACGAACATACATCCTTGGAGAAGATCAAGAAGCAAAGAGAATGCTAGCAGCAGTCAAGCAAGCACATGACGAGTGCATACAGCTGTGCAAGCCAGGAATACCAATAAAAGACTTGCATTTACGCGCAGAAAAAGTCCTTAAAGAAAACGGTTTTCAGACAAGCGCAGAAGAAGGGTTTATTCATAGCCTCGGACACGGAGTAGGCCTAGAAGTTCATGAAGCACCAGGGATACACGCAAAAAACGAGGACGTAGTAGAAGAGCAAATGGTCTTTACAATAGAGCCAGGGCTCTACTACAAAACAGGAGTTCGTCACGAAAACATCATCGTAGTCACCAAACAAGGAGCGCGAAGAATAGAAGAATAAAAAAAAAGTATTTTTTTGTTTTAGTTAGTAATCAACAATTTCTGCTTCCTCAAACAAGCGCTGCGTGAGTTGCTGAATAGCTTGGCTATCTCGTTGCTGCTCTAAAAACGCTCGTATTTGTGGTTGTGCCTCCTCAAAAGAAACTGTTTCGTTACCTACAACGAACTGCTCAGGGTTCTCATCATAAAACGCTTGTATATCACTATCGGAGATTACTGAAACGTTCTGAGCATCAATAAGAGCCTCAAACATTACTTGTTGCTGGTAATTATACAAGAAAAACTCGTACTCCTCGCCAAGCTGCTCTTGAAACGCGCTCAGATTAGCACCTGACAGCTCTGCTTGCTCTGCAAGAAGAACCTCTGCTTCTTCAAGAGAAGGCTTAACGCCAAGACGAGCAGCTTCTTGATCAAGAAGAACTTGTTGAATAAGAACATCAGTTGCTTGTTGCTGCGATACTTGCTGCTGTGCTTGCTGCTCTAAAAGCATCTGTGCTTCTTGAACGTCCTCAGCAGTAATTACTTCACCATTCACCAAAACAACAGGGCCTGTTTGTGTTGTTGTCATATCTTCTTGTACTTCTTCTTGTGCTGCGCAACCCGCAAAAATAACTACTAGCGCGAGAAGAGCGTACACAAAATACTTGTTTTGTACCATAAATTCTTCAAAAGAGAGAGGGTTTATAACAGTTCTGCAAAGGTATTATTCGTAACGAGTAGAGAAGAACTCCTTAATGCTGCGCGCTTTTTTCTTACCAACTCCTTCAACAGCAAGAAGATCTTGTTCACTAGCAGTAACGATGTTGTGCACCGTTAAGAAATGAGCAAGTAACTTAGGAGCAAGCACTGGACCAACAGAAGGAATGCTTGCTACAAGACTAAACAACTCCTGGTTTTTTGTACTTGCACGAACGCTTTGTGTTACTGCTTGACTTATCCCTCCTTTTGCTTCTCGCTGAGCAATTAAGAGAAGCATACGAGCAGAGTCTTCATCGTTTTGCGTAACAAGAATAGGAACTCCAAACGAGACAGCAATAGCGCTAAGAGCGCCGCGAATAGCGTTAGGATGAACGTTACGTTGAGAGTACCAATCACTGCCTTGCACCATAACAATAGGTTTTTGGTACTGAACAAGTTCTCTTAACTGAGAAAATAACCTCCCATCCAGTAAGCTATCAACAAAATCGTCTTGGTACTTAAACTCCACGCAGACGCGCTTAGAAAGTACGTAGTCACCAACAGGAAGAGCTTGCAGCGTCAAATGTACGTTGAGTTTTTTTAGTTGCTTAAGAACCCCGCTTGCTTTCTCTCGGCTATCAGCAACTATCTCAACAACCTCCTCCTCTGAAGTGGTTTCTAAAGTAGTTTGTGCAGAAGGAGCTTTAGGAGTGATTGTTTTCTCAATATCTTTTAAGGTTCGATACATACGCTTTTCTTTGTGAAAAGCAACCCAACGATACGCTTCATCACGAGTATCTTTTGTAACAAGAACATGCACTCGTCCCGTGTCGTGACGACCCGTTCGTCCACGGCGCTGAATCGTACGGATAGCGCTAGGAACAGGCTCATAAAACACTACGAGATCTACTTGAGGAATGTCAAGGCCCTCCTCGCCAACAGCAGTGGCTACGAGCACATGAAACTCGCCTGCTCGAAACTCCTCAAGCATTGCTTGCTGCTCTTTTTGTGAAAGACCAGTCTCTCCTTTCTTTTGTTGACCAACAAACAGCCGCGCCTCGTTAAGATTCTTCGCGATGAGACTGGCCATGTCTCTGTACTGGCTAAAAACAATTATTTTGCTGTCAGGATTCTTTACTCGCTCAAGCTTAATAATGGAGAGAAGCTTAACGAATTTTGGGTGCTCAAGTCCTCGCTTATCAAGCTCCTTGCTTTTTATGATAACATGACGCATATCAACGTCTTGTAGTAAGTTACTGACTGCTTTGCTTTGTCCTTTTCTTGCTTGTCGCTCAAGACCTTCTAGGTACGTGTTTAGTGCTTGTAAGCCTTGGGTTTCTAAGAGTTCTTGAGCGTGCTGCGCTTTAAGAATCTCCGCTATTAGCGAGATGCTTCTCCAAACAGCAGGGTCTGGTTTTCCGCTTCGTATCTCGTGCTGAAGAGTTTTTTGCACTCCAAGAAGCTCGCCCTTTGTTCGTGGCTCTTTCTTCACTAACCCTGTGCTGAGTAGCTGCTTGTTTCTGTTATCAAGTACTCGCGCAAGGGTTTGTTGTACCTGAACGAATTCGTTTGGAAGAGTGACTTCTACGTAGGTTACATCCAGTTCTTGCACGTACTCCGTCACGTCAGGGTCATCTAGAGAACGCACTTCTAGTTGCTCAATAAAGCAGTTCGTAACGATTTCTTGCACGTCCTCCTTCTTACTTCCAGGGCTTGCAGTAAGAGCGAGGATTCGTTGGTTCGTTGCTTGTTTTTCGTACTCAGAAGCAATGCCTACGTACGCGTAGTCCCCTGTTGCTCGGTGTGCTTCATCAAGCACTAATAAACACACGTCTGTAAGGGTTATTCTTCCTGCTAACAAATCATTTTCTATTGTTTGTGGAGTAGAGAAGATGTAGGTTGCGTCACTAAATTGTTTTGCTCGTTTCTTAGGAGGAGTTCTTCCTGTAAGAGTGACGCCTAACGTTTCTGCGTCAGGCAGGTATTGTGCAAATGATGTGTGGTGCTGCTCTACAAGTGGCTTGGTTGGAGCTACAAACAAGATTTTTTTGTTTGGGTGCTGCTGTATTCTGTGCTGCGCTAACATCATCGCAATAGCCGTTTTTCCTAGTCCTGTAGGAAGAACCACTAGTGTGTTGTATTGTTTAGCTGTTTGTACAATAGCTTCTTGGTATCCTCGAGGAGTAAACGTCATCAGAGAAGAAGCGGGGTTTGTGTTTTATAAGGCGTGCGGCTATAAGTCCAGTGCTTTAGTAAAAGAAAAAAATAATAAAATAATTAATAAAATATGAATAAAAACATAATATTATTAAATAAAAACATATAATATTATATATTCGTGATCGGCGTAGACCCCCAAAAAATCATTGATTTCCTACGAGAAGAACTACAAATAACAGAAGAAGAACTCCTCAGACGATACAGACAAGAAGACACAATACCCGCAACCATCTTTCAAGAAGAACTCACAGCACTAGAAAGCATAAGCACATACCTACACAACAAAGGACTAACAACAACAGAAATAGCACAGAAAACAAAAAGACCCTACAACAGCATACGAGCAGCAATAAACAACACAAAAAACAAGAACGTAACACTACGAGAAGAAACAACAACCCCCTACACCATACCACTACAAGAACTACGAGAAGAGCTCAGCCCAGCAGAAGCAGTAACACACTACCTACACAAAAACTACCAACTCACAC
The DNA here is from genome assembly GCA_047602905.1 of Candidatus Woesearchaeota archaeon. GTDB lineage: Archaea > Nanobdellota > Nanobdellia > Woesearchaeales > SKIA01 > SKIA01. The sequence continues at coordinate 190 of JBLKOP010000007.1, read as the reverse complement.
CAACACAAATAAGCGAGCTTCTACAAAAAGACCCGCGAAACATTACTGCGACACTCACCAAAGCAAAAAAGAAACTGCGAGGTGAGACTCAATGAAGAAATTCAAGAGTAATGTAGATAAAATTCTTGACACCAAAGTTACTCGAAAGAAATTCTTAGCTGCTCTTGGATTAGGTACATTAAGCATTCCG
>JBLKOP010000014.1:0-9722 GCA_047602905.1 Candidatus Woesearchaeota archaeon | reverse complement strand
TATCATAAGCACTTGAATGTTCCTGGTGAGGAGGCGTACGCAAATAAGGGTTTGTCGTATTGTGCTACGTGTGATGGCGCTCTTCATAGGGGTAAGAAAATGGTTATTGCTGGTGGCGGGGACTCTGCTGCTAAGGAGGCTTTGTTGCTTTCTGATTATGCTGAGCATGTGTTTATTGTTGCTCGTAGTACGCTTAAGCCTGAGCCGATTAATGGTAAGCGAGTAAAAGAAAAAGATAACATTACTGTTATTGAGGGTAATACTATTTCTGAGGTTGTTGGTGATGGACAAACGGTTACTCATGTAGTTCTTAATAAGGAGTTTGAAGGTTCAAAAAAACTTGATGTTGGTGCGGTGTTTGTTGCTATTGGTCACGTTGCTCAAACAGAGCTTGTTACTGACTTGGGTGTTTTGATGAACGCGAAGGGCGAGATTGTTATTGATAAGGCTTCTCGAACTAATCTAGAGGGTTTTTATGCTGCTGGTGATTGCACAGATACTGCTTGGAAGCAGGCTATTATCTCGGCTGCTGAGGGTTCTCAAGCTGCTAATTCTGCGTATGAGGATATTACTGGTGGCGTTGTTGAGCCAAAGTAAAGCTTTAAAAACACTTCTTGATTCGCTTCTTGTATGATTGTACCAGTACGCTGTATGAGTTGTGGAAAACCTATTGGTCATCTTTGGCAGTCTTTACAAGAGGGTCGTTCTTCTGGTAAGTCTACTAAGGAGTTGTTTGATTCGTTAGGCGTTTCTCGGTATTGTTGCCGTGCGCAGTTATTAGGCCATGTTGACTTAATTGATATTGCTGCGAAGTTTAAGCGTGCATAATTTTTTTTGTTTTAGTTTTTTTCTATATTGTAAATAAATTAATTTAAATAGTAGTTACTATATAGTAATAACATGTCAAGTCTTTCTGTTGCAAGAACATACGTAGGAGCACTAGCGATATCACTAGCAGCAATAGCACTCCTAAAAAACAACCCTCCTCCACCCCTGAGCACAGCAACAGAGTCTCTTACAGGACACAGCATTAACAGCTGGACAGCAAGAGCAATGACAGGCCTAGAAGGAAAGATACCAGACACAACCTACAACACAGACTACGTAGACCGCCTAGAAAGACTCTGGCACGCAAAAGAACTCAACGCAGGAGCAAGCCTAGGAGCAAAGAAGAAAGGAGAACAACTCGTAAACGAGTACCAACAAGCAAGTGCAAACGGCTCAATAACACACATGACTATTGATGACTACTTAGCAGAGTCTCAGAAAAGAATAAGTAACACACGAATAGACTGGAAAACGCTACAGCAACGAGCGATGCCAAGAAACCCTGAGCGCATGCAACTAGTAAAAGAACTCACTAACTCCCTTAACGCAAAAGACATCCTCGCATACAGCCTAACAGAATTCTTTGGAAGCCACAACGCAGAAAAAAACCTCGCAACAAAAGACTACCTTCTCAGAACAGCAGGCCTAGAGTACGTGATGAGCGTACCAGCAGTCTTTGACACACTAACAAGCTACGGCTCACACCAATTCACTCCACCAGCAGTAGCAGACATTAACTTCAGCCAAAACACGAACTTCTCCATAAACGACCTAGAACGTTTTGACCATCATGAACTCGCGTATCGCTTCGCAGCAAGAAACATCACCAACCTCGTAGCACAACTCACAGAAGAAGAGCTACAAACTCTTGAAGCAAACCACGCAAACAACAAAGATTTCCTCGTACAATACATAGCAACCGCTCATTACCGACCAGCAGACGCTCGCAGAGCAGCAAAAAACTCGTTACGAGACGGAATATCAGGAACGCTAGGCTTTTATGCAGAACAACTCGGAAACCACCGAGTAAAAAACTACGCTGACAAAACACTCGCTAACTTAACAGCAGTCTATAAAACTCCTGTGTGGAATCTTAAGCCAGACATGCCAGCAAACCTCTTTACAACACAAAAAACTTTTCTTAACGGAGACATTAAGAAAGTATACACAGTACGAGCAGGAGACAACCCTTCTTCTATAACAAGGTTGTTTAATGAGTTTAATCAACAAGTACACCAAGGAGCGTACCAAGAAGTCTCTACTAAAGACTTACTAACTCAACAAAACAAACAACTAGGAACGATTCATCCAAACCAACAAGTCTATGTGCACACACGTAAACGCTAATGAAAAACTACTTTTTTGTTTTTTAAAGAGTAACACGTATAAAGACTAACTACTCAGCTCTTCTGTAATGGACTTTAATGAAATAGCAAAGAAGTGGCAAAACGTTTGGGAAGAAAAAAACGTTTTTGTTCAAGAACCTAAGGATAAGCCGTACTACTGTTTAGAAATGTTTCCGTACCCGAGTGGGACTATGCATATGGGTCATGTGCGTAATTATGCTCTTGGTGACTGCGTTGCTCGTTACAAGCGACTCTCAGGACACCAAGTACTCTATCCTATGGGTTTTGACTCGTTTGGTCTTCCTGCAGAAAATGCCGCTATTCAGCGAGGAGGTAATCCTGAGGAGTGGACTGAACAAAACATTTCTGCTATTAAAGAACAGTTCAAACTTCTTGGCCTAAGTTATGATTGGTCTCGAGAAGTCGTTACGAGCAGAGAAGACTACTACAAGTGGACGCAGTACTTGTTTCTTAAACTCTTTGAGGCGGGCCTTGTGTATCGTAAACAGGCAGTTGTTAATTGGGATCCTGTTGACAAAACTGTTCTTGCAAACGAGCAAGTAGTTGATGGTAAGGGTTGGCGTAGTGGCGCTGAGGTTGAGAAAAAAGAAATTGAGCAATGGTTTTGTAACATCACTAAATACGCTGACGAATTATTAGATAATACTGACTCGCTTACTGGTTGGCCTGCTCGTGTGCGAGTGATGCAAAAAAATTGGATTGGTCGCAGTCACGGAGCAAAAGTCTTTTTTGAAAGCAGCTTTGGCTCTATTGAAGTCTTTACTACACGACCGGATACTCTGTACGGAGCTACGTTTCTTGTGCTTGCTCCTGAGCACGCAATAACACAAGAAATAGCGAAAACCAACCAAGAGGTCGCTTCTTACGTCAAAGAAGCTGCTAAGAAAAGCTCTGTTGAGCGTGAAGCTGCAGAAAAAACCGGTGTCTTTACAGGTCACTTTGCAAAACACCCGTTAACTGGTGAAGAAGTTCCTGTTTGGGTTGCTGATTACGTGCTTATGGATTACGGTACTGGTGCTGTCATGGCTGTTCCTGCTCATGACGAGCGAGACTTTGCGTTCGCAAAAAAGTATTCGTTAGAAATAACACAAGTAATTAGTCCAGACAAACAAACGCTTCAAGACGAAGCAATTACTGCGCTTGGAGAGCTTATTAATTCAGGACCACACACCGGCTTGCATAGCGTAGAAGCGCAGCAAGCAATTACTGAAGAACTACAAAGAATAAACAAAGGTTCTTCTCACACGCAGTATCGTTTGCGTGATTGGCTTATTAGTCGTCAGCGCTACTGGGGTTGTCCTATTCCTATCGTGTACTGTGAGGATTGTGGAGCAGTTCCTGTAAAAGAAAAAGATCTTCCTGTTCGTCTTCCTAAGGACGTAACGTTTGGGCAAGGTAACCCTCTTGAGACCAGCAACTCATTCACCCAAACTGCATGTCCGAAATGCAGCAAGCCTGCGAAGCGTGAAACGGATACGATGGATACGTTTGTTGATAGCAGCTGGTACTTCTTTCGGTACTGCGACCCAAAAAACACAACAAATCCCTTTGATAAGGAGCTTGTTAATTCTTGGCTTCCCGTAGACCAATACATCGGTGGTATTGAGCACGCAGTGCTGCATCTCTTATACGCTCGTTTCTTTACCAAAGCAACACGAGATATTGGTCTGCACGATATTGATGAGCCATTTACGAATCTACTCTGTCAAGGAATGGTGTGTTTAGACGGGGAGAAGATGTCTAAGAGCAAGGGAAACGTCGTTAGTCCTCTTGAGAACATACAAAAATATGGTCCTGACACTGTACGAACATTTAGTTTGTTGGCGGCTGCTCCTGAAAAAGATTTTGATTGGGCGGACACTGGTGTTGCTGGTGTTCATCGCTTCTTGCATCGAGTTATTAGTCTGTTTGAGAAACAAGAGTTTCGAGAAGAAGCAAGTAGTTTTGATGCGTATATTCTTAGTGTTACTCACCGAACTATAGAGAGCGTTACTGAGCACCTTGACTCGCTTCGTATTAACCAAGCTGCTACTGACTTAATGAGTCTTACAAACGAGCTTAGTAAGTACTCGCAAGCACGTGTTGATGAAGAAACGTATCTTGAGTGCACTGACGTTCTTGTGCAACTGCTTTACCCGTTTGCTCCGCACACTGCTGAGGAGCTGTGGAGTACTCGTCATGATGAACTTATTTCTTCTTGGCCTGTTGCTAACCCAGAGGCTATTGATGTTCGTGCTGAGCAAGAAAGACGCTTTCATTACGCTACTAAGCAAGACGTTTTGCAAGTTCTTGACATGGCAGGTATTACTCAGCCAAAGCACGTAACGCTTATTGTTGCTGATCTTTGGAAGTATGAGTATGTTGGTTTGCTTAAGGTGTTGTTTGCTTCTGAAAAAAACCCTGGCTCTGTTATTCAACAACTCATGCAAACAGAGCTTAGACAGTACGGGCAAGTAATTAGTAAGCTTACTCCGAAGTACTTTGCTGACAGAAGCAAACTTCCTGAAGTACTTCTTGAGCGACCTCTTGAGTCAGAAGCGCTTGTAGGAGTTGCTCGAGAGCTTGCTAGTGAGCTTAATTGTCAAGTTTCTGTTGAGATTGAAGAAGCAAGCAAGCACGCTAAAGCACAGCAAGCGATGCCTGCAAAGCCAGCTATTGTTATTGAATAGTTATTTTTTTGTAAAAATAAATGTTCTTCCTCTCTTATTTTTGTGCAGATGGCCTTTTTTTTCTAGTTCGAGAAGATCTGATCTTGCAGTTGGTATAGTGACTCTGAATTGTTCAGCAACGCTTTGATACGTGTATTCTTCATCTTTATCTAAGTCCACGAGAATTTGAATTTGTCTTTGGTTTAGTTGTTCTGTGGATATTTGTTTGCTCATTTGATCTTTTTCTTTCTTTTTTTCTTCTAAGTACTTATTAAACTGCATAACTGCGTTATTTAGCTGTTTCATATTGTGTTGTATAAAATATGTTAAATCGTTTTGATCTTTTTCTGTGTGCAGATATGCTCTCATGTATTGTGCTTTTGCCTTTACAATTAATCGGGATATCGATGTGTACTCCACTAACCAATAATCTTTGCGAAGTAAAAACCAGTAAAATATTGCTCTTGCGGTTCTTCCATTTCCATCTACAAAAGGGTGCACGTATCCTATCATAAAATGCAGTATTGAAGCTTTTATTATTGGGTGTAAAAAAGTTTCCTCATCATGATTAGCAAAAGCGCATATTTCCGAAATAAATTTACTAATCTCTTTGTGCTTGGGAGGCATATGCAGGACTTCATTTGTGTTCTTGTCATATACGATTACATCGTCTGTTTTTCTAAATGATCCTTCGTATTCGTTACTCTCTAGTGTTTCTTTTGTTATGCTGCTATGAATATATTTTATTAATTCTTCAGTTAATTCTTCTTCTGCTAATTCATTTAGTTCTTTTACTGTGTTGTAATTATTCAGAATCATTTTTTCAGAATTGTTTCGAGGGATTCTCTTTTGTAGGAGCATCTTCTTTGCAATTTTTCTTGTTGTTACAGCTCCTTCTATTTGACTTGAAGCGATTGCTTCTTCCATACGTGAACTTGCAAGATATTTTTCTTTTTTTTCTTTATCTGCGCTTTTTTGCTCTTTTAAGCTTCCTCCAAGATTCATATCTAGTATGTGAAGGTCCTTGAGCATTTCATCTGTGACTGTATATGTGAACTGTCTTGGCTTGCCGATTGAAATTTCCTTACTGTTTACTTCTCTGAGTGTTCGGGTAATTGCCCAAAGTTCTTCGTACGTTATTTCTTTCGGTTTTTGCCTGCGCTTTAATTCATCCCAATACCAGTATTTTTGGTTTGCTTTATCGATGAAATCCTTTATTTCTTGGTCTCGCACATATTTCCACAACAATTCTTTGTTTTGGTCAAGTATTTTTTTAGGATCAGGAGGAGGGGTTGGTTTTTTCACACTATGAAAAAGAACGTTGTTTATTTAAATTTAATCATAATTTAATTTTAATTTATTTTTGTTCTTTTTTGCTTAATATTAAATTTTAATTTTATTTAATCATAATTTAATTTTTAAAAAAGCACGCCTAGAGGTGGACTCTTACCTTGCAAGCAGCATCCCCGTTAGCTTCCTTCTCCGCGCTACCCGCAGTACAGGCACGTGCTTGCTTAGGTCTGCTGCATTCCTGCCCTGAACCGGTTCACGAACACCTACCTCACTGAGGACACGGTATCAACAGTTACTAACGGACTACTTACCAAGTAAATAAGCCGCCCTCTAGGCTTCGACTCCACTAAGGACGGTTCGTAGTTACAGGGCACGCCCAGCGCCCCAGCCTAGCACTACTAAGAACTCCTTCTTGCTTTATAAAAGTAGTATTATTATGCCGTAGCCAACAAGACACGCCGCTGACAAAAACGGCATTGCAGGGTAGAACGTGTCCTTTTTTGCTCGCAAAAACAGCCATGTTAAGCTTATAGCGGCACAAACAGTAATGATAAGAGTGTACAAAAACGCTATACTCACAGCTACTCCGTTTGTTATGAGTGTGTGCAGAACTACTCCTGAAAAAAGCAGCGGAAACGCGATGTCTCCTCCTCCTAAAATAGCGCTTCGTACAGTAACTTGCTTTGTTACGTTAGGTGTTCTAGCTGGCTTTTTTGTGTTTACAGTGGGTTTCTTGTACGGAACACTTAGTCCTGCAAAGAGTTTTGTATCAGTCATGAAGTTAGCAAGAGAAACCATGTGTTTACTCTTCCAAACAGCGTACGCGTCGTACACAGCGATTGCTATAAGCATCGCTACAGCCCACCAAACGTTAAGTAATGGAACGATGATGAAGGCTATTCCTGCGTGAATAAAGATTTCTGTTACGTTATGAATGAGCAGTCCTGGTTTCTGTGCTTTCAGCACTGCTGCAAGTATTCCTATACCCCAAGCAACCCATGCGTTCATAAGTACTCCTAGAGCCGTTGCTACAGTAAGCGCTACTGCAAGCATGTACCACGCTTTCCAAAGCAGTCTTGCTTGAAAGCGCGCCATGAGCAGTAAAGCGATGGTTCCTAGAGTTATTCCAATTACTAAGTACACAAAAATCCCTGCTGAAGTCGTTTCTGGTCTCTCACCGGTTATTGGCTCAGAAAACGAGACGCTAACGACTCCTTCTTCATCAATAGTTGTTTCTGCGTTTAGAGCAAGTATTCCTAGACCAATGATTTGTGAAGCAACAAATAAGATAAGTAAGAGTACGGTGGGGGTTACTGGGTGCTTCATACAAACACCTCTTTTTTTGTTTGAGAATAAAAACCCCTATCATTCGGTAAAATATAATTTAGCGAAACTACACGTTTATGAATGAACAAACATTTCCTTACGTAATGAAGCTAACAAACACCATCCTCCTGCGAGCACACAACAAGAACCGCAAAGAACACGCACGACTAAAAAACCACCTCAAAGAAGTGTACAAAGAACAAATAGACGTGCAAGAAGAAACACTTAGTCAAGAAGGCTTTGAAGACATACACGTACTCAGCGCAAAACTATATCGCCAACCAGGACAACGACTCTTCCTACAAAACCTCAACCTCCTACTCACAAACAAAAAAGCACTCCAAGAAGAACTTCCCAAGCACGTAGACGAAAAACACGACTTGTACTTTCGCCTAGAACAAGAAAGCATATACACACAACAATGGCGTTTCGTGCACGCAGGAGAAGTAATCCAAGTACGCATCAACCTCTGCGCACACCCCAAAACGCGCGAGAACGCGCTACGAGCAGCCAAGCAACTCTTTGCATAAAAGCTTATAAGCCAATACTGTCAAGAAACTCTTTGTATGGTGAGGCGAGCACAAGTAAGCGTAGAATTTCTTCTCATAATAGGCTTAGCAATGCTGCTCATGACTGCAAGCACAGCAGCAATTTTTCAATTCACGCAATCAGAAACCGACGCGAACAACTTCGCACAAGTAGCTTCTTTTGGTCAACAACTCCTCAACCAAGCAAACAACATGTACGTGTACGGAACAGGAAGTTTCGTAGTAGTCTCAGGGTCTCTTCCTCAACAAACAACTAGCGCGTACATCGTTGATGACGTACTCATCTTTGAGCTAGCAACAAGAAGAGGAATCGTTCCTGTACAGCTCTTTAGCACGATTCCTATTAACGGCTCAGAACCAGGAGAAAAACAATACCTCAACGTTTCAGGAACGAATCTACGAACATCCTCTATTAGTGTGCGCGTAGAGAGCAAAGGAAATTATGTACAGCTACGACAAGTATCATGAAACACGCACAAGCAGCCATCGAATTCGTTCTTATAACTGTAGCGATGATGCTGCTAGCAACAGGGGTGTTTATCGCCTCGCAAGCAACCTACGTAGAGTTACAACAAGAACGAGTAGACCAGCAAGTACACAGCGTTTTTGAACAGTTAGAAAACGAGTTTATCATTGCACAACTAGTAGGAGAAGGGTATGAGCGAGAAATACGTCTTCCTCAAACACTAAACGGAGTAACGTACAGTATCGATACGCGGCTAAACCAAACAGCGCAAGGACGTGACGAGCTATCAATATATTTGTATAACAACCAAGAATACCTGTACTTTATACGAACTCCTATTAACGGAACGCTCAGCAAAGGACGCAACCTCCTCTTAGGAGGAGACGTAGTGCAGGTGCGACCAATAATTCCAAGCATGAATTGTGTTGGGCACTGGGGAGAAATTCTTCACACACAAAACCGCACGTTCTGGCAAGAAGAATCCCCTGCTCCAGGAGAGGAATGCGTCTCGCAAGTGCGTGTATGCACAGACACAGAGCTTAGCGGAACCTATGAGTACCTGAGCTGTACGCAAACGCCGCTTCCCCCTGAAGAACCAGATAATTGCACTCTTCCTGATGGCTCAACTCTTGAGCACGGACAAACAAGCGAATGGTTTTATAGTGATACCGAAGTTACGAGTCCAGAAACTTGTGATGGTGTACAGTACACGTGTACAAATGGAGAGCTAGACCATGATGATACAGTGTACATACATACAAGTTGTGTGGAGTCTGTTACTACACCTTCCGCTCCTACAATCAATTCTATTGACCGTACGCATAACGAGTTTACCGTGCATTTCTCCGCTCCTAGCAGTGATGGGGGATCTGCGATTACGGATTATCAGTACAGAATAAACGGTGGTGGTTGGACGAGTGCAGGTACTACGTTCTCACCAATTACTATCAGTTCATTAACTCCGTACACTACCTACACGATTGATATACGCGCAGTAAACGCTGCAGGTGCAGGTGCAATCAGTAATGCTTTCCCTCAAACAACACACCCATACGCTACAGGAGGCACTGTTACTCACTTGTCTGGCTATCGCGTGCACACATTTACTGCTGTTGGTACAAATACACTTACCTTCCAAGGTGGCGGAGGACCTGTAGAATACCTTATCGTAGCTGGTGGTGGTGGTGGCGGTCCAGAGAATGGTGGTGGTGGTGGTGGTGGCGGAGTAAGAACAGGCACTGTAAGT
>JBLKOP010000006.1:0-59741 GCA_047602905.1 Candidatus Woesearchaeota archaeon | reverse complement strand
AAACCAGAAGAAGAAGCGATTAGTTTGGACGAACTAGATGATCTGGACTTTAGTGACTTAGAAGATGTCTAAAGAACTCGCATTCGCAAAAAACCTTGCTCTTGAAGCAGGCGAGGTAATGAAGAAATACTTTCTTAGTGACAAACAAGAAGTAAGTACGAAACAAGACAATTCTGTTCTTACCATAGCAGACACAACAATTAATACTCTTGTTATTAAACTCATTAAAGAGCAATACCCACAAGACAGCATCTTAGGAGAAGAAGAAAGCCACCTACAAGAAAATAGCAAGTACACGTGGGTGTGCGACCCAATAGACGGAACAAGACTATACGCATTAGGAGTGCCTACAAGCATGTTCTCACTAGCGAGACTAGAAGAAGGACAACCAGTACTCGCAGTAGCGTACAACCCCTTCGTAAACCACTTATACACAGCTCAGAAAGGTCAAGGAGCGTTTCTTAACGATAAATCAATACGTGTACACGCTACACAAGAAATAGCGGAAATACCTATTTTATTAAGTGTTTCACGAAGAGAACCGTACACGGTAGAACTCACAAAACATCTTATTAAACAAAACTGTCCCGTGCACGATACAGGCTCAGCAGTTCATAATGCTTGTTTAGTAGCACGAGGAGCGGTGGGCGCACACGTATTTCCTTTCAGTATGCCATGGGAAGCAGCAGCAGTAGCACTTATTGTTGAGGAAGCAGGAGGGCGCTTTACAGGACTTGATGGAGAGAACCAGCGCTATGATGAAAAAATAAACGGTTTTGTAGCAACAAATGGTCTTGTTCACGAAGAAGTACTTGAGTACGTTCGTCTTGCAAAACAAAAAACGCAAGACTCATAAAGTTTAGGAGCAGCAACTACGTATATGCAGGAGGTGAGAGAAGCGTTTGGCAGAAGCAATTATTAGCTTAGCAATCTTACTTGCAGTAACGACAGCAATCATTCTTGTTTTGCAAGTAATGAAGCAACCACCTATTATTGGCTACATCTTTGCAGGAATTCTTCTTGGACCAGCGTTTCTTAACATCACCAACACCATACCAGGACTAGAAGTCTTTGGACACATAGGAATAGCGTTCTTATTATTTATTCTCGGACTAAACATCGACATTACGAGTCTGCGACAAGTAGGAGTTACTAGCGTAGCGACAGGGCTAGGACAAATAGCGTTTACTAGCATACTCGGGTATGCACTCGCACTCGCCTTTGGGTTTAGCGGAAACGCAGCGGTGTACGTAGCAGCAGGACTCACGTTTAGTAGCACCATAATCATCGTAAAGCTACTTAGTGACCGAAAAGAAGTAAATAGTCTGCACGGACGAATAGCAATTGGTTTCTTAATCGTTCAAGACATCGTAGCAGTACTTGCGCTCATGTTTATTAGTAGCTTTGCAGGAAGTCAGCAAGCAATCCTGCTTACGCTTATGTGGACTGTGCTACAAGCAATACTTATTTTCTCTGCTGTGCTGCTCATTAGTAAGTACTTATTACCGTACGTGCTTACGTTTGCTAGTAAAAGCCAAGAAGTACTCTTTGTGTTCAGCATCGCTTGGTGTTTTGTACTCGCAGGCTTCTTTGACTACATTAATTTCAGCCTAGAAATAGGTGCGTTACTTGCAGGACTCATGCTCGCAAGTACTCCGTACAACTACGAGATAGCAAGCAAGATAAAACCGCTACGAGACTTCTTTATCATCACGTTCTTTATTATTCTTGGAAGCCAACTAGAAATCACTCTTCTTGGCGAGTACTTACTTCCTGCCGTCGCGTTTAGCCTCTTAGTACTCATAGGAAACCCGCTCATAGTAATGACAATTATGGGCTGGCAAGGATTTAGTAAACGAACCAGCTTCATGGCAGGACTTGCAGTAAGTCAAATCAGCGAGTTTGGACTTATCCTTGTTGCTCTTGGAGTTTCTGTAAGCCACGTAGGAGTAGATATCCTGAACTTAACTACAGTAATTGCTCTCACAACTATTCTTGTGAGTAGCTACTGTATCATCCACGCAGACACCATCTATAAGCGCATTCATCGCTTCATTCCGTATTATCAGCGAGGAGTTAATCCTAAAGAGGATAAGGCAAGTCACGCGATAGGAGCCTTTGATGTCATCCTCTTTGGTCACGACTACCTAGGAGGGCGTGTTCGTGAGCAGCTTGAACGAGACGAAGCGAACTTCTTAGTAGTCGATTTTGATCCTAACAAAGTTATTGCGTTACAAGAACAAGGAATTCGCGCAGTGCTTGCAGACGCTAACGACGCAGACTTGTATGACGTGCTAGGGTTAGAGCACCCGCGACTAGTTATTAGTACGCTTACGCGAGGAGCAGCTAGTAACGTGCTTTTGTATGAGTTGCGAAGAAGAAATTCTTCTTGCGCGGCGGTGATGTGTGCTGATACGATAGAGGAAGCAAAGAAGTTGTACTCACAAAAAGCTACGTACGTAGTCATTCCTCACCTTTCAGGAGCAGAACACCTCTTGCACACGCTTGATTTAGAGAAGAACAAGCCTAAACGTTTTAGCAAGCTTGCCTCTAAGCACGCAAAAGAGCTTAGGAGTCGTTGAATTTAAATAGGAGAAGGTGTATGTTTCTTTGTGACGGATCATACAATACCAGGAATTATTGGGATAGTAGCTATTGTTCTTGTAGTAGCCGCGTTCATGTCTCTTCCTGCACAAACGTCTAGTGAGGATGTGCAGTTGCGAGGAGATACGCTTGCTGGACAAGCAACGCAGCCACAACTCCAGTCTCCAGACGTAGTTAGTTCTGCTTGTGAAGCTAAGCGGTACTGTGACGGAACTAAACTCACCATTATTCAGAGCGACTGCTCAGTAAACTACGCTCACTGCCAGTACGGCTGCTCTAGTGGCGCTTGCATCTAGATGCAAGGACGAACACACCTCCTTTTTGGGTTATTATTATGTGTTGTTTGGCTTGAGTTCGTTTCTTCTGAGAACGCGTTACTGAGTGTGTTACTTATTCTTTTTGCAAGCGTACTTCCTGATATTGATGAGAAAACGTCTCTTCTGGGTAGACGAGTGCCTCTACTGTCGTATTTTACGAAGCACAGAAGCTTCTTTCACAGCATCTTCTTCTTAGTAATATGTATTATACTGTTATCTTTTCTTGTATCAATAAACCACGTACTCGCCTTTAGCGCAGGGTTTCTTAGTCACCTACTTCTTGATATGCTCACACCCATGGGAGTAAAACCGTTTTGGCCCTCAGAGGTAAAATTACGCGGGTTTGTGAGAGTAGGAGGGGTTTTGGAGAAAGGAATATTTTTTCTTTTTGTAGCATTATTTATTTGGTTGCTCTTGTTCTAATCTTTCTTCTAATTCTTAGGATTCCAAGTCTTATCTACTTCAGTATCCCACTCTTTTTTTAGAACTTCTTCTGAGGCAAGCATGGTGTAGAGACTTTCTTTTGATAACATACTATTACTTGTTCTGTTTACTTATCTTATATGTTTTGTCTTTAGAAACCCAAAAACACCTTTTTTTACGAAAACAATCTCACTGGACACACTGGACACGCACGGCCAAACGGTATATAAACGACTCAGTGTATGAAAGCAATAACCCTTTAAGGAGGAAAAGACTATGACAGAACAAGAAACCATGACAATCAAAGAACCACAACTCTCAGAGCTACCAGGAGTAGGGCCTGCAACAGCAGAAAAGCTAGAAGCAGGAGGCTTTGATAGCGTAATAGCAATAGCAGTAGCAACACCAGGACAACTCACAGACGCAGCAGGAGTAACAGAAGCAGCAGCTCGCAAGATCATCCGAGCAGCAAGAGACATGATGGACATGGGCTTTGTAAGCGCTGAGGAAGTACTTGCGAAAAGAAAATCCGTAAGTAAAATTAGTATCGGAAGTAAAAGTTTTGACGAACTCATGGGAGGAGGCTTTGAAACAGGAAGCATAACCGAGTGCTTTGGAGAATTCGGAAGCGCAAAAACACAAATAGCACATATCCTTGCGTGCAGCATACAAAAAGAATTTCCTGGAAGCGTAGCAGTGTATATAGACACAGAAAACACGTTTCGACCAGAAAGAATTATGCAACTCGCACCAGCTTTTGACCTCGAACCAGAAGAAGCTCTACGAAGCATCAAAGTAGCAAAAGCGTATAATAGCGATCACCAAATGCTCTTAGCAGAAAAAGTAGAAGAAGTCATTAAAGAAGGAAACAACGTAAAACTCGTCGTTGTAGACAGCCTAACAGCACACTTTAGAGCAGAGTTTGTCGGGCGAGGAACACTTGCTGAGAGACAACAAAAACTCAATAAACACATGCACGTGCTTGGAAAACTAGCCGACATGCACAACTTATGCGTGTTTGTAACAAATCAAGTAATGAGCAAACCAGACGCGTTCTTTGGAGACCCAACAGCAGCGATAGGAGGACACATCGTAGCGCACAAAAGCGCATTTAGAATTTATTTGCGCAAAGGACGCAAAGGAAGCAGAGTAGCAAAACTCATCGACGCACCAAACCTACCAGACGGAGAGTGCGGCTTTTTTATACGAGAAGAAGGACTTGAAGATATAGAACTATAATTTCTTGACAAAAAAATATTTTTTCTCTTTTTTTATGAACAGTATTTCCAGTACTTTTATAAATAAACCAATCTGTGTGAATATATAGTGGCACAACAAGCACCACCCATTTCTGAAGGAGAAGTAGTCGCAGTTAATATCGAGAGCGTAGGAGACAAAGGAGACGGAGTAGCAAAAATAAACGGCTTTGTCATATTTGTAGCAGGAGCAAAGAAAGGACAACTTCTCAACGTAGAAATAACCAAAGTACTCCCCTCAGTAGCGTTTGCAACAGTCGTAGGAGAAGCAACACCAAGCGACTTTGGAGGAAAACAAGACCCTCTAGACGAGCTAGACTATGAGAACGTAGAAGAAAGCGAAGAATTCTAAACTTCTCGACACACTTATAAAACACGTATTCATCCCACTAGTATTGCCAACGTTGCGGTGTGCCGTAACAAAACCACGTGAGGCGATAAAAAACGTGGGCGAGAAACGCATTTCTTGTTCCACAGAGAACACCATATGATAGAAGAAGAACAAACACTAGAAAACGAGAACCAGCTAGTCAGTACAGAAACGTACCTGAAAAGCGGAATACACATAGGAACAAAATTTAGAACGCGATACATGCAAAAGTTCATTTTTAAAACCCGCCCAGACGGACTAAGCATACTAGACATACAACAAATCGATGAACGACTACGAGTACTCGGAAGCTTCGTAAGCAAGTACAACCCAGAAGACATCCTCGTAGTAAGCCGCCGAGAAAACGGTTGGAGACCGCTGAGAATGCTTAACAAACTCACCGGTATACGCATACACGCAGGAAGATACAGCCCAGGAATGCTTACTAACCCTAATCTAGACAAGTACGCAGAAGCAAAACTGCTTATCGTAACAGATGCTTGGCCAGACAGAAACGCAGTCAGAGACGCTCTACGAGTAGGAATACCCGTAGTAGCTTTGTGTGACACAAACAACCAAGCAAACAACATAGACCTAGTCATTCCGTGCAATAACAAAGGAAAGAAAAGCCTAGCACTAGTGTTCTACACACTAGCAAAGCAGTACTTACTAAACAGAAAAGAAATCGCTAGTGAAGAAGAATTTAGTGCAACACTAGAAGACTTTTCAGACGAATAAACAACAAAAAATACTTTTTTTTTATTTCTCTTCATAAATACCGACAGCATCAATAACAAAGCGCTTACTTGTTCCTTCAGGTAAGAAGCGGTGTTTACGAATAATAGCTACATGTCCTTCATCATTTTGTAACTCTAACAAACACTTACTATTGTACTTAACAATATCTCCTCCAACGACTTTTACTCCGTCTCCCTCCATATCAGCATAGACTTGTGAAGTAATCACTACAGGAATGTTATTCTCAGCAGCAACAGCAAACAACGCGTTAATCTGCTCGGAGAGCTGATTATTCAAGTTCTCCTCACTTCTTGCCATAGCTGCTCGGTACTGAGCAGCGATGCCATCAACAATAACTAACGATACATCCTCTGTAACGAGCTTAGAGAGTTGCGTGATGATCTTGGTTTGTTGCTCAAAACTCGTTGCTGCAAGCAAAATAACGTTTTTAAGCGCCTTTTCTGCATCAAAAGCGAAGTGCTCAAGACGATCAACAGAGAAGCTGCCCTCTGTATCAACAAACACCGTTTTTTGCTCGTTAGTAGCGGTAGCAAGGAGGGTAAGGTTGCTTTTTCCACTTCCGGAAGGACCGTAAATAGTAGTAATAATTCCTTTTTCAAAACCTCCTCTGAGTAGCTCGTCAAAGGCTTCACTTCCTGTCGGGTGAGCGTCCATACAGCTTAGTAACGAGTTGGTGTATAAAAACACAAATATTTTTCTATAAAGAAAATAATTTTACTTATAACACAGAACAACCAACCAAGAACCATGAAAACAAGCGTAACTATAGCAACAATACTCACGCTAATCATACAATTACTCCTCCTAACACAAGCAACAGGACCAACAATAGAAAGCTACGAGCACCTAACATACGCAGAACACATACAAGAAACAGGACTACCCTTACTTCAAGACGAGAAAACCTGGAACCAAGCAACCTACGACTACCCACCACTATACCACTACCTCATAGCATTTCTTGCACTATTCATGAACACCATAACAGCAGCATTCATCATAACAACACTAGCAACAGCAAGCATACCATACCTCACCTATAAACTCACAGAACACGTAAGCACACACCAACAAGCACCAAGCATAACAGCACTCGCAAGCAGCTTCTCACCACTACTCTACCAACAAACAACCCTGCAAACAACACCCTACACACTAGCAATACCACTCATACTCCTCACCCTACACGCATACATAAGCACAACAAGAAGCCCAAAACACCAAACACTCCTCCTCATCAGCACAACAGCACTCGCACTAACAACACCACTAAGCATCCTCGTAGCAATAGGACTACTCCTCGCAGTAACACTAACAAAAATACAACAAAAAGAAGTACCAAAAAAAACTGTTGAAGCAACCCTACTCGTAACATTTGTAAGCATATGGGCTGCGCTTATAACCTACAACAACACCATACGAGACCACGGAATACAAACCTTCTGGAACCACAGCAACCAACTAGCAGACATAACAACAATAGTAGCAGGAATAGGAATACTCACCGTACTCGCAGGAAGCTACGCAGCATACACCTACATACAAGACAAAACAACAACAAAAGCCTACCCGATACTCGGAGTTATCCTCGCAATAATACTTGCGATGAGCACAAACGTCATAAACAACAACCAAGCAATACTCCTCCTCAGCCTACTACTCCTGCCACTAACAGCAAAAACCATTAACCTATACACACAAGAAAAACACAAAGCAAGAATACCGCAAAGCTACAACGCACTAGCAGCAATCATCATCATACTCTTTCTTACCGCACACGCACTACCAGCAATAACCAACGCACCAGAAACACTCACCCAAACACTAACGCCACAACAACAAGAACTCCTCACAACACTACCACCAAGCGAACACACACACCACTGGAATGAAGAACTCGGCTTCGCACTACACTACCACGGACACAAAACACTCCTTACAAGCAACCAATACGCAAACAAACACAGCCAAGAAACAAAAGAAACAATCAACCAACTACCAACAGCAACCCTCACCCAACAAGTACACATACTCAACGACCTAGGAGTACAAAGAATAATAACCACCACACCAAGCAAATACACCCTTCCCTGCTACACACGAGTACACACAACAAACTACTACGAGGTGAACCAACTACAATGCGTCGTGCAATCACAACAACTCTCCTACTAGCACCACTAACAGTAGCACTCATACGAGTAAACAACAACCCATACTTTACAGGAAACAACACCTACACATTCCTAAACACCATACCAGCACAACAAGAAACACTCATAGCAGCAGCGCTACTCCTCACAACAACCTTCTTACTCCTTCTTGCAAAAACACTACAACAAGAAAAAACACCTGTAGAAACAACCCTCCTACTCCTTCTTAGCCCACCAATACTTGCAGCAGCAATCACCAGCCCAGCAGCAATCATCCTCGCACTACTCGCACTATACACGTACAAGAACCGACAAAACAACACAGCAAGCATTACCGCAACACTAGCAGTACTCTTTCACCAAGCAGCAATAAGCATAGCAGCACCCCTACTACTCTACCAACTATACAACAAACAACGAACAAAAACACTCATAACACTACTCGCAATACTTATAGCGTACAGCACAAGCATGTATGAAGCAAACATACTCCTACAATTCGCAGAACTACAACAAGCAGCAGCCATAAGCATAATAGCAATACTCTTAGCAATACTAGGAAGCATCTTCATATGGAACGAAAACAACGCACTCCCCCTACTCATAACACACACAACACTACTCCTTGCAATACTCTACCCAGAAACAACCATCATAGCAGCAACGATCTGCGCAGTACTAGGAGGATACGCACTAAAAACGCTAAGAAGCAGGAAATGGGATTTACCAACCGTAAAAACAGCAACCAACTACTTCATACTCCTCACACTACTCTTCGCAGCAACAGCAGCGACGAGTCAAGCAATCATTCAAGAACCAACTAATGAACTTCAAGAAACCATACAACTACTCAGAGAACTAGAAATACAAGAAATAAGCACGCTAAGCACCCAAGAAGAAGCGCTACGCTGGAACAACATACAAGTAAGAGAAGCACACAACCTCACACAAGTACATAGCAGCCAACAACTAGGAGAGCAAGCAACAACCTACATACTCATAGAACAAGACTACAGAGCAGTACGTTTACGAACAATACTAGAGAACAGCAGAAACTACGTACTCGTACGAGACGCAGAACACCAACTCTGGATGCGAACCTAAGCAAGATTTTTAACCACCAACAACCAACCAATAACCAAATGGACATAACCCTGCTCATCCTCCTTCAATACACCGTCTACTTCATATCACTATACTTCTCAGTATTCTGGCTGCTTGTATACCTAGAAGGAGAAGAAAAACAACCAACAAACAAACGCAGAACATACCCGCAAGTAACCATAGCAATACCCGCGTACAACGAAGAAAAAACAATAGCAAAAACTATCGAGTCAGCACTCAACATCAACTACCCAAAAAACAAACTAGAAATACTTGTAATTAACGACGGAAGCACAGACAAAACAAGAAACATAGCAAACAACTACACCCACCACGAACACGTACACGTACTCAACCAAAAAAACAAAGGAAAAGGAGCAGCGCTCAACAGAGCAGTAAGAAAAGCAAAAGGAGAATACTTTGTGTGCCTAGACGCAGACTCAGAAGTACACCCAGAAACACTCAAAGAACTCATCAAACACTTTAGCACAGAAGAAGTAGCGGTAGTCATACCGGTAATGAAGATAAAAAACAACAAAAAACTCAACCTCCTAGAAAAACTCCAGTGGTACGAATACCTCGTAAACGTGTTCTTTAAAAAAATCATGGGACAACTAGACGCAGTACACGTAGCACCAGGACCCTTTAGTGTATACAACAAAAGCCTCATACAAAAAAACGGGTATTTTGATGAAACAAACATCACCGAAGACTTAGAAATGACTGTTCGACTACAACAAAACAACTACAGAATAATACAGAGCCTAGAAGGAGAAGTATACACGAACGCGATGCCAAACATGAAACGATACCTCGCACAAAGAAACAGATGGTTTAAAGGAGGAGTGCTCACAGCAATACAATACCGACACATGCTCTTTAACAAGAAATGGGGAGATTTTGGAATGATGCAACTACCCATACTCATCCTCTCAGGAGTAATCAGCCTCTTACTCGTAGGAACCCTCCTATACGAACTACTCAAACCAATACTCAAAAACGCTCTACAACTCGGCCTTGTACGCTTTGACATACTCACCTACTTACAAACAATAACAATAGACATAGCGTTTGTAGATTTATCAGCAGCAAGCATCGTGTTACTTGCAGTCATGTTCACGCTATCAATAACTATCTTACGACTAGCAACGTACTACGCAAAAGAACGAACACTCACGTACAACCCACTCATAGTAAGCACATATCTTATATTCTACTTCTTCCTCCTAGCAGCCACGTGGGCAGTAGTAACTAAAGACCTACTCCTTGGAAAGGTGCAGAAATGGTAAGAAAAGAACTCAAAAAAAGAAGGTACGTAGCAGCGTTTCTCATAACAGGACTTATCTTTCTTCTTGGCTTCTTTGCAGGACTCGTTATTGAAAGCCAAAGAACAACGTACCTAGCAGAAACGTACAACCAACAACGAGTAGAGTACAGCAGCATGCAACTACAACACCAACTCATAGAACAAATAGCTCAAGACGGAGACTGCGCAGCACTACGAACAACCTTTGAGCAAAACATAAACAACCTAGAAAGCGCGCGTGTACGCCTAGAAACCTTTCAAGAAGACGCAACACTAAAACAAGAAGACTTCCTTGTCCTCTCACGAGAATACACACACGCACAAATACGCTACTACCTACTCGCACAAAAAACTCAAGAGCTTTGCGGAGAAGAAGCAGCAACAATACTGTATTTCTACACAGAAACAAGTGATTGTCCTCGCTGCGAAGACCAAGCATTCGTACTCACATACCTAAAACGAGTCCTTCAACAAGACCTCCTTATATTTAGCTTTAATGAACGACTCGCAACAACAGAACCAACCATTCAGTTACTTATGAACAGACACAACGTAACAGAGTACCCAACAATCGTTGTTAATGAAGAACCCCTAGCAGGGTTTGTGTCCAGAAACGAACTAGAACAAACCTTGTGCGAGTGGTACCCAACAACAAACGCTCTGTGCACATGAACTTTCTTGAAGAACTAAAGAAACCAAGAACCATACTCGTCACAGCACTCATCCTATACGTAATAGGAAAACTCATTCTTCTTAGCAACTACCACGACGTACGATGGGACGAAGCAGTATACCTCGTGATGAGCCAATACATCCTCTCAGGAGGACAAACAGGCTTCTGGGAAGCACTCAGACCACCACTCTGGCCTCTTATGCTCGCAATAATAGCAGGAATAGGCATAGACCCTGTACTCGGAGGAGAAATCCTTGCAGCAACACTAGGAGCGCTAGGAGCGATATATCTATACAAGACCTTACAAGAATACGTACACGAACTCCTCGCGGCAAGCACAGCAACGCTACTACTAGCAACAAACATCTGGTTTTGGGGAAGCAGCCAATTACTCACAGGAGTACCAAGCGCAAGCCTACTCATCATAGGACTCTATTTGTACAACAAAAAACGATACCTCCTCGCAGGAATCATCCTCGCAGCAGCAGCACTTACCAGATACCCAGTAGGACTAGGGCTTATAGCAGTAGGACTAACGCACCTATACACAATGTACCAAAACAAGTACGACAAACAATCACTCACAGAACTTGCGCAAACAATACTAGGAGCAGCAACACTACTTCTTCCCTGGATGATTACCAATGCCTTCGTATACACAGACAAAGGACTGCAAGCACCCATACAACCACTCCTTGAAGGAGGAGGAAACGTCTTTTTCTTTAACACCTGGCTGCACAACACACAACCACTATACTACTTTGAGCACTTATTAACACTACTACCCATAACACTACTTACGCTCATAGGAATACTATACGTGCACAAACACCAACGACTCATCCCCTACGCGCTACTAACCCTCTTTACTCTAACGTTCTTTACTCTTCTTCCTAACAACCAATGGCGTTTTGCACTACTCATACTCCCAGGAGTACTCGTACTCACAGCACTAGGAGCACAGAAGATAAGCGAGTACAAAAAACCTTTGTTATACGTGCTTACCGCACTCATCCTACTCAACGCAGCAGTACTCGCAGTCAACAACACAGAATACTTTAGTCACCGAGGAGAAGAACCTGCAAGCATAGAAACAAACTACTACCGCTTCTTAGAAGAACACCCAGTAAACGGAACTATTTACGTAAGCGACCCAATAGTAGCGTACTACGCAGAAAACAAAGCAACTCCTATCTACTACGAATTTCTTGAAGACAAAGAAGAACTCATGAAACAAGAAGCAGCAGCGGTGTTCTTCATCCCAAGAAGCACGCCGTGCCATCCAGAAGATACTCGCTGCAAAGAAAACCTAGAAGCATTCACCAGCCACCTCATAGAAACATACACACTAGTACACGTGTACGAGCACAACACCTACAAGCACTACGTGTTTAGCAACCAAATACCTCTACAAGCACTCCCAACAGAAGAGATATGGCAAGAACTCATACACGTAACTAACAACCCACCAAGAGAATAACACAACTACTTCTTTTTTCGCTTATCCTTAATCAAATCAGCAATAGTAAACCCTTGCGAAGAATCCCGAGACAAAAAAGTACTTGCATCAGCAGAAACAACACCCTGCTCAACTAACGAAACACCAAGAAGCTTTTCTAAACGACGAGCATCACTAACCGTAGGGACTCGCTTACCACTCTCCCAAGCAAGCAACACACTCTCCTTAATATTAAGTCGCTGAGCAAACTCCTTAGCAGAAACGCCACTTTTTTGACGAGCAGAAGAAATAATGCGAGAAGCGTCACTGCAAACAACAGAAGAATCTTCTTGCTTACTAAATGAGCGCTTCTTCTGAACACTCACAGGAGTAGCATCAACACCCAATTTTTGACAATCAACACAAGCAGCGTACACAACACCCTCTACGCGCGTCTGACGAGTAGAACCTTTCTTTCCGCACAAATCACAAGCCATACTCAACCACCTCAATAGCCAGCTGACCAGAAAACACTACTCGTTGAGAAACAAGAACTAACTCATGCTTATCAGCGTACTCAGAAAGCTTCAAAGCAGTCTCCGGAGTAAGACAAACAACAACTAAACGCCCCTTCTTTTTCAAAACAAAAGCGCTTTGATAACATAACTCCTCAAGATGAGCGCTCTCAGAATTTCTTTTCGTAACAGGAGGAGGAGTGGTAACGATACAAGAAACAGACGCTTCTTCAAACTTCACATCCATCCACTCAGGAGTTATCTTACTAAACGTAATGCTACCCAAAACACCAGCAAGCTTCGCATTCTTCTTTGCGCTACGAAGATTACCAAGCTGGTCATCATAACAAAACACATCAGCAGAAGAAGCAATCTCCTCATCAGACCAACCAGCAGCCTCCTCTTGCAGCAAAGAATAATTATCGAACTTCTTGTACTTAAGAGGAGAAGTTTTTGTGTACTTCATAGCAGCCTCTATACACACCTCACCAGTGTTACCAAACGGATCAAGAAGAACGCCAGTAACAGAGAATAACTCAAGAATACTTGCTATAAGCGTTCCTTTCATACTGCGAGAATTACTAAAAATACGGTAGTAGCGCTTACTAAGATCACCAGAAACATCGATGCCAACCACGCACTCAACACCAACCTGACAGAAAAGCGTATACTCAGGGTTGTCCAAGTCAACAGAACGACTTACTTGAGCACCAAGAGAATAATTAATTTCTTGAGAACTCGTATCTTGAGGACCAGCAGCTATGACTTCGCTGCGAACACAAAAAGACGCTTCTTCAGGAATAAACTCATGAGCAGAAGAGACGTCAATACTCTCAAGAGAACCGTGGGCTATAGCGGCAAGCAAACGAGTAGAACACTTCGTAGAGTACAAAAAAACAGCTGCTTCTTGTTTAGATGCTTGAAAAGAAACAAAACCTGAATGAAGAACTGCCTGAATGCCTTGACGAGATAATTCTTGCTGCACAGCCTCCTCACAGCCTAGATGAGCTAACGCGTACCACTTCATACACTGCGTGAATGATGCAGTATTTAAAAGAAGCATGTTTTTCGGAAGAACCGAAAAAGCTTATATATGCAAGCAACCAACAAACAAGATATGCACAAAGAACCCCAGTACTGCGTGTACTACGACAAAGAAACAGAAGAAATACAAGACTTCTTTCCAACAAGCATCACCGCAGACAGAAGAAACACCGTAATAACAGCGTGGGAGCAAGAAATACAAAGAAAAATCCTTAAAAGCCTCAGCGAAGGAGACCTGACAATGCAGGAGCTTAGAAAAACCATCGGTCACTCAAACAGCACCTTACATGAGAACGTAAAAAAACTTGAAGAACAAGAACTCATACACACACAACTCATCTATGAAGGAAACAAAATACGAGTACTCAAACCAGCCTTTCTCTTCGTAACACAAAACCCTAAAGGAAAAGCACAAATAAAAAAATTTTTTCAAGGAATATGGGTTGACTCAGAAACCAACAAGAAAGTAATTGACTTTCTTAAACAAAACAACCAAGAATACTACACAGCAGAAGAAATAGCAGCAAAAACGCGCCTACCAGTAGACGACGTACAACTAGCCCTTAACAACTGGGAAAGCACCGTAACACGAGCACTTAGTGACGTAAACAAACAACAACCGTTTCAGAAAAAAATATTGTATAAAGGACTATAACTCCTCACCATACTCAATAAACGCTTCTTTGCGCAAATCAGCAATAACTACCTGAAAAGCAGCAGCAGGATCAGAAACATCCCCGATAACCACATCCACATACGAGCGAAGAACTAACTCCTCATGAACCGCTTGCTCGTACTCAGAAAACGAGATACCCGCTTGCAGGAGCGTATCAGCGAGTTGACGACGAGAAATACCAAAAGCAGAGACTTGCTCATCAATAAACGCATCAACTTCTTCTTGAGAAACAACAACGCCTTTACGCGAAGCATCTTGTAAGATAAGCGTCTTATCAATTAACTGCTCAAGAACAGCCTCTTTTGTATACGCAGAACGAACCTCAGCAGGAAGCTGCTCGTACGTATCAGTTACTTCTGAAACAGTAATACCCTCGCCATTAACAACAACAGCATACGAAGGAGGGTGCAAAGCAACAACACCAATAAGCGTTAAGAACGCCCACACAACAACAAAAACGATAAACACACTCATAAACACTGACTCAGCTCGTTGAACAAAAGAACTTCTTGCTTTCATAACACCACTAAGAACCCTAAGTATTTAATAACGTTCTGGTACCAAACTACTACATGCTCACCGCAAAAGACATCATGGCAGTGCACGTAGTCACTGTTGACAAACGAACAACGATACGAGAAGCAGCAGCAAGAATGGACTCTCACGACGTAGGAAGCGTGCTGGTAGTAGAAAACAACATACCCGTAGGGATAGTAACAGAAACAGACTTTACTAGACAAGTAGTCGCTCAAGCAAGAGACCTACACGAACCCATACACACCATAATGACCAGCCCGCTACACAGCTGCTTACCAGAAGCAGACATTATGCAAGTAGCGCACGCGCTACGAAGCAACCACATAAAAAAACTTCCTGTCATATCAGGAGGAAAACTCTACGGAGTAGTCACCCAAACAGACGTAATACGACACGTAGTAAGCACGATACAAGACCTAGCGCACCAATACAAACAAGGAACGCTCACTGGAGAGCAATACGCAACACAAGCAACAGAACTCTTTCACACCTTTAACAACTCACTGGATGAAGTAAGTAAGAACTGGCACATGAAATGCTTAGCGTGCGACTACCGCTTCTTAGCAGCAGAAAACCACGGATCACTAAGCATCACAAGCTGCCCGAAATGCGCCAGCACGCACATAGCGTACGACCAAAACCCAGAAATCTAAAAACAACTCCTCACAGCACCAGCAACTACACCAGCAACTTCTTTATCCAAACTATCAGGAATAATATTAGTAGCAGAAACACCCGTAACGTAGCTAGCAAGTGCCTGAGCAGCAGCAACCTTTACGCGAGAAGAAACCTCTGTAGCGCGAGCATCAAGTAATCCACGAAACATCCCAGGAAAAACAAGAACGTTATTGACTTGGTTAGGATAATCAGAGCGACCAGTAGCGACAACAACAGCGCCCGCTTTCTTTGCCTCGTCAGGAAGAATCTCAGGAGTAGGGTTAGCAAGAGCAAACACGACAGGATCAGAAGCCATAGTCTTTACGTCTGCTACACTAAGAAGGTTACCCACAGAAACACCAACAAACACGTCAGCACCGACAAGAGCGTCTTGTAAAGAACCAGTAACTGAGCGAGGGTTTGTAAGCATAACAAGCTCCTGCTTACTCTGATTAAGACCTGTTCGAGAAGAAGACAAAACCCCCTTACTATCACAAACAACAACATCCTTAACACCCATTTCTAAAAGCAATTTAGCAGTAGCAACCCCGGCAGCACCAGAACCATTAATGACTACGCGCAAAGAAGAAAACGCTTTATCAACTACCTTAGCTGCGTTAAGCAAACCAGCAGCAACAACAATTGCTGTTCCGTGCTGGTCATCATGAAACACAGGAATATCAAGAGATTGCTTTAAGCGACGCTCAACCTCAAAACACTCAGGAGCCTTGATATCCTCCAAGTTAATTCCTCCAAAAGAAACAGCGAATCGCTGCACCGTCTCAACAATCTCATCAACGTCTTGTGTGGATAAACAAATAGGAACAGCGTCCACATCAGCAAACTCCTTAAACAACACCGCCTTACCCTCCATAACAGGAAGAGCACCAAGAGCACCGATATTACCCAGACCCAGAACAGCAGAGCCATCACTAACAACAGCAACCGTATTACTCTTAGAAGTATAGACGTACGCATCCTCAGGGTGCTCTGCCACGCGAGAACTCACCGCAGCAACGCCAGGACTATACACCGTAGAAAGATCCTCACGAGTAACTACAGAAACCTTAGAAGCAGTAGAGAACTTCCCCTTAGTCTGTTTATGCAAAGCAAGAGCTTTTTCTGAGTAATCCATGAATACACAGAAAGGACTCAGAATATAAAAAACGCAACGTTTAAAGAAGAGACAAACAAACAAGACTATACGGTGAGCTACGAAGTAATTCTTGGACGAAGTGCCAAAGATAAACAAAAATACCACACAAAAGGGTGCGTACTCCTAGGAAAACACTACGTAAAAATGGGAGAGACCAGCAGCCTAAGTAACGAGATATGGATGGACGTGACGCGAAGCCACGCAGTATTCTTGTGCGGAAAAAGAGGAAGCGGAAAAAGCTTCACCCTAGCAGTAATAGCAGAAGGAATGGCAGCACTAGACGCAGAGATACGAAAAAACGTAGGAGTAATCATTATGGACACCATGGGGATTTTTTGGACGATGAAATACCCAAACGAGAGAATGAGAGAATTACTTGAGCAATGGGGAATGACACCAGAAGCACTAGAAGTAGACGTATACGCTCCATACGGAGCAGTAGAGAGCCTACGAGAAAACGGCATAGCAATAGACAAAGGATTTGCAATAAACCCAAGCGAGCTAGAACCAAGCCAATGGCTAAGCGTGTTTGGCCTAGAAGGAAGCAGCAGCGTAGGAGCACTCATAGAAGAAACAGTAGCTCACCTACAAGAAACAAAAAAAGACTTTAGCCTAGAGGACGTACAAGAAAGCATCAAAAAAAGTGACGCAGAAGAAACGGATAAACGAGCAGCCAACAACTTAATGAGCAGCGCAGAAAGGTGGGGCTTGTTTCGCGCAGAAGCAACACCGATAAGTGAGCTGGTACAACCAGGAAAAATAACTATACTAGACGTGAGCATGTACGCAGCACAAGCAAGCGCTTGGAACACGCGAGCACTCGTTATAGGACTCGTAGCAGGACAACTCTTCAACCACCGAATGGCAGCAAGAAAGATAGAGGAGCACAAAGCACTAGAAGCAGAACTCAGCTATCATGGAGACCAAAAAAATAATGAACCAGTGATTTGGATGCTCATAGACGAAGCACACGAATTCCTCCCAAACAAAGGAGAAACACCCGCAACAGACGCACTAGTAACTATTCTTAGAGAAGGACGACAACCAGGATTATCCCTGATATTAGCTACTCAGCAACCAGGAAAAATTCATACAGACGTAATGACACAAAGCGACATCATCATCAGCCACCGAATAACAGCAAGAGTAGATACAGACGCACTAGGAATGCTCACGCAAAGCTACATGCAAGCAGGACTAGGAGACTTACTACGAGACCTGCCAAGAACCAAAGGAGCAGCGATAGTACTTGATGACACAAACGAGAAGATGTACAGCCTACAAGTACGCCCACGAGTTAGTTGGCACGGAGGAGACGACCCAGATGCTCTGCGAGGAGTAGAAAAATAAACGTTTAAGAACCAAGCACTACACGTACTATGCGTGGAGAAACAATTACTCATCCTTATCCTACTACTTGCTATACTTACTCCATTAGTTACGAGCTTGCAAGTAAGCGAAGAAGACCTCGCAGTAGGAAGCTTTGTAACAATAGAGAGTGATGGGCCTTTTGAGATACGCACTCCAAGTAACGAAGGATACCTCTTCTTAGGAAGCGGAAACAGCGAGTTTCCTCTCACACAACAAGGAACGTACACGTTCATGCAAGGAGAAGAAGTACGCACAGTAAACAGCCACCAAGCAGCAGAAGTAATTATAGAGCGAGCAACAGGAAAACAACCCTTCATTGCTATATGGGTGCAAGGAGTGCTTCGCGTACAGAAAGGAAGCGATTTTCGTGTAGACGTAAACGACTTTACCGGAGAGATTCTTCGTATAGATGAGAACCCGCGCAGACAAAGAAACTTTGCGCGAACGTACGCGATAGACCCAGAAATAGGAGGGTTTAGCAGCGCAGAAATAACTGTGCGAGCAACTGGGAGTAGCTTGTACAAGTGCGAGGAGTACGATTATTTACAAGACTACTGCTTTGGCTCTTGGCAATTCGTACAACCAATAACTCCAGGACAGTTCTACACAGTAACCGTTGACGAAGTAGACCCTGTGTTTGGCGAAGGAGATGCGGACAGCCAACCAGAAACGTGCGCGTACTGGGACCAATCAGGAACTACTAAAGGAGTGGTGAACGGAGACTGCCGCTCAGAAGTACTTTTCTTAGATAATAACTGGGTGAGTCTTGACGACATAGAAGGAGGAGGAAGTAGCGAGATACAAACAAGCTTTAGTAACGAGAGAAGCATCGCAGAAGTAAACGAACTGAACGTAACATACACATGGTACAGAATACCAAGTCCAAGCCCACCAAACGCGATAGGGCCAACGACAGCAACGATACAAGTATACATTAGCGGAAGCTGGCAGACTGCGTGCACAACAACAGTACCAGAAGGAAGCTGGCAGAACTACAAAGCTACACACAAGCAATAGCACAAAACAACAACCAAACAATACACCTCACACGAGTACACAGAATAGGACGAGCATACAACGGAGAAGAAGCAACCTACCAACTCATGCTACCACAAGGAACATGGTTTTTTAGCACAGACGAAACAACACCCTGCACAGACCTACCAGAACAAGAACCACAAGAAGAAAGCCCATACAACCCAACACTACGAATAGTACTTGAGCAACGAATATGCGCACAACAAGAAACAACCATCCACGCAGCAAGCACAAACCAACGAACCATCTGCAGAGAACAAGACATGCCACAAGGATGCAAACCAGAACCAGAAACAACAATAACCCTCAACCAAGAAAGCAAAACAACCAATGAACAAGGAGCAACAACGTTTTACATACCACAAGAAGGAACCTACACCATACAAGCAACTAAAGAAGAACAAACAACACAAACAACCTTTAGAGCAAGAGAATGCCTAGAGGAACCACTCATAACACAACAACCAACCACCAGAGAAACACAACGAGCACAACTCACAGCAAACCCACTCACAACAACACCACAAGAGCAAGAACCAACACCAATAAGCCAAGCACAAGCAACCTACATGCTCGTACTCCTACTCGCAACAAGCACCCTGCTACTTGCAACAATAGCTTACGCAAGAAGAGACACCAGCCCACTCATCCTACAAGCACGCATAGCGTACGAAGAACTCAAAAAACGCTAAAAACACAAGAAACTTTTATAAAAGGACGAGAACTCTGATTTTTCATGGCAGACGTAAAACTAGTCAGCATAGG
This sequence comes from Candidatus Woesearchaeota archaeon, assembly GCA_047602905.1. Lineage (GTDB taxonomy): Archaea > Nanobdellota > Nanobdellia > Woesearchaeales > SKIA01 > SKIA01. The sequence continues at coordinate 39,579 of JBLKOP010000006.1, read as the reverse complement.
AACGCTCAAGAAAGGAAGCTACGTAGTAATAGACGAAGCAGCCTGTAGCGTAACAGAAACCAAAACAAGCAGACCAGGAAAACACGGACACGCAAAAGTAAACCTCACAGCAGTAGGAATGATAGACGGAAAAAAAAGAAACATCGTCATGCCAGGACACGACAACATACCAGTACCCATAATAGACAAAAGAAACGCACAAGTACTCAGCGTAGCAGAAAACCTCGCAAACGTCATGGACAGCGAAAGCTACGAAACATTCGACTTAACAATACCAGAAGAACTCCAAGGACAAATACAAGCAGGACAAATAGTAGTTTATTGGGTAATACTAGACGACAAAGTACTCAAACAAATAAAAGGTGACGCATAACAATGGCAGTATTTCCTGAAGCAACAAAAAGACTCTTCACAAACATTTATGTGTGCAAACAATGCAAAAGCAAACTACGAGCACCACCACTAAAAATACAAGCAGGAAAAATCAGCTGCAGAAAGTGCAAAGCAAAAAGAATGCGCCCAGTACGAAGAAAATAGCGTACTAAGCAGAAACATTCATAAAGCAAGCGCCAACAAACAAAGATAATGACTTTTTGGGAACAATACTGGCACGTAATAGCCTTCTACACACTCGTAGCAATAACCATATACCTCAACAGAAACAAATTCGAATTCGAAGCAAAATTCATCGGCCTACTACGAACAAACACAGGAGTGGAGTGGATGAACAAACACGGAAAAAAATACGCTCACATATACAAACCACTCTCCCACATAGGAATATACGTAGGATTCATAGGAATGATAATAATTCTTGGATACCTCTTCTACGGAGCATACCAACTCGTAGCAGTACCTAACGCTGCACCAGTAGTAAGCCCAGTACTCCCAGGAGCAGCGATACCAGGAACAGGAATAACCATACCACTCATAGCAGGACTGCTAGCACTATTCATAGTAGTAGCGGTACACGAAGCAGGACACGGAGTAGTAAGCGCAGCACACAACATACCTGTAAAGCACAGCGGAGTAGGATTTTTTGGGCCAATACCCGTAGCGTTTGTAGAACCAAACGAAGAAAAAATTAGTAAAGCACCAGACAAGACACAACTACGCATATTCGCAGCAGGACCATGGGTAAATGTACTACAAGCAATACTAGCAATAGGCCTTTTCATAGCAATAGGAGCAGCCCTAACACCTCTAACCAGCACGCAAGGAATACAATTTAGTCAGATACAAGAAAACAGCCCAGCAGCACAAGCAGGACTAGACGCAAACACTCCGTACACAACCATAAACGGAGAAGAAATCACCAGCCCACAACACTTTCTTAGCTACTTTAGCAACGCAAGCCCACACGACCAAATACTCCTTGACGACAAACGCATAACCCTAGGAGAAAACCAAGAAGAGAAAGCATGCATAGGAGTAGTAGGCATACAAGCAGCACTTACTGAAGAAGACTTTAGAAAAGCAACTCCGCTACTTGCGCGAGGAATACAGTTCATTCAAGAAACCATATACTGGGTGTTCGTACTCGCACTAGGACTAGGACTAGCAAACCTGCTGCCTCTAGGACCAGTGGATGGAGGACGAATGATACACCTACCCCTAGTAGCGTGGCTAGGAAAAACCAAAGGAGAAGCCGTCTGGGCGTGGACAGCAAAAATACTTCTTGGATTACTACTCATACTTCTTCTCGTACCAATAATTAAAGCAGTAGCGGGACCATCAACAGCACAAGCACTCTCAACGTGCTTTACGGTATAACACATCTACGTAGACGAGCTGCAACAACACACCAAGAACGTACAAGACAGCGACATGAATAAAACCGTTACCACCAAGAACAACTAAGAAACTAAAGAACGGACTAAGAACACCAAACCACATAAGAACAACAAAACTAAACAAGACACGAAGAACAGTATGCATTTCTTGAGCTACTAACTCAGAGTAGGAGCCAAGAACTAAGACAAGCAAAACAACAAAAGAAGCAAGTTTCACAAACACCCACTGACGCAAGCGAGAGCGAGAAAACACTTTTTGAGCACTAAGACGAAGAGAAGCAAACACTGAATGAGAAGAAAGAAGCGTGGGTGAGCGTAAAAAAATAAACGGAGTAAATAACAAAAGCAACCCAATAACGACCTCTACGAGTACGTTTTGAACAACCAAAACAATCCCTGCAAGCACCACCAACCAAGAAAGAGAAAGAAAAAGTAACCCCGTAGTTCTCACAAACAACTTACGAGCACCAACAAAACAATCAACGAGACGAAACGACTTCTGAGAAGAAAGACTGCCTGCCTGAAGCAACAACGCATGCCAAAAAGAAGCAGAGAAAAGACCAGCAAGAGCGCATACACCAGCCAGAACTAACATGCCTGTAAACGGCAAAGAAGCCTGCATAAGCGTTAACGCGATAGCAAGAAGAACAGCAGAGAAAACAAAAGGAAGAAACGCGCACACACCAAGAAAAAACAACGCAACAACAGACCAAGAACCAGAACGCAACAACGACTTACTCATCAGAGCCACGCTCCCGTAAGAACTCCTCGACACGAGACTCCCCTACAGGGTTGGCTTTTGCACCAAGACGATAAATAATTCTTTCAGTGCTAGGACCCCACGAGTACTCTCCTTGATCCTTCTCTACACGCACCTTCTCAAACTCACCAATACTACAGCCTTTCTTGAGATGATAATACATGCTACGAAGAGTAACAGTAGGAAACACTTCCTTATACACTTTATAAATTTCGTACCCGTACGCTTCACGAAGATAAAACAAAATCTCAACCATGTTCTGTCGGATCTCGCTATTAACTGGTCGTCCCCGTTTCATCTCATACAGTATGTTCACTCAACCCTATAAAAACATTGTTGTCTTAAAAAACGACTAATTATTTTCTATAAGAAAGAAAACAGGTGTTTAGAACTCACTCTTAAAGCGAGAAAACGTTTCTAAAGCAAAACGAACAGCCTCAGGAGAAGGATTACTAAACGCTCCCTGGCTACGCATCTCATGAAGCGTAAGCAAACGATTCTTATACGGAACCACGCGCTTAGTAGCGACTTGCCCAACTAACTCTGCGAAGTCATCAGCAGCAGGGGAGTGCAACCAATCAACAAGTAACTCACGAATACTCTCAAAAACAACCTCTAAAAGCTCCTCGCAACGACGAGAAACCTCCTCCTCGCCACTACGAGAGACAGAGCCAAGCATAGGATCATCAATAACCTCCTCAGGCTCACTAACAAACGAGTGAACCTCCTCTTCAGGCTCCTCCTCAACAACATCCTCTTCAAGCTCAACAATCTCAATAGCTAACGTCTCCTCATCAGAAGAAACAACTCCTTCTTCTTCAAGACCTGTTTCCTCCTCAGCTGCAGCATACGAAACAACCTCCTCAGAAGAAGAAACAGCTGTTTGAGAAAGAGAAGAACCCACCTGTAACAACCAATGCTTCTCCTCACCAACACCAAACACCGCCTCTTGCAACCCTAAACGAAGAACACGCAAAGCAAGAGAGGAAGCTATACGATCAGTAATTGCTTGCGAGGAAGCATCAGAAACAGAAGAAACAACAACTTCACCCGTGCGAGGATTACGATACACCATCTTATCCTGCACACGAACATCCTTAGAAACGATATCACCAGAAGAGGAACACACAAACGTATCAACTACCTCCTCAGAACCAACAAACCGACCCCAGCCACGAGAAGCAAAGACACGAACACCATCTTCTTCAACAACAACACGAGCACAAGAAAGAGCAGGAGGCATACGATACAACACGATATCAGCACGAGGAATACCAGAAGGGTACGGATGAACAAACACGCGACTCCACAAACTCCGCAAAGCATCAGCAAGAGCTTTCTTGCCAACAATATTAATGATAACAGGAAGAGAACCAACAGGATGATCAGTAAATAACACAGCAACCAAAGGAATATCACTTACGTTAAGCTGCTCATCCATACTCAAAATCTCACGAGCATCACTAATACCCTCAACAACATCCTCAGGAATACGACCAGTAACCACTAAACGACGAATTTCGTGCTCCACACGCTCAACAGAAGCCTCATCAGTAATAGCATTAATCAAAGAAGAAATCTCCTCACCAACTCCATACGCCTCTAAGAAACGAGAAAACACTGAAGAACCAAAAATAAGTCCTTGAGGACAAGAAGTACTTGTAGCGGCGCGAGCAAAGCGACGCGTAAACGCGCACAACTGCTCAGCCTCCAATGCTTGCTGATAGGAAAACAACATATCAACACAAAGGAAACAAGAACTTTATAAGCACTTCGCTCAAGTAAAACTACATAAACTAGTACACACCACCCTAACCTATGAAATGCGCGTACTGCCAAGACAACAACACACGAGTAATAGAAACACGAGAAGCAGGAGAAACGACACGCAGAAGAAGAGAATGCGAGAGCTGCAAACAACGATTCACAACGTATGAACGAGTAGAACAACAAGCACTACGCATCATTAAACGAGACAACAGCAGAGAACTCTTTGACAGAAACAAGCTGCTACGAGGAATAACAACAGCGTGCGAGAAACGACCAGTAAGCACGCAAGAAATAGAAGAAGCAGCACAAAGAATAGAACGAGACTTACGAAGCAAAGGAGAGCAAGAAATACCCAGCAACCTCATAGGAGAATACGTAATGAAAGAATTACGAGAACTAGACGAGGTAGCATACATACGCTTCGCAAGCGTATACAAACAATTCACCGACGTAAAAAGCTTCAAACAAGAAATAGACAGCCTTAGCAAAAAGAAATGATAGTAAAAAAATTGTTTTTGCGCAGCAGACCACTTTTCTGGAGTATTCCCCTTGTCCTGTACGGCGCTGGAATGATATTCGCAGGGTATTCGTGGATATCTTTTATTCAACTCATCCTCTTTACTTGGCCGATAAACTACGTAATTTATGCCACAAACGACTACTATGATGAAGAAACAGACAAAAACAATCCACGAAAAACATCTTGGATTCACGGAACACCAATAACTAAACAAGAGAAACAATACATGCGTCCGCTTGTATACAGTATTATCGGGTTTTTTCTTCTTACAGCAGCCTTTGTGAACACCGAGCACTTCATATTCGCATGCTTAGCTGTTCTTCTTGGCTGGGCGTATAATGCACCTCCTCTTCAACTAAAAAACACGGTTTTTGCTTCTTTACTGAGCGGAGCAGGGTATTTTCTTTGTTTTATTCTCGCATACACCGTTACGAGCAGTGTTTCAGCCATACCTGCGTACACGTACACACTTATCCTTCCATTAATAGGTATTCATGTGCTTTCAGAACTCATTGATTCGAAAGCAGATAAACGCGCAAGCAGACGAACATTAGGACACTTACTTGGTTTGCGAGGATCATTTCTTTTTCTAGCTGCTCTAACAACTATTCCTCTCATAACGTACTGGACAGACGCGGTTTGGGCGTTCGCACTTAGCTTTATCATCTTACTTGCACTAATTAATGCCTACGCGCAAAAACAAGAATGGCTGTTCGCTACTACGGCCGCATACATAGGATTACTTGTGTGTGTTGCGATAATTAGAGTTCTACAAGCAATTTTATAAGTTCTACAACTCTCCTTCTCCTATGCGCGTACGAATACAAACCATTGGTGACACACCAATGCCTGAGTACCAAACCTCTGGAGCAGTAGCTTTTGACTTACAAGCACGAGAAGAAACCACAATACCAGCAAGAAGCCTTGGGCTCATACCTACAGGGCTTATTATCGAGACGCCTAGAGAACACGCACTCCTTGTTTGTGCGCGTAGTAGCACGCCAAAAAAGAAAGGACTACTTATACCGCACGGAATAGGAATAATTGATCAAGACTACTGCGGAGAACAAGACGAGATACAACTACAATACTATAACTTCACAGACGAAGACGTACTTATTAAGAAGCATGAGCGCTGCGGGCAAGCAATGTTCTTGCGAGTAGACAAAGCAGACTTTGAAAAAATACACTTAACACAAACAACCTTCTCAGAAACCAGCAGAGGAGGCTTTGGAAGCACAGGAAACTAGTCTTGTCTACTGATGTACGTTACACGAGATGAATCATCAATATACCCCATATATTGTTCAGTAACGCCAACCCACGGACTGCGAGCATTAAATACAGCTACTTCTCCAGAGAACACTTCTTCTCCTAAACGAAACAACCCTTGAGTTCCTAAAAGATTAGTTCCTTCAGGAATTACTTGCTGAAGCCGTTTCTTTGTTCGCTGAATAAAACGAACTGTTGTGCTCTCCTCTTTATGCGTGTACGCAACATCAAGAGGCTCTCTTGGAGCATACCTTTGTGCAAGTAACTGCGTTGCTTGTATTAACCCATCATTACTAACGCGAGGAATAGTTTCTTCGTAAAGAACATTTCCAAGATAACGGGTGTCATCATTAAGTACTGTGTACTCAGGACCCATAGGTGCTTGTTTATGAATGGTTGCGATAGGAAACACAGGCAAAACGCGTCGAGGATTATGTATGTACAACTCCAAAAAAAGAAAATCTGGATTTTTCATTACAAATAAGTAGTTATTTTTAGTTTATATGTTTTATGCTCTTTCAACAACAACTTCACGCGTATCTTGAGCAAGGCGCTTATCAAGTTCTTCTCGGGAAAGAAGACCTTCTTTTGCTCCAACATAACGAATTAACTCCTCAGAATGAAGCGCTGCGCGCACAAGAGCGTCTCGCGGAGAAAAACCAAGAATAAGACTCGCAACAACAGTAGAAGCAAAACAATCCCCTGCACCAGTAGTCTCAACAACCTCGCTAGCAGCACTACCTACATGATATACTTTATCTGCGTACAGCAGACTCGCACCGTGCTCTGCTTCAGTAACGCACACAATCTCCGCACCAGCGCCTCGCAAACGCCTACACAAATCTGCTCGGTTACCAGAACCAACAAGCATCTCAGCCTCCTCTTTGTTACACACAAAAAACGTGCTTAACGAAACGCACTCACCAAGACCAACAAGACCCGTTTGTGTCTGATACGAAGAAGGATTAAACGCAAAAGCAATTCCGTGCTTACGAGCATACCGCATAAGGGCAAGTAAGGTCTGAAAGGAGCGACCAACTAAACTACTACTATACCACCACGTAGCGTGAAGAGCAGAGAAATCAAGGGCTTCTTCACGCAAAGCATCACTAGCTGCTTTATATGTAAGAATCGTTCGGTCCTGTAACTGCTTACTATCAAGAATGATACTAGTGTTTGTAGTTTCTTTTACGCGAGCACCAACAAAAGCAATATTGTTTTCTCGAAGCCAATCAAGAACGCGATCTCCATGAGCGTCCTGACCTACCGAGCCAGCAAACGCAACAGAAACACCTTGCTTAGCAAAACACGCAGCGGTGTTTGTTCCCCCACCACCAATAGAGGTGTGCAAGTCAGAGAGAAGCACCTTATCACCAGGGTGATACACTAACAAATCCTCGCAACCCTTGTCTGTACAGAGATGAACGACATCCTGCTTAGAGGTTTCTGCAAAGATATCGACAGTTGCGCTACCAAAAGTAATTACTTCAGGTTTCATTGCGGAAGCATATTCTCCGGATACACGTTAGGAGCAAGCTCAGTATCCTTGCGAATAGCAAGGAAATCCTTAATCACGTTCTGAAGCTTTACTGTTTCACTCTCCATCTCCGCAGTTTGTCGCTCAATCTCCTCTTTGTACATCCACTCATGCCAACGGCCACGAATAGTTTTTAAAAACCAATTATCGTTCCACGAACGACCATTACCAAACGAATCCTCATAATCAACAATTAAGTACCCGGTAACGCGCAAAATAGTGTTGGTATTCCACAACTTCCACTTCTTACCCTGATGCATAATCTCTTTACGCTGAGAATTAATCGTCTGGTAATCAATAGTGAAAAAATACTTAAAAAACTCGTTTTTTGTGTACGGAGTACTCGGCGTTTTCCAAGCACGCCACCAAATCTGGTGCTCCTCGCGATCCCCAGGGTGATTCTTCTGCCAGTAACGAATCTCATAATTAACATCCCCCCATAAATCAAGCCACCCTTCATCTTCTAAATAAAACTGCAAGCGCTTATACAATTCTTTAAGGTTGTGCACGTACTCAATTTCGATCTCAAACTTATGACACTGCATCTTTCCTGGGTGCTCAGGATTAATAACGTACTTAGCCATAACTCTTTGATAAACAAAAACGCTATTTAAAGGTGTACCCTGACTGAGAAGTGACTACCAGTAATACTGATGACGAGTATGTGTCGTGTACCGAGGTAGTGCATAGTTGTGAGGGTGACTTCTCATAACATGATACTGCATGGGCTGCACGTGACGCTGAATATGAACTATGCGTGGCTGAGAATACCAATAATGTCTGTACGAGTGAGTTTCGTGGACTCGGTGGTGAACGTTGTGCTGGTGATGCACTCGGTGATCAACGTAATGATTATGCGTAATTACTTGCGTAGAGAAGTGATGAGCAGTAGGTACTCGGTAATCGTAATGATACGTGTACGCAGAAACACCAGCTGCTGCTAGTACAAACAAAAAGAGCAGAATAAAGAGTTTTGTTTTCATAGTGGTAACAGAAAGCGTTTCGCATATATAATTGTTATGGAGAAAAAAAGGAAGTTGGTGGCCAGGCAAAAAAAAGTCATAGGGGGTATGCTTGCTGCCTGGCTCACCCACTCTCTCCAAATGAGGTTAGGAGTAGCCAAGAAGTGAAGCTTGTCTAAGAGTCTCTTTAGCGTCCTCGATCTTTTTTTTCGCGTTATTCTCAAACGAAGAAACAGCCGCTTGACTAATACCAAGCTGCGCAGCTACTTCTTGTTGAGTGCGGTTGTCCTTACGTAACGTAAGAACTTCGAGTTCCCGAGATGTTAACAAGTTACATCACTTATACAAGTAATAAAAGCTAAGTTACTTATAAATTTTGTTATTGCAAGACTTTAAGAAGAACAAAAAACTCCACACATAAACACATGGCAGTAAAGATAGGCATAGTAGGAAAACCATCAGTAGGAAAAAGCACGTTCTTCAAAGCAGCAACACTCATGAACGTAGACATAGCAAACTACCCGTTTACAACAATAGAAGCAAACACAGGATTCGCACACATAAAAATTCCTTGCGTAGACAAAGAACTACAAACACAATGCAACCCAAGAACAGGATGGTGCACAAACAATAAACGATACGTACCATTCGAACTCATAGACGTAGCAGGACTCGTACCAGGAGCACACAAAGGACGAGGAAGAGGACTAGCGTTTCTTAACGACTTAAACGAAGCAGACGCGCTCATACACATCATAGACACAAGTGGAAGCGTAAACGAAGAAGGAGAAGAAGTAAGCCCAGGAAGCCACGACCCACTAACAGACGTACAATTCCTAGAAGAAGAACTCAACCAATGGTACCTAACAGTACTACAAAAAGACTGGCAAAGACTCGCAAGAAGAATACAACAAGAAAAGATGAAACCAGAAACCGTACTGCTAGAAAAACTCAGCGGCCTGCGAGTAACAGAAAGCCACATCAAAGAAGCACTCAAAGAACAACCAGAAAACCTCATGCAATGGGATGAGAACAACCTACTATCCTTCTGCACGTTCATACGAAAAAAAAGCAAACCAATACTGCTAGCAGCAAACAAAATAGACAAGAACACCAGCAAAGAAAACCTCAAAAGAATACAAGAAGCACACCCAGAAACAATAATAGTACCGTGCAGCGCAGAACTAGAACTCGCTCTGAGAGAAGCAGACAAAGCAAAACTCATCAACTACCAACCAGGAGAAGAGAACTTTGAAATACTCAAAAAAGAAGCACTCAACGACAAACAAACAGCAGCACTCAACTACGCAAAAGCGTTTCTAGACGAACACAACAACACAGGAGTACAAGAAGTAATGAACAAAGCAGTCTTCAACTTACTAGAATACAAAGCAATATACCCAGGAGGAACAAAAAAACTCGAAGACAAAGAAGGAAACAGACTACCAGACTGCTTCTTACTACCAAAAACAACAACAGCACTCGACTTCGCAAGACACCTACACACAGACTTTGCAAAACACTTCATACGAGCAATAGACGTAAAGAAAAAAATCCCCGTAGCAAAAGACCACGTACTAGAACACAGAGACGTAATAGAAATCATCAGCGCAAAATAAGAACTACTCTAGCAACCCAACATTGCGAAGTTTCTCCGCTCGCCAAGCATACTCTTTGCCATCATGTTCTTTACTAAAAGAAGTATATTTAGGAAACAAAGCAGGAACAATCCTATTACCCATAACAGATACCGTTTCTAAATCAAAGGACGTCTCAACTACTTCATCAAACCATACGCTATACAAATCAATAGACTGATTGTTTGCTTGCCTAACTATATGAGGATTACGATTTTTTACATTAACAACATCACCTGGAGAAAGATTTGCTAAATCATCAAGAGAATTAATCTCAACAAAGGAATCAAATAGTGCTTGTAAACGAGGATCTCCTGCCGCCATTACTTTTTAATCAGCTCGTACTTCTCAAGCAAACGCTTAAACTCCTCATACTCAGGAGAACGCTTAATACGAGAAATCTCCTCGCTAGGAAGAAGATTAACCCACGAAACACAGGTACGAAGCATCTCCTTAACATCTTCATCAACAGCAGAAGACCGCTTGCGCTCAATAACAGCTACAGGCTCTTCATGAAGTAATTCTTGCTCAGAAAAACTCCCAAACAACGACTCCTTAAGAGAAGCCCAAAAACCCTTCGGCTTGTACTCCTCAACAAACGCTTCCTCATCAAAATCATCCTCAGAAGCGTGTAGGTGCTCACCACGCATAACAGCCTGAACATCCTCAACAGAAACAGAATCTGGTTGCTGAACAGGCTTATCATCATCAACTACCTCAACACTAAAAGAACTCTTAAGAGAAGAAAAAAATCCTTTACCAGAAGAGCTTCTTGAAGAAGAACCTTTACGATCCTTCAGGTACGAACCCATCTGCTTATTGAACTCTCGCTGATCCATACATACTTTTGTTGCGCCAATACTTATAAATGTTGCTTGTTGTGAGAGTGAAAAAAGAGGGGCTAGAGGGATTTGAACCCCCGGCGGCCGGGATCTCCTGTCATCAACGTTAAACGTCTCAGCGCTCCAGAATTTGGAGCCGGCTGTTTTACCAGACTAAACTATAGCCCCCTGAATGTCCTCAGGACTACGTATACGAATCCTCTTGCCTTTTTTAAAGATGACTCTTGATATTCTTTTTCTCTTAGAAAAAAATGCTTTTTACACAAAACACTTCTTTCTCGCATAAGTGATATAGAGGATATTGAGTGTTTCGGCTGTACATGTCCAGTGAGAAAAAAAGAAAAAAAATATTTTTTGTGATTCTTAGCGTACTTGCTTACTAGGAGAATATCCTGCACGGATAGCTTCTTCTTTTGTTCTGAAAACGATGCGCTTCTCTTTAGGCATGCGAGCAACGAAATGACTGTCCATAGGATGGAATTTCTTTCCGTTAACACTAGCCACGTACAACTCCTCGCGACCACTGTACGTGATCTTATCGCCAGCAACTACGTCACCATGCACTTGTGTTTTTTCACGAGCACTAACGCTTGCAGAAGGACTTATTACCTGACTTACAGGAACGACTTTTCCATCAGCACGTGTTTGTACTTCACGAGTAGGTCTTGCTCGCAGAATCGCTACTAAGAGCAGAGCAACTACTGCAAGAAGCAAGAAGTTTACTGCTTTACAGTACGAAACAATCCAATCCCAAAACGTAACAGGGACTTGAGGAATCGCTCGGAGAGTCATGATAGGACTATCAACGCTTGCTCCGTGAGGGTCTGTAGCGGTAAACACTACAGGAGCGGTTCCTGACCAACTACCAGCTGCTCGTATACGAGCGACGTTGTCCTCGATACTTATGCGTAAGTTTGCTGGTTGGCTGTGCGTATACGTTAACGGATCACCATCTGGGTCGCTAAAGTACATGGACAAATCCAAATCGTAGATGTCGTTTGCTCCAAACTCATGATACAATGCTGAGTAGTCGCTTCCCATAAACGGCTCTTCATACCCTCGAGGCACGTCTGTTGTTACGAACAAGACAATTGCTACTAGTGCGAGCAAGCCTGCTAGTACGAACAGAACAGTCTTTGCTGTGTGCACTCCTGCTGGTGTCATCACCCATCCTGGCATGTTGCCTGCTTGTACTAGCAAAGCAACGATTGCTAAGATGATTGCTAGCGCGAAGAAGATGAGCGCGAAGAGAACGCACCAGTTCGTGGTTCCTGCGTCACTAAACGCTATTTGCTCATACATTCGCGTAAAGAAGCCTTTGTCCTTTATGGTTAGGTGAAGGTCTTTACGGTACGTGCTGCGATCACTAGTTGCGGTTAGTTCAACAACGTACTGTCCATCAGCTACTTGGTCTGCTTGTGGCACAATGACGTGTACTACTCCGTACTCGCCAGCTGCTAAGAAGAGGTTGTCTTCTTGAATTACTGCTACGCTACTTCTTGCGCTAAGCTCGTAGTTTGTTGCTCGTATTCCGTTGTTTTTGACAAGTACTGGTAGTACGTTCTCGTCACGATACACCGTGTATTTTTGTACATCAACGACAAAGTCGGTGCACGCAGCGTTACTTAGTGCGTTTACTGGTATACTGATTGTTTTGTCAATTCCTGGTGTTTGTCGTACCGTGAGCTCTACGTTTCTTGTTGCTGTCTCGTCAGGCACGCTAATATTGAGTATTGCGTCTGCGTGCTCTCCTGGTCGTAGAGTAAAGACGTTTCTGTTTAGTTCGCTGTACAGCTCTCCTTCTGCTATGAGCGTGAAGGTTTCTGTGCTTACTCCTCGGTTCTCTACTCGTACGTGCGTGTCAGTCCAGCCTGCGCACACATTCATCTCTGCTGGGCTTATCGTTACTAGGCTTTCGTAGCAGTGGTTTACGTTGTAGTCTACGCTGAGGTCTTTATGCACTCCTCCAAACTCGTTATAGGCTCGTACAGTACTCGTGTAGCTTCCTTGACTGCCTACAGGCGGGTTAAGGGTTATGTCTACGACTTTGGTTTGTCCTGGCTGAAGAACAAGTACGCTCTCACTTAGCGTGGCAAAGCTTGGTCCTCTGTGTCGTAGGTTGTACGTGTTTGGTGTTTGTGCGATGTTGGTTATTGCTATTTGTTGCTTGCTTGTTTCTTGACTGCACACATTGCTTTGTGTGTTTACTCGCTCAAGCAAGTACTCGTAATCATCTATTATGCGTACACTTCTTGTTTGCTCATGCGTGCTACCACTACTCTGAGCAGTTGCTTGAAACTGCACTTCTTGTAGTCCGCTTACCTCACAACTCCACCTTGCTCTTGCAGGGATGTTTGCTGTCTCTCCTGCTTGTAAACGCACATACTCTGTGCTGAGCAGTACTGCGTCATCATCTACTGATAGGCTGTACTCGTCCGTGTAGGGAGCTACGTTAGTTACTTCTAGAGTAAACGCTGCGTCGGTGCACGGTAACGTTACTGGGTCGTGTAGTTGTACGTTAAACTGTAGGCTTTCACACACCGTTGCGGTTACGTCTTGGTGCGCTACTGCGTATCGTCCGTACTGGCTCGTGCTGTACACAGTGTAGGGAGGGTCCATTTCTAGGCCGCATGGAGGACTTATATCTACTGCTATTCTGTAGGTTTCTCCTGGTTGCAGGTACGCTTGGGTTGCTTGCATGCTTACCCAGTCCATCTCTGCTTCTAGACTAAAGCTGAACATACTTGCGAAGTCTCCGTGATTTTCTACGGTGTAGTATTCTGTTGTTGTTGCGCAGCTGCACACAAACGTTTTGTCGTTTGCTGCGTGGAAGTTCTGGTGGTGGTCGTACTTGTTAATTACGATGTCCGCACTAGCAACTCCCATGCCTGCTACGAGTACAAGTACTAGTAGGGCTGCTATTTTAGTAATAGGTGATGAATTCATCATCGTCACCTCCTTTGCCTTTCTTGCTTCTCTTATTAATTACTGCTGTTATGAGGAGTGCTGCTAGGAGGATTATTGCTGCTAGCACTATCCAAGGCATGACTTGTTGTATGAGCGTTTTTTGTGGCATTGGTTGAAGAACTGCTATTTTGATTGTTTCTGCTTCGTAGAAGTTGTTGTGTTGTGCTGTTACGTCAAAATACGTTATTCCTGGTCTTGCGTTACTATCTACTTTGAGGTAGATGTATGCTTCGTAGGTTTCTTGTGGTCCTATGAGTGCTGTTGGGCTTGGATCTACTCTGTATGTTGCCCAGCTGCCTACGTCTGAGAGGCCTACAGTTACTTGTTGTGCGCGGTTTTGCGTGTTTACTACGCGTACACGGTAGTAGACTGCGTCTCCTTGTACTACGTCGCGTACAGGGTCTACGAGTACGTACACGCCCGTCTCTGCTGTTGGCATTGGCTGTGTTGCTTGTCGTGGATGCAGAGTTATGCTTCTTGTTATTGGGCTTATGTGCGGTGCGTTGATGCGTACAAGGATTTCGTCTCCTGCTTGGTGGTCTCGCGGGAGAATAAATGTTTGGCTGTGCTTGTACGTGTTACTTCTTACTGTTTGTACAGTTTGGTGATTGATTGATTGTGAGAGGTACACGTCTGTAGTCACTCGTCCTAGCTCGTTGGTATCAACTAAGGTGTATGTTAGGGTGAGTGGTTCTCCTGCTTGTATGCTTGGTGCGTGAACGCTAAGCTGTGTTAGCTGAGCACCCATCGCTATTGGCAGTGCGAAAAGGACTACCATCCCCCATAAAATAGCGTTGTTCATTGTTGGTGGTAGGAAGAACTTGCTTATAAACATTCGGTTTTTGTGTTCATTCTCAAGTAACAACTATTTCTTTTTGTGTAGTCCCAGAAGAAGCAATAAACCTACCAGAACAACTAAGAGAATAAGAATGCTTAGTGTAGTACCAGAAATAAGTGGTGCTTGACGCATAGAAGAAACGTGTCCTTGATCAACTACGTTAGCAACAAGAACAACACTAGAAGCGTCTTGACCACTACGAATATTTACTCGAAACGGATACTGGCCGTTACTTAGTGCTTGCGGAGCAAATACGCGAAGGTTTGCTCGTACTTCTTGACCAGCAGGAACAACCACTACGCTACCCGACTCAAAAGCGTAATCAGCAAAGCTAGAAAGGCCTTCAGTAGAGAGAATATAGGTTTTTTGAACTCGCTCGTTGTTACGAAGAGTAATAGGAAACACTGCTCCGTACTCATGACCAGCAATAACGTCTTGGGTCTCGTACACATCAGCCTCGCTACTACCAAGAGAAGGACAGAACGCAGACTCGCTTAGACGAATAGTACTTGTTGTTCCTGTAGATACTTGCGCTCCTACTAACGAACAATCTACTCTGTACGTTCCTGGCTGCGTACACGCAGGGATACGAGGACGAAGAGTAACGCTTTGCGCAGCTCCAGCAGCAACAGTATCAAGAGTAAAGCCTCGAGAAACTCCTAGCTCAGGAATATCAGCAATCGCTCGTAAACCACTAACAGCGCTTGGGAGGTTGTTTCTGACAAGCATGTTTACCTCAGCAGTAACTCCTCCAGCAAGCGTGCGTTCTCGAACCTCACACACAACAGTAATGTCACACGCGTCACCAACACCATCGCCATCCGTATCCGTCTGGTCAGGGTTGTAGACGAGAGGACAATTATCTCTGTAATCAGGAATACCATCACAATCGGTGTCGTCGTATAAACGTCCATCAATACTAATAGCGCACGTCTTTTGTCGTGAAGAACCGATGTAGGGGTAGCTAGGACCTCCTAAGTTATCATTAATAACGGTGAATAGTGCTGTGTCCTCTGCTTGGCTGCAGCCAACAACACCAAACGTTATTGCTTCAGAAATTTGTGCTAAGTCTAGGTTATCAAAGTTTCTTTGCTCAAAACCGAGACGTACCGTGCTGTCATCATCAATAGTTATGCTGAGAAGCTCGCTACCTAGAGCATAGAAGCTTGCGGAGCTAGGATCAGCTACTTGTACGTAATCTCGTAATCTAAACGTATCAAAGCGGTCTCGTGAATCAATGATTTGGTCAGGAATACCTGCAAGGATAGGTGTTTGGCTGAATGCTTCAAGAACAGTAAAGGTAATTGGTTGTCTGCTTATGCGGTTTTGATCATCAGTAAGTGTTACCGTAATTGTTTCTGAGAAACGCCCTTCTTGTAACGGGTCAGTTACTTGTAGCTGGTTGGTTGCTTGATCAAGAGAAACTTGCAACTGACGATTACCACTCACTGATAAACGGTACCTGCTTGGGTCGTCTGTTCCACTAACAAAATTATTTAGGTTTATGGTTGCAAACTGCTCACCACACCGAAGTATCTGCGCAGGGATGCTTTCTAAGCGTACTTGTTGGCTGTGAGTAGTTACTTGTGGACCGGTAAGCGTTACTCCAACAACATCTTCTTGGTTTCCTGCACGAGCAGTGTTTTCTGCTACGCTGCGAACACCACTTGCTAAGTCATCGCTATGCGCTCGTGCTCGATAACTAATACGAGCAGTAACTCCTGCTGGAAGGTTATGAAGAGTAATTCCTCTTTGCGAAGCAAGGCTTCCTGAGTAATCAATAACAACGCTTCGCCCAGTGCTGTCTCGTCCAGTAACGACTTCTTGACCTTCGTACTGTATTTGTCCTCCGTTAGTTCCCTGAAGGACTCCGTTATTATTACTTATAGAATCCGTTACGGTAACACTACCTGCTCCGTCTCCAGTGTTACGAACAGCCACTGAGTACGTAAGGACTTCGTTGTGTCTAGGAAAACGATTGTTTACTCCTTTAACCACACTAAACTGACTAGTTCCTGCAGGAAGAGGAGATACAGTTACGTCCGCTGAAGAACTCTTAGTAAGTGTAGGGCTAGTTAGTTGAGCAGCGTTAGTAAGGGTTTCTTGTGTGCTGCTTGCTTTGCTGTGAGCAAAGTACGTAATGATAGCTCGTCCATTAAGGTTTCTTACTGTAAATCCTTGCTGCAAGTTTCCTGTTATCGTTCCTTGACCTACAACGTTTGTTTGCACAGAAGAATAATCAGCAGTTATACGGCTTCCTTGAGGAGCGGTGAGTGGTTGGTTGTTACGAAAACTGTCTTGTACTCTAAACTCATCAGAGACTCCTTCAACAACGATACGGTACGTTACTCGCTGCTCTCCCTGAACAGAAGAAGGAGAAGCAGTTTTTTCTATCGTTACTCGCTCCTCAGAAGGAGTTGTTGTTGGTGTTACGGTGACTGTTTGACTAGCAGTTCTTGTTTGGCGGTTACTGCTTACGGTAGCAGTATTAGTAATTGCTTGGTTAGTAGTTGTCGGGTTGGTTAGTAACGCTTGGTACGTAATAGTTGCAGATCCGCCAGTATTTGTTAGTCGCATTCCTTGCGTGCTGAATAGGTTTCCTGTGTGACTCGCTCCGCTTACTTGAACATTACTTCTTTGGTGCTGTGCTTGTGATGAAGCGAATTGGTCTCGTACAGTTGCTTCCTCACCTAAACCTGTGAGTTGAAGAGTGTACGTTACGGTGTTACCTGACTGAACAGTGCTTTGAGAAACTTGCTTAGTAATACCTAGCTGAGAGGGTGGTTGAGGTGTTTCTGAGCATGCGTCTCCTATTCCGTTTCCTGTTGTGTCTTTTTGGTCTGGGTTTGGTGTGCATACGCAGTTGTCGAATCTGTCTGCTACTCCGTCTCTGTCGCTGTCTGGGAGTACTTCGTCTCCTACTTCTACCCAGCAGCTTTGGTCTTCGTATGTGCAGGGAGGTTCTATTCCAGGACAAAAAATAGGTCCTTCTCTTTCAGGAGGAGGTGGTGGCGTTTCTGAGCATGCGTCTCCTATTCCGTTTCCTGTTGTGTCTTTTTGGTCTGGGTTTGGTGTGCATACGCAGTTGTCGAATCTGTCTGCTACTCCGTCTCTGTCGCTGTCTGGGAGTACTTCGTCTCCTACTTCTACCCAGCAGCTTTGGTCTTCGTATGTGCAGGGAGGTTCTATTCCAGGACAAATAATATGTGTTTCAGTTGCAGAAACGCTAGCCAGTGCTAAAACGACACAGACGAATATAAAAACTCCTTGCGCTACTCTCATGTTATTTTCCTTAGTTAAACATCTTATAAATGTTTGTACTTAGCGGATTTATCGTATGTGATACTTAGCACCTACTTCAAACCCAATTCCTCGCTTATTATGTGTTTCTATGTTTCTACCGATATTTCGATAAAAAGCATTAGCTCCTGCTTGTAATTCAAAGTTACCAATTGCTTTACTTAATTTTAGTCGTGCATCAGCAAGTGTTTTGTTATATGAACCAGACTCTCCGTTTAAACTAAGAATTGCTCCTTTTGCTGAAAAATCAAGAGAGAGGTTTTTTTCTTCATTTAAAGGAATGCTTGTGTGTACACTTCCCATAACACCTATGCTTCCACTGTAGTCATGCTCGAAACCGTTTGTTTTGTTGTGTACATTAGATCCTTTTGAAAAAGCGTATCCTACATTTGCATCTACATTATCATTAGTAAAACCAATAGAGGGGCCTCCGTAAACAAAGTTTCTTGTTGTTCCTGTTCGAGAACCATCCTCTCGTGATGTTGTTTGGTTTACAAATCCTCCTCCCAAACCAACATAAATGTTTTTGGCAACGTTAATTCCTATGTTTCCAAAAACTTCCTGTCTACTAACATCTAAAACAACATCTTCGTTTGGTGGACTTTCTTCGCGAATAATTCTGTCATTAGTTACTGTAGAATACTCGTTAACATCTTCTCCGTTAAACAAATCAACGTGAAGAACAATGTTACCTACTCGGTTGTTAGCTCTTCCTTCAAGACCAAAGTAAGACATTTCTCTTGTACTAGGGATTACAGTAGTGTTTTGTGCATGCTCTTGAGTGATGTCTCCACTCATACGAGCTAACCCTCCGTGAACGTAGACCTCTGCTCGAAGAGGAGTAACTGCTTCTTGTTCAACAACAGGGTCTGTAGGTTCTCCGTTTTCTTCAGGGTCGTCTGCAGGAAGTTTGTTTTTTAGGTCTTGTATTTTTATTTGATACGTGAGTATTCTGTCTCCTGCTTTTGCTAACCGGCCTTCTAATTCGCTTATTTCAGCGCTTCTATCGGTTGGAGATGACTCAATAATTGCTTTTATGCTTTGTTCTGTACAATCAGGGTTACAGTCCACTGTTCGATAAAGGTCTACTTCTATTGGAAACGTAAATGCTCCTGTAGTTAAGGTGTCTGCTTTTAGTTCTTGGGAGTATATTTTGTTGATTGCTTCTTCAAGAATAATCTCTCTTCCTTTTGTTCCTTTACTGCTAGTGATTTCTCGCATTGGGATGTCTCCTTGCGGTGTTCGTATACGATAATTTCCTTCTCCAGTAGGAAACACTCGTAAAACTGCGTCACGATAAATGTTTGCTCGAATTCCTTGTATTGCTTCATCGTTTAATACTCGAGTTAGGTTATCGAACTGGTGTGCTCCTTGATCTTCTCCTTGCGCTATACGTAAAGCATATATGTTTGTTCCTTGCTCAGTTTCTACTTCCATAATTGCTTCAGGAATTGGTTTTCCTGCGCTTTTTATGCGTAGAAGTGTTTCTTCTAGTGTGCAAAGACTATCAGTTGTTGCTGTTTGTAGTGTGTCGCTTACAGCTGCTTGAATGTTATTTGGTTGTTGTTGATGTGTTGTGTCTGTGACTGCTGTTGTAAATGCACTTGGAGGGCTTTTTTGTATCGCAGAAATTCCTTTAGCTGTTTGATCGTTATTTGCATACGCTAAACTGGTGCTTGTTGCAAATGCTATTCCTGCAGCCACTTTTAGAGCTTTAGTAACTCCTCCAAAGCGTGCTTGGTTCATTAATGATGTGAAGTATGCATCTATTGCTCCTGCTATTTCTGTTTTAGTAGTTATTCCTGCCTGTTCTAGTTTCTCTGCGTGTGCTTTTACTATCTCGCTTGAGTATTCATATACTGAATTCAGCCACGTTCTTTGACTGGCTATAGGATGAAGGTTTTCTAGCGTATTTTGTTCGTTGCTTGTGGTTTGGTTTGTAAGTTCCCAGCGGTTCATGCCTTTTAGTTACCTTCCAGAATATATAAATGTTACTACTTTAAAGGAACATCTATTTCTTTACATTACTTGTTTTTACAAAAAAAACGTAAAAAAGTTAATTTCTGCAATTCTTTCTAAAACACCTATGTCAATATCGTGTTTTGTCTGTAAGCTTGCGCGTACAAATATCTTGTTTATTGCGCGTAAACAAATCATTTTTGATTAGTTCAAGGAAAAAAAATAAGATTTATAAGGTTGTTTCCCTATAAACATACATGCACTGGCTTACACAACAACCAATAATTACCAAAGCAGACATAAAAAAACGCCTCGGATGCAACGACGAATACGCATACACAGTACTGAACAGACTCAAAGAAAAAAACAAACTCATACAAATACACAAAGGAGTGTATACAGCAATAGAAGATATACACCTCATAGCAACAAACATTCACGTACCTTCATACATTTCCTTTTGGAGCGCATCACAACTAAAAGGATACACAGAACAAATACTTCTAAGCATACAAGTAGCCACAACAAAACAATACAAAACAATAACACACAACCAATACAAGATAGAATTCTATCAACTACCAAAAAAAGCCTTTTTTGGCTATACAAAACAACAAACAACCACAGGAAGCTTCTTTATAGCAGAAGACGAAAAACTCATTATAGACTGCCTGCTACGAGAAAACACCATTGGAAACACACAAGAAATCATATCCATCATCAAACAAGCAAATATAAACAAACAAAAAATGATCACCTACCTGAACAGAATAAACAACAAAACACTCAACAAAAAGGCAGGATTTTTACTAGAAAAATATGCAAACACAGACCTCTCAGAACACATAACATACAAAGACAGCAACTACGCAAAAATAGGACTTAACGAACAAATAATAAACGCAAAATGGAGAATAAAACATGATCTTACTTAACGAACTACGAGAATACGCAAAAACAACAAACTATACGCTTGGACAAGCAGAAAAAGACTACTACCAAGAAATACTTCTATTCCTCCTCTACCAAGAATACGGACAAGAACTCGTTTTTAAAGGAGGAACAGCACTAACAAAATGCTACGGATTCAACCGCTTCTCAGAAGACCTTGATTTCACAGCAACCAAAAAAAGTAACTTTAAAGAAATACTCCGACAAGGACTCAAAAGATTTTACATAGAAGCAGAAATAACCCAAGAAGAAAACAAACAAACACAACATATACGCGTACTTATACAAGGACCTCTCTACAACCAAAACAGGCACTCGCTATGCAGCATACGAGTAGATATTAGTCTACGAGAAACCATCCACTTACCCACACAAAAAAAATTGCTAGGAAGAAAAACACCCCACATACCTGCGTATGAAGTAATTGTGATGAGTCAAGAAGAAATACTCGCAGAAAAAATACGCGCGATACTCACCAGAGACAAAGCAAGAGACCTCTATGACTTGTACTACCTCTTACAAAACGAGATAACCACAAACAAACAGCTCATAAACCAAAAACTTGCACTATACAACTTGTTCTTTGAGCAAGAAACCTTTCAAAGACGCATACAAGAAAAAGAACCCATTTATGATAAAGAACTCAAATACCTCACGCAAACACACCCAACATTTAATGAGATGTATGAACTTGTAACAACAAAAGACTACATACACTAATTACATACCGCTACAATTATAAAGAAATACTTAGTCAAGAAGTGCTATGGGGAGAAAAGAGGATTTCTTTACGCAAGCAAACGCAGTTCTTAATCACAAATTACTCGTAGTTATTTTATTAGTTGTGCTTGTCGCTTTAGCATTTAGTGTGCGCTCAGCACCCGCAGAACTCGCAATAACAGACCAATGGGCGCAAGAAACACTCCAAAACCAACTAGTAAACCAATTCGAACAACAACTACGACAAGAATTCCCCACACTAGCAAGCCAACAACTACGAAACAGAGCAATACAAGACTACCAACAATTCAGAGCAGAAAACCTAGAAGAACTACAAAGACAAGAAGAGCTTCTCTCAGCACAATTCAGACGAGAATTCCAGATCGAGTACGAACGAAACGGAGTAGCACACGCACAAACATACCTCACAGGAATAGACCCGTACTACTACTGGCAGAGAGCAGAGAGAGTAATGGAGACAGGAACAGTATGTACATCAGTCGTGGACGGAGCGTGTAGAGATGACTTGATGACTGCACCAACACCTCCTAATACTAGACAAGACTGGCACAGTTACGTAACAGGATACTTCGCAGCAGCAGCTGTTTGGATGGGACACCTCTCAATGACAGGAGTATTTTTCATGCCAGCAATACTGGCCAGTCTCATTACTATACCTATGTTTTTCTTTGTAAAAAGAAGATATGGAACACTTGCAGGATTCGTAGCAGGACTCGTTATTGCGTTGCACACAAGCTTACTGACTAGAACAATGGCAGGCTTTAGCAGCACAGACGCATGGAACGTACTCTTTCCCGTACTCATGATATTTGCTGTTGTGTGGGCATTAGAGCAAACAGAGAACAAAAAACAATGGATAGGAATAACTTTGGCAGCACTCATAACAGAAGTGTTTAGTCAATTCTGGAACGCTTGGTGGTACGCATTCTTCGTGCTCATGGGAGCACTACTTGCAACTTCAATATACAAAGCAGCAACGACATTACTAGAACAATATCGCAGTAAGAAAAAATCGTTTAGTGCAAAACAAGCGTACAAAAACGCAGAACAAGCACTCCTCACAGCAGTAGGCTATATTGCAATAACAGGGATAACAGTAACAGTACTCTTAGGTTTTGACCGGTTCATTGACGCATTCACGCAACCATTCAGAAGAGCAGCAGGGGTGGGTGGTTTGCAAAGTATTGCAACAGCAGAGCTATGGCCAAACGTTATGAGAACAGTAGCAGAACTCAACCCGCTCACAATTCCTCAAACAATAAGTAACATCGGAGGAGTAGTCGTTTTCTTCATCGTAACGATGGGGTTACTGCTTACACTTATTCGAGTAGATAAAATAACCAACAGAGAATACTACGTACTCGCAGGAGTAGCAGTGTACTACATCGTGCTCATGTCAGAGACAGCAACAGCACTCAACCCACTGCTTTACTTAGTATTATACGCAATACCGTTTGCAGGACTTATACTGTACAACTTACACTACAAACACGCACAACAAATCCATTACGCAGTCATAGGAGCAGCGTTCATGCTTGCAGGACTGTTTGCAACAACAAGCGGAGTGCGCTTCTTACTGCTTCTCGTACCTCCAATAGCAATGGGCTTTGGCTTCTTTGCAGGATGGATGGTAGAATTAGCAAACAAACTCGCAGAAGACATCGAGTGGCAACCAATGATAGCAACAACAATAGTAGCACTCATCATGGCAGTACTGCTTTTTGCACCTGTAACAGCAAACCTGTATGAGCGAGCAGACAGAGTAGCTCACAACCACGTACCAAGCATGAACGATGCGTGGTGGGATGCACTTACAGAAATAAAAGAAAACAGCTCAGAGGACGCAATCATAACGAGCTGGTGGGATTTTGGGCACTGGTTTAAAGCAATAGCGGAGAGAAGAGTAACTTTTGATGGAGCAACCCAAAACAGACCAGCAGCTCACTGGGTAGGAAAAATGTTCTTAACAAACGACTACGACGAATCACTACAAATACTACGCATGCTCAACTGCGGACACAACACCGCATACGAAGTAATCCAAGAACGAATACAAAACCCAGCAAGAAGCTACGACACAACACTAGAGGTGCTGAACCAAACACCACAACAAGCAAGAACTGCTCTTGAAGAACTTGGTTTTAGTGAGGAGGAAATAACCCAAATACTAGACGCAACGCATTGTGAGCCGCCTGAGAGCTTTGTTATTGTAAGTGAGGACATGGTAGGAAAAGCAGGAGTATGGGGGTACTTTGGAGGATGGGACTTTGACAAAGCAACAGTGCTTAACGCATACCAAACACAACCACGAGCAGCAGCAATAAACACGATTCAAGAAAGACTAGATGTGAGCGAAGAGCAAGCAACGCAGTGGTACAACGAATTAAACGCCCGAGGATCAAGAAACGACCAGATTAGATGGGTTTCAGATCACCCAAGCTACGCAGGAAGCCCACGAACGTGTCAAGAACAAAACAATACGTTGACCTGTCCATTAGGTCTTGTGGTAGCACAACAAAACGGAATACAAATAGTAGCAGACAGAGCAATTATTCCAAAAGACAACCCACAAGAAAGCACTATTCTACTAGCTGCACAAGGACAAATAATAGAAGAACTAGACGCAGGAATACTCTACATAGACGGAGAGCGAGTAGACGCAGGAGAAGGATTAGGACTTGCAATGAGAATACAAGATAACAGAGTACTACTAGGAACACCAGAAATAGTAAACAGCGTATTCACACAACTCTTCTTTGACGAAACCCCAGGAGAAGCCTTAGAGTTACTTACAAGAGAGCAACAAGTAACAGGAGGAAAAATACTTGTGTACAAAGTCAACTGGGATGCGGTACAGAACTAAGGGAATGCTTCTAAGTATCCATACAGAACTACTCCATTAACAAGATTGTTTTTGAGCTCTTGGGAAAGATTATTGAATGAATCACTGAACAAAACAGAAATTTTTCGCTTTAGTAGCTTCTCATACGAAAAAAGACTGATGTCTTGTTGCCTACTTTGTATGTACAAATCAACATCGCTTTCTCTTGTATCTTCTCCACGAGCAGCAGAACCAAACAAGATTATGCAATCAGGAAGAGTGCTGTCTACTAGCGTAGGTATTGCTTCTTGAAGCACTCGTATAGTGTGTTGCTTTTTAAGAAAACGAAATTGTTTGTTTTCTGAAGCAACATATTTTGGTTGTCCTCGCCTATTGGTTACTGCGCGAACAAGTTGTTCTTGTTGTAGTTCTTGTAAATACTGTTTTGTTGAAGCAGGAGCAAGAGACGCTTCTCTGCTTATTTCTCGCAACCCAAAACCTCCTTGCGAGTATGGATCGGTAAAGAAAACAGCGAGTACTCGGTACTTTGAAGAAAACATGTTATAAAATAATAACAACTGTAATATAAATATAACTATTTGTTTTTTTGTTCTAAAATGAAATATTTTTACAATATACAGTAAAAAAAGTTAATTTTCTGAGTTAACGCGCTATGGTATCTAGATAAAACACACAAATATTATAACTATAAACAACTCACATACACTATGCTTACTCGAGAAGAAATCATCAAAGAACTCAACAAGAACGCAGAAAAGATACGTTCACTAGGAGTAAACAAACTCTCGTTATTTGGGTCGTATGCAAAAGAAAACCAACACGCAGGAAGCGATATTGACTTTCTTGTAGAATTTAAACAAGGAAGAGGACTTTTTGATGATTATGTACAATTACAAGAACTTCTTGAAGAACTATTCGGAGAACAAGTTGATCTCGTAAAAAAGCACTTGTTACGCGAAGAACTCAGAGAAAACATTCTTTCTGGAAAACAATATGAAGCGAAAATATGATTTGTATGTACAAGACATACTCAAAGCAATAGCCAAAATACGAGAGTACACACAAGAATACTCCTATGAAGAATTTATTAACGACACAAAAACAATGGATGCGACCATAAGAAATTTTGAGATAATAGGAGAAGCAATCAACCAAATACCCGAATCTGCTCGCACAAAAAATCCAGCTATTCCTTGGAAACACGTACGTGCGTTCAGAAACTTAGTCGTTCACAAATACTGGAAAATAGACACAGAAATACTTTGGGACATAATAACAAACAAACTAGACGAACTAGAAAAAGAAATCAAAAAAATCTTATAAAATCTCAAAACGAGCGTTCTTAAAATCGTCAATTCATCGTCTAAAACTCTTAACCAACTGCTCATCTGAAGTATCCAGTGCTTTTAATCGTTCATACTCTTTTTATTTGGTATAGTAACCATTTCAGTCATAACTAACGTACAGACTTCTTTCTTTAAGAACCTCATGCATTTGTTATCGGATACCTTCTCAAAAAACAGCACACTTAAAAAAATACTCGCCCTTCAAAGAAAGCATGGGAGAAGTGGCGATAGTTATAGCAGCATACAACGAAGAAGAAAGACTGCAAACAACAATACAAAAACTTCGCAAACAAGGACACAAAAACATCATAGTAGTAGATGACGCAAGCAAAGACAAAACAGCAACAATAGCAAAACAAAACAACGCAACACTCCTACAACACCTCATAAACAGAGGACAAGGAGCAGCGCTAAGAACAGGAATAAACTACGCACTACAACAAGAATACAGCATAATAGTCACCTACGACGCAGACGACCAATTCGAAGCAAAAGAAGTAGTGGACATGATACGGCCAATACAAGAAAACAAAGCAGACATAACACTAGGAAGCAGATTCTTAGGAGAAGCAAAAAACATCCGACTAACAAAAAAAATTGTTTTGAAACTAGGAATACTCGTAACAGCAATCTTTAGCGGACTATGGCTAACAGACACACACAACGGCTTTCGAGCAATGAATAGAAAAGCAGCAAAGAAGATACGCATAAGCTTTGATAGAATGGAGCATGCGAGTGAAATAATAGAAGAAATAGCAACACACAAATTGCGTTATGCAGAAGTGCCAGTAACAGTACACTACCACGAAGAAGGACAAAAACCAATACGAAGCATCATCCTAGGAGTAAAACTACTCATAAAAAAGGTGATAGGATGGTAGGAGTACTCGCAATAATAGTAGGAGTACTAGCAGTAATCATGATAGCAACCTCGTATGCGTTTTACAAACAAAAAAAAGTGCCACTAAGTTGGACACTCTTCTGGAGTGGGCTATGGACACTAGGAGCAGGAGTAGTGATCTTTAGCGGATACGCAAACACACTAAGCCAACAACTCATAGGAACACAAGCAAACCTCGTAGTAGTATACTTCGCAATACTACTACTCTTCTTACTCGTATTCAGAAACTACATACAAAACAAAAAAACACAACAAGAAATAAGCCAACTAGTAGAAGAAATAGCAAAGAGAAACAGTAAATGAAACCAACAATAAGTGTGTGCATGCCAGCATACAACGCACAAAAATACTTACCAGAAGCAATAGAAAGCGTGCTAGAACAAACGTATAAAGATTTTGAATTCATCATCATAGACGACTGCTCAACAGACAACACCTGGGAAATAATACAAAAATACGCTCGCAAAGACAAACGAATACGAGCATTCAAGAACAAGAACAATTTGAATGTGGTTAAGACAAGAAACAAAGCGTTTAGTAAATGCTCAAAACAATCAGCATACTACGCAATACTAGACGCAGACGACGTGTGCATGCCACAAAGACTAGAAAAACAAGTTCGTTTTCTAGAAAAAAATCCTTCATACGCGCTCGTAGGAAGTAACTTAGAAATAATTGACGAACGCTCACAAACCATAGGAAAACGAGTGTATCCAGAAACCAACAAAGAAATACAAGAACAAATGATTCTAAGAAACTGCTTTGCTCAACCAGCAATTATGATACGAGCAAGCATACGCCCTCGCTACGACGAAGAATACACGAGAGTTCAAGACTACGAGCTATGGTTTAGAACAATACAAGAACATAAAGGATACAACTTACAAGAACCACTCATACGATATCGTTTACACACCCAACAAGGAAAAAATAAGTACTTACGACTAACGCTAAGAAACACTGCGCGCATACAAAGAAAATATTTGTTTACAAAAAAATATTTCTCACCTAAAGCACTCATTAATCACTTGCTTCACTACGTACTGTTGCTTCTTCCTAAAACGTTTGTTCTTAACCAATTTAGAAAGCGAGCTATTCAAGAACAATGAAAGAAGAACAAGCACTCAAACAATTCGTTACCGGAGGAGCAGCAGTCTTTATCGCAATAACAATAGGCTACGCACTAACTTTTTTTTACAAACTCATCATTGCACGAAGCTTTGGATCAGCAGACTACGGCTTATACGAGATGCTACTAACAATCCTCTCTATATCTATAGTAATAGCAGGAACGGGATTGTACAGCGCGTTACAGCGTTTTATTCCGTATTATGTAACCAAAAAAAAGTTTGGCTATGTACGAGGTCTTAGACAAGCAGTAACTCGAATACAAACAATAGCATCCTTAATCGTTGCAGTACTCATATTCTTATTAGCACCTCTTATAACAAATTTTTTTGGGTTCAGAGAACTATTTACTTCAATGCTTCAAGTAGGAGCACTAGCAATACCCTTATACACATTTACAAAAAGTAACGAATCATTGTTTTTTGCATACAAAAAAAGCTTAATAGCAAAATCAGGAAACCAAATCATACGGTTAATAGTAGTACTTGGCGGGGTAATACTACTGTACATACTTCAAGTAAGCATTTACTACATTGCATGGGTGCTGCTTATTTCGTACGCAGCAACTGTAGCGTACTACATGTTTTATCTAAAAAAAATACCTCTTCCCACTCAACAAGCAAAATACGAAGTTAACCGTTGGTTTCGATACGCAGGGCCACTCTTACTAGCAGGAATAGTGGGGTTTTTACTCAGCTGGACGGACAACTTCGTAATAGCATTTTTTCTTACAGAAACAGAATTAGGAATATACGCAATCGCTTTTAGCGTAGCTTTTTACTTATTTTTTGTTCCTAAACTCTTCTCACCAATCTTTCTTCCTGTACTAACAGAATACTACGAAAAAGAAAAAAAACAATTCAAAGAACTCTACTACAGAATACGCTCATGGTCAATACTTTTTGCAAGCTTCATAGGTCTAGTATTCGTGTTTTTTAGCAAAGAAATACTTACGATACTATTCGGAGCAGAATACGCACCAGGAGCAGCTGCAGTAAGCATACTGAGCATCTTCTTCATAGCAACAGCATACGTTTACTTCGCAGGAGAAATACTCTTACTGAACGAAAAAACAACTGCGCTCCTATACGCAGACATAGCAGCAGTAAGCATAAACCTCATAGCAAGCATCTGGCTAGTACAACAAATAGGAATAACAGGAGCAGCAATAAGCACAGGAGCAAGCTTCCTGCTTGTACGAGTAGCACTTTATTACCTAAGCAAAAAACAAATACGAACAAACTGGTACACAAAAGAAGACATACTAAACGTCTTACTCATCTTTCTTGGGATGATTACCAGCTACGCACTAGTGAGCACGATTAACACAGTATTTACTATCCCGACAATAGTATACGTGCTTATGGCAGCAGCACTATACGCAACACTAACAATAACACTACTAATAGGACTAAAAAGATACACAAAACAAGATCTTCTCGTACTAGAAGTAATACAACAACAAACAAAACTCCCCCTAACAAAAACAATAACATGGCTAAACAACCGCTTGTAAGCATCATCATACCAACCTACAACCGAGCAGAACTCGTAACAAGAGCAATACAATCAGCACTCAAACAAACACACAAAAACATAGAAATAATAGTAATAGATGACTGCTCAACAGACAACACAGAACAAGCGATAAAACAAATCAAAGACAAACGAGTACAATACAAAAAAAACAAACGCAACAGCGGAGCGCCGACATCAAGAAACAACGGACTAGCACAAGCAAAAGGAGAATACATAAACTTTCTTGATGACGATGACGAAATACACCCAAAAAAAATTGAGTTACAACTAAAAAAATTCAACACAACCAAAATAGATAGATTAGGTGTAGTGACTTGTGATGTAGAATACAAACGAGCAGACATACAAGAAATAAAAAAAAACCGAAAAAAAGGAAACATCTACAAACAACTACTCACCAGCTACTGCGTGTACGGAACAGAAACAATGCTTATACGAACACAAGCAGCAAAAGAAATAAACGGATTTGATACACGATTAGAAAGCAACCAAGAATACGACCTAGCAATACAACTAGCAAAAAAGTACTCCTTTGACTATATCCCAAAAGTACTAACAACCAAGTACGAAACAACAGGACAAATAAGCTTTAACTTCAACAAAAAAATCAACGGAACAAAAACGTTGTATAACAAATATAAACAAGAATACAAAACAAACGGCGTATACATGTACAACTTCTTACGTTTTAGTTACCTGCTAATAAAATACCGAATAGGAAAATACTTAGGAAAAAATATGTATATAAAACTGCCATGAAATACCCAAACATCATACCAGAACTAGACTACTCAGGAAACAAACAAACAGCAATAAACAAATCAAGCTTTAAATACTGGCTGCTAAGCAAATTCTTTTACTCAAGAACAGAACAAGAAGGAAAAGTATACCTGAAACTACGAAACGGAAAACTACACTACATGCCCTTGTTTATCATGACAAAAGCCTTAGCATACTATAATGACGAAAACAGTAAAGAATTCCAAAAAACAGCCCAGATACTAATACAAGACATGAAAAAAGAAAAAAATATGTGGGGCTGGAAGCATGAAAACCTACTACAACTACCAGGTTACCCAAAAAAATATCGCTCATACTCAGCACTAAACAACGCACGAGGACTAGGAGTACTCATAAGATCTCCATTATCTGTAAAAGAGGTTTGGTGATATCTCAAGACCAACACTTCTTTATTATTTCTCTTTAAGAATTGGGTTATATCTTTTTTCATTAACATCTCAGAACACTCATCATCTAATACATTCTTAATGTCAATTTAACATATAAAGTTATACATTTTTCAGAATATCCTGTACAACTTCCTGTTGTTTTTGATCTGAGTTTATGTTAAGCATTATATCTATATCTAATAGATTAATAAATTCTTCATAGTCACTTATACGTTTAGCTATGTGGGGTAAAGGATTTTTTGTATTAAGAACAAATAAATCTGTTTTTCTCCTTCTCTTCTTCATTCTTTTTAGAGCTGTTTTAGGCGGTATTTTTAGATAGATGTAGTTCACGTCAAATGTTTCATGGTATTTTTCTAATAACTTTTTTGCAAAAGGTTTAGCACGTTTATTTAGGATGTAAATACTCCAAATAGATTTTAAATAAGCTTCGCAAAAAACATAGTATTTGTTATCTTCTTTACAGCTAAAAAGCCTATCTAAAACCAAGGTTACTGTTGCAATTCTATGAATCATACGCTTAGGTTTTTTGAAAAGATATTTTATGATAAACCAATGAGTTTTAAAAACCCAAACGGGTGATAAAAAATAAATTTTTATTAATGAAAAAACACCATAAAAGGTTTTGAGCAAACGACTCTTGAATTGAGGAGTTATTTTATTAGTATCAACGAGGTTGCTTTCTTTAGACAGCTCGTTTTTGACAGTTGTTTTTCCAGTACTGCTCGTTCCTAAAAGTTCTATTATTTTAACTTTGTCTTTCATAAATCCAAATCCAAAAAATCTGCAAGAAGATAAACTAAAGCTTGAGAGCTGTCCGGATCGGCAGAGTTTTTACTCATTGACATTTTTTCAAAGTCGTAATGTTCTTCCAAGTATTTTTGTAAATAAAACTTTGTTTTTTTGTGATTGTTTTCTACCTTGTGATAATGGTAGGCTAAAAACAAGTCTGCTTTTTCAAAAAAAGGGTTGCTTGTTTCCTTAATTTGTTCATATTCTTTTGATATAAAGTACTCCCTTGCTCTTTGATATTTGTTAGATTCCCAAAAGTTATGGTCTGGAAATTCTTGCTTTAGTTTAGCAAATAAAAGCATATTATATGCATGGTATCCTCTTTCCTTGTATTCATAGTTACTTAGTTTATCTGCAAGTCTAAAATATTTATTCAGTAAAAAGTATTTTATTTCGCCCAATATTTTTTGTTTGCTAAAGTGCCTTATTAGTCCTTTTTTATTTCTTAGTACCAAATTATTCTCTACGTTATCTAGAAATAGCTTAAGTTTATTTCTAACTTTTTTATTCTCTTGAGCTAAAGGAATTGTATATGCCACAAAAGCTAACTGATGGTTAAACGTATTATCTACTCCTAGGTTCGTTCCATCTATTTCTATTCTCTCCCACAAGTTAGTTGCTTTATTAAATGGAAGAAGGTTAAATAGTCTTAAGGCTTCCTCTAAATATTTTGTTTCATTAGAAACCTTGTATGCAAAGGAAAGAGCTTGTATAACTATTGCTTGACCAATGACTCCATTACATTTATCAAATCCTGTATTTCTTATTTTGTACGTGAAACCGAAAGGACAGTTCATTTTAGTTAACAAAGAATCCATGCATTTATTTCCGGCAACAAAGAACTTTTTATTTCCGGTCATGGAATATGCTTTGTAAAAAGAAATAGATTGCCTTGCTGTGTTAGTTACAAGCGTGTCTTCATGATTATACGGGCCATTAGTTCCTGGTTGAAAAGAGCCATTCTTGTTTTGAACAGTTAAAGCTGACTTACAAGAATTAATAAAGAGCTCTTTAACATCCATAACTAATATTAAATCAATACATGCTTATAAGGATTACTATTTCAGGAACATACACTGCCTCCTTATTGTATTTTTTTAGAGAAGGGATGTCTTGTTTGTTTACTCTAATTAAAGCCTTGGCATTTTTCCAGGTAGAGTATATTCTTTCATCTCCGGAGTTTAGTTCTTCTTTAAACCAGACTGAGTTTTCATGTATTGTTAAGAAGTATTCTTTATCAAGCTTCTTTTTAATTTGGTTTGCTATGTAGCCACTCATCCATGTAAAGTGTGCGTGAACAAAGTCAAAGTCTAACTTCTTTCTTGAGATAAGTTTTAATACGCTTTTAGCAGCGAACTCAGCGTTTCGTTTCCTAAAGTAATTTATGGGAAGCGTGTAGAATCTTGGAAAATAAACTTCAACGTTACCATAAGAATAATCTTTCATTTCTATGCATCCTTTTTGAAATGGAGTTAGTAAACTTGAATTTTTTAGAACGTTAGGGGCATAAGGCGTTGGACTTATGACAATTATTTTTTTAAAATAATTTTTTAGCTCATCTACCTGAGACTTAACAAAAACACCCATTGGAACAGAACCGTTCTCATTTGGAAAATAGTCTGTAAGTATTAAGAGAGTTTTTTCTTTAAAGCCTTTCATTTCATCATCCTCTTTTTTATAAAGTAGTAATATTCATACACGTTCTTTTTATTCTTGTTTTCTTTATTAATCTGTATTATTTTTTTGAGTGATTTTTTGAGTTTTGGTTCGTTTTTACTCAAATAGTTTAGTTGTCTTGTTTCTATTTTCATGTACGGTCCGTCTGCGAAGTAGAGTTTGTTGTCATCGTATCGTATCCATTCTAATAACCATGTTTTTAAGAAGAGTTCTTCTTGTCTTTCAACTAGTTTCTGCATTCCTTTCTCGTATAGTTTTTTTGCTTGTTTTTTTGTTTCTTTTGGTCCGTGTAAGTAGCAGTCGTGTAGCCCTACTAGTGC
Organism: Candidatus Woesearchaeota archaeon; assembly: GCA_047602905.1. Lineage (GTDB taxonomy): Archaea > Nanobdellota > Nanobdellia > Woesearchaeales > SKIA01 > SKIA01. Next base: position 5,995 of record JBLKOP010000006.1, on the reverse strand, counting down.
GCTCATGAATCCGTTCCATACTACTGGGCTTTCGTCTCCCCAGCTGTATTCTAGGTATTCTCCTGTTGGTTTGAGTACTCCTCCTTGTGAGCTGGTTATTTCAAAGGTGTTTAGTACTCCTTTGATTTGTTCAAGCAATTTTTTTGATGGTTTTATATCATAAGAGTTAGACTTATTAATAGACCATAAAAAGAAAGGTCTTATTCTTAAAAGAATAAAAGACTTTTTTGAACATAGAAAATACTATGTTATAAAATATTTAGATGAAAACTACAAAGTCGGAATTAAGATTATTTTTTTAGATAATGATGCGTGGGTAACCTTTAATTTTGATATTAGGACGAAGCTTGTAAAAAGAAAATGGTTACACATGGATAAACACTTATTGAACCCTAAATATTCCTGTATAAATAAACAAGGAATTAGAGTGTTAAAACCTTGTTGGGAAAGCGCATATATTCTATCAAGAAACTATTCTGATTATAGATCTTTCTCTGAAAAACACAAAAAAATTCTCTCAGAGCAATTTTCCAAGGAGACATTGTCTTGTTTAAAGAACATTGGCTATACTTTCAAGAGCTCAAAAGATTACAACACTGTAAGAAAAACAATGAAGAGAAAAATTAAGATTTTAAAGTCTATTAAAGGTTTGTACTATGGTTCTATTCAAAGATTTTTTGCTATCAAAAATAAAAAAAGAGAACTAGTTGTTTTTTATGGTCCGGATGGTACAGGAAAAACAACACTAACTTCAAATTTTAAACTTTTTTTAAACGAAGAACTTGACTTAAACTTTGAGCTAAAACATTTTTTTTCCAGGGAAAAAATTAAACGATTTATCAACCCAAAAAAAATGAATGAAATGAATAAAAGTTACTTAAAATCATTAATAAAAAACTTATTAAGCTACTTTGAAAGGCAACTTTTTTTTAGATTAAGTATTAAATTAAGAATGTTAAGTGGTAAGTCCTTTATTTTTGATAGATTTTTTCTAGATTTCCCTTCAAAAATAAAAAGATACGGAAAACATTATTCTTATTTTTTCGAAAAACTATGCATATTTTTTTCCCCAAAGCCAGACATAGTCTTTTTTTTAAAAGGAAATCCTAACTTGATTCATAAAAGAAAAAGCGAACTAACTCCTACCGAAATAAAACAAAGTTATGACTTTTACGAATATTTATTTAACAAATATCCTGAACACATTAAAAATGGTTATACCATAAACATTGATCATAACTTAGATAAGGTAAACAAAGATATTGAAATAAAATATTTATTACACTCCTCTAAAACGCTCCTTTAGGCTAGAAGCGAGAAGATAGATATTAAAACCTTCTTTTACAAGATTTCTTGTCTATGTTTGATATTTTTTCTGAGGAGGTAAAGAACCTTCAAGGAATCAATATAAAATAATAAGATTTCACAAACAATTAAAACCTCCTTGTTATTTTCTTTACGTATGAACTCTTCGTGTGTTATTTTATTAGTTAACAAAAACAAAATATTACTTCAATTACGAGACGAACACGCACCCACAAACCCCAACGTCTGGGCTTTTTTTGGCGGAGGAATGGACGCTGAAGAAACACCCCGAGAAGCGATTATTCGCGAAGCACAAGAAGAGCTCTCATACCAACTAAGCAAACCCGTTTTGTTTATGAAACGACAACAAGCCCACCCGCACTTCAAAACAGAATACATCTTTTATGAAACCTACAACAACCAACCACTAACACTACATGAAGGAGCAGATATGGGTTGGTTTAGCAGAGAAGAACTCTCCGACTTAGCTATGAACCAACAACACCGCTACATTCTAGAATTATTCTTTGAGTTTCTATCGCTAAGATAATTGATTACCAAGCACTTCCTCGAACAACCTCTCGCGTATAACTCATAAAAATAATAACATTCACTCACATTTAAAAACTCCTCTTACAAAAACTACCAAAATGAACATTTTAGTAACAGGAGGAGCAGGCTTTTTAGGAAGCCGCCTCTGCGAAGAACTTCTTAAGCAAGGACACAAAGTCATTTGCGTAGACAACTTCTTAACAAGCAAAGAAATTACTAGACTGGCAACCAATAACCAAACTACAACAAGGACTTAAAGAAACAATCAAGTACTTCAAAGAACAAACAACAAATTAACCTACTTCTTCAGCCCGTACGCTTCTCCCATACACAAAACAATTTCTTGCAAATCTGTATATCGCGCTCTCCAACCTAATTTCTCAAACGCCAATTCATTTGATGCAAACACTACTGCAGGGTCTCCTTCTCTTCTCTCTCCTACCGTATACTCTGGCCCGCCATACACTTCATTAACCGCCTCTATAGCCTCAAGAACACTCACTGCTCGTCCTGTTCCTAAATTCACTGTACAGCTAGAAACACCTAACGCTTTTACGTGTGCGTCTGCTAAGTCTCGTACGTCAACGTAGTCACGCAAACACGTACCATCAGGAGTATCGTAATCGTCTCCAAACACCGTAACAGAACTCTTATTCCTGACTGCTTCAAAGAGAAGAGGAAACAAGTTCTGTGGCTCTCGCTCAAGTCCAACCACTCGTTTATCATAACCTACAGCGTTAAAGTAGCGTAGACAAACAACGTTAAGAGAATACACCTGAGCATACCATTTAAGTACTTCTTCAATAGCTAACTTCGTATATCCATAAAAGTTCTCTGGATTACGAGGATGTTCTTCATCCATAGGAGTATACGCAGGGCTTCCGTACACAGCAGCAGAACTACTAAAAACAACTTTTTTTACACCAGAAGCAACAGCGGCATTAAACAAATTAATACTTCCAGAAATATTGTTCTCCGCATACAAACTAGCGTTTCGCATACTTTCACCAGCAGCTTTTTTTGCAGCAAGATGAATAACAGCATCAAAGGAGTGAGAAGAAAAGAATTCTTTAAGAGCTTGTTTATCAAGAATACTTCCCTGAACAAACGAGAACGAAGCAGTGTTTTCCAAGCAACCAGTGCTTAAATCATCAAAAATAGTAATTTCGTGGCCTGCGTCAAGAAGAGCAAAACACACGTGAGTGCCGATGTAGCCTGCTCCTCCAATAACAGCAACTTGCATACTTGCTGTACAGCCTTCTTCTTTATAAAAACTCTTCTCACTGGACTCACTGGACACGTACAGCAAAACGTGTTATAAATGCGTACTTATTACACAAATTATGCTTGCTGAATGCATAACATATAAAAACAACTATATACTCAATAGTATACACATGGATACTAAAAAGTATACGCTTACCTCTACGCAACGAACAATACTTACGCACTTCTGCGCACACATAACAAAACGATTCAGCCTACGAGAAACAGCAAAAGCACTCAACAAACACCCAGCACTCATACACAGAGCAAGCCAAGAACTCATCAAAAAAGGACTCATAGAAGAAAAAAAAGGAGGATACAGCCTCAACTACAAAAAACACCATCAAGAACACGCATACACAGAACACATACGAAGCAAAGAGTTCCTCAACAAACACCCAACACTAACACTACTTAGACAAGACATAGCAAAAAAACTTCCCGCAAGCACACTCATTGTCTTTGGATCAGCAGTAACAACAAAAAACCCCCGAGACATAGATATCCTACTCATCACACAACACCCACGCGCACAACAAATACTAGAACAACAACTTGCACAAACAACAATACCTGCAGACACAATCACACTCTCATTTGAGAACATACAAGAACTCAAAACACACGAAAACAGCATACTACAACAAATACTCAACAAACACATCATCCTCTACGGAGCAGAACTATTTTACCAACTCATATCATGATATTAAACGAGAAACAACTCGAACACATACGAGCAAGAACGCAAAAAAACATACAACAAGAACTAACAAACCAACAAGACGAAATCCTAAAGAAAATACGAAAAACACTCAACGGAGAAACAATCAAAGAATTCCCCTCAAAAGAAGAAATAGCAACTAGAGCAGAGATATACAACATACAACTATGATAACAACAAAACAAGAACTCAAAAACTTTTTTGAGCAACTACAAACAACAATACAAAAACCAATAAACATCTACATCATCGGAGGAGCAGCACTACTTCTTCAAAACAATGACAGAACGAGAAGGAGACATACAAGACTGCATACGAATAGCAGAAGAACCAATGGAATGGGAAGTCGTTTTAGAAGAACTAAAAAACCAAATACGAACTGAAGAGGAACAAGTATGGATCACGTGGGTTGGAGAAAGACTTGACATACTCAACGAACGAGGAGTAAACATCCCCATACTCAACGAAATACACGATCTAGTAAATAACTACTACGACGAACTAGAAAAACGAATAAACAATTCCTAAACTTCACTGAAAAAAAGCCTAAGAGCAAATACTTTTTTGTAAAATCTTCTTTTTATAACCGTGCGCGGAGTAGAGAGGTTACAGCAGATTAAGAAGTTGTGAAGTAGATAGTACTTGAATACTTGTTTGGTTTCTTAATGCTTTGTCCTCAGACCATAACGGACAACGAAGATGATGTGCTAAAGCAAGATATGCTGCGTCATCAGGATCAGGCGTGATTTGCTGCGAGTACTTAATACTTGAACTGAACTCTTTATGAGAAACTACTTTCACTACTTGCATTATTCGTGAAAAAAACTCTTGCACATCTGGGCGCTGCGTTCTTTTATGTATGATGTCTTTGTACTTACTAAGTTCCTCAAATAAGAATTCAGGGACAAAAATGTTTACTCGTTTAGAAAACAATATTTCTGCACAAGTTCCTGGCTTAATTAACGCTGCAAAGATGATGTTTGCGTCTGCGACGAGAGAATACGTTTTCCTACTTTTCTGCGAAGTTCTCGACCAAGAGTGACTGCTTCTTGGAGAGTCATGTCGCTTTCTTCGATGAATTCTTGGATGAAATCGAGGTCTTCGAGTCGTTTCTTGATTGCTTGGCGAGCTACTTCGCTCCAATTGATTTCTGGATGCTCCTTCATGCGTTCTCGCAAATCGTTGGGAATAGCAAGTGTCAAACTCGTCATACATGTATTACGTGCGTTACGTATATAAACGTTGTGAAGAGAAGAGGCAGTTACGCCTCTACCTCCTCAGAACCAAGAGGCTCATTGTCTAAAACAGCCTGCAAATACTCAACAGGCTTGGTCTCAGTAATAATCGTTTGATACACGATGTACTTACCCGTCTTAGACTTATACACTTTGGACTCAATCTTTGGCTGCTTTTTTAGCTGCTCTTCTTTCTTATTGCTTAATCCCATAATAGATCACAAACAACTCTGAACAAAGAAGCTTTAGAAGCGTATAGGAAGAAAAACCGAAACCTTTCTGGGAGCAACCAAAAAACGAAACAAAAAGATTAAAAAATAATTAAAAGTAATAAAAAAATATTATAAAATAATTTAAAAAACAATAAATTGCATTAATCAGTAAAAAATAGTAATATACTAGTATAAATTACTTTAAAAAACAATAAAATCTTCTAAAAAAGAAAAAGTAATAAAAAAACACTACAAAAAACAAAACATTAAAAACCTCTCTCAACAAAATTTCTTTGTGCACAGCAACTGGAAAGAAGGACTACAACAATACATACACCTCCTAAAAAACACCTACAACCTCACAGAACAAGAAATACTACAAGAAATAACAAACACCCAGATACCAGCAAACATCTACAACACAACACTAACACCCCTACAAGCAACAAGCAAATACCTACAAGAAACAGGAAAAACAACAAAAGAAATAGCGCAAATACTCGGAAAAGACCAAAGAAACATAGCAAGCCAACTCCTACGAGCAAAGAAAAAATTGCGAGGTGAGGCTCAATGAAGAAATTCAAGAGTAATGTAGACAAAATACTTGATAGTAAAGTCACTCGCAAACAATTCCTAGCAGCGCTTGGTCTAGGGACATTGAGTATTCCATTGTTGTCTCCTTCTGTTGCTGCGCAGTTCTT
>JBLKOP010000001.1:0-179437 GCA_047602905.1 Candidatus Woesearchaeota archaeon | reverse complement strand
GTTCTCGTAGTAAAGAAATCTATATCGTAGCTATGGGTTTTAAGGGCTTTAGTGGTGGCTATGAAGTCTTTAAAGAATTGCTTGGTGATGAGTAACTACTTAGTAGTGTTTAAATACTTGTTTTTGTTTCTTGTTGTTTATGTTACTTGAGATATCTGAGGAAGTACAAACGTACTATGATGAGCAAGTTGTGTCTCTTGAGGAGCTTGCGCGTAAAGAACGAGAAGATTTAGGTTTGCTTCTTCCTGAGGAGGTACAGATAGAAGCTGTTGTTCGTCCAGAAATGAGTGCTTTAGGAACTGCTCAAGGGAGTCGTTTACGCATAAATGTTGCGCTAAACACAGAATACTCTGAGGTATTTTCATTACTTTCTGCTGTGCAAACAGCTGATACATACTTTTCTTCTTTTGAAGCGTTCATAAAAGACCCTGAAGGGGTCTATGATGTTCTTAAAGAGTCTAATCGTTTCAAAAAACTATATGCTTTTAGTCGTGAATGCGGTCGAGATGTAGAAACAATTTTTTCAAATCTTTCTCTTAGGCGAGAGAACCTTATTAATCAGTATAATGCGTATGTTTCTTCTCTTCCTAAACCGTTAATTAACGCTGCTTTGTTGACTTTTCGTCATGAGTATGAACACGTAGCTCAATTACGAGGAACTATGCATGTGTCCAAACCCGCTGATTTTTTTCGTTTAGAACAAGAGCTTTTTTCTCGTAAACTCTCTCAAGAAAAATCTGAATACGTTGCAACTGTCCATGAAGAGCGTTTACAAAAAACTTCTTTTTGTTTACCTATTATCGAATCTTTAGCTCACGTATTTAGTGAGACGACATATGGGAAAATCATGCAGACTGATCCTGTCTGGCTTAAAGAGAAGTTGTTTTCTTGTGTTACTGGTTCGTATCAAGATAGTTTTTTAGAGCAAGCAGCTCATGCTCGTGTTAGTCGTCGTTGGGCTGATGGTACTATGAACAGAGATACAAGCAATTCCATTTTTTATATAGTTAATAAACATATTGGCTTAACTCCTAATACGTATCCTCAAGCAGGTATTCATTCAAACGCTGACGTTGTTGAATCTGTAGGTAATCAGTTACGTGAGGATATTATTTTGTATCAGGATATTGCTCGCAAAGCTGCAGACGCTGTTGCTTTCGCGTTTACTTCTCGTCCTGAAAGAGTTAATAACGCAATTTTTGCTTCTAGTATTGATGAGTTCGTTGATATGTGCAGGTACGATTCTTAGTTTTTTATACTCGAAAGTCTTTTCTTATTTGTGCTTGTATGTAGCTTAACTCGTTTTTTAGAAAGTACGTTACTTTTTGTAATGCAGTTTGTGGTTCTTGTTGTTGGTATCTTTTCTTCATACATGCGCACGCGCTTCCGTTCTGGACTCGTTTTTTCATTTCTGCTTCAAAATCATTAAATACGTTTCTGAACGCTGGGTCTTTTTGCGCAAGTGTCTGCAGGGTTAGTGCGTATAAGCTTTTGCAGCTGTTCTTTGCGAAGTAACTAAGTGCTTGTTTTCCTCCTGTTTTGTTTAGTTGATTTGTTGGGTTTTCTGCTCGTAGTATTTCTTTTAGTGTTTTGTTTGCAGAACGCATAAATTCACGATTGTGAATTCCTTTTTAAACCCTTGCTTTCTTTGCGTCACTCTTAAGAACACAACATGCCCTTTTTCTTGTATGGCTCGTCAAGACAAAGTGCTTCGCAAATACAAAAATTACATCAAAGCATTCATCGCTGGCTTCTTTGCGCTTGCTATTCTTACTACGTACTACGGCCTTGATGATCGCTACTACACGTTTGCTAACGAGTGGTTTTTTGCAGTTTTACTGAGTTTAGTACTCTCCTATATTGTTGCTGTTATTTTAGTAACTTTAACTGGTGGTTTGTTTATTCGTAAACTGCGTGTTTGGAAAGTAAGTGTTCCTCTCTTTCCTATACTTGTAGTTGCTGTTAAGTACTTCTTGTTTGGTGGGCTTTAGCGTTTATAAATGATACTGTAGATTAGTTATCTCTTCATAGTGCTTATTTATGTGTAGCGTAAAATGCGTATATTTAAGAAAAAGTAGGATATATTATTTATATGAACTTGGATTTGTTATTAGCCTCGTATGACATAGGAGAGCTTATTTCTTATGCTGAGTTACCAGAAGCGTATGAAAATAAGAATTATGTTATTTATACTACTAAAGGAAAATTTGTTCTTAAATTATTTATTGGAGAAATAAAAACCTCTGAGTATCTTATGTATGAGATTATGCTCTTAGATAAACTACGTTCTCTTCCTGTTACTCGAATAGTTTCCAGTAAAGACGGTGCGCTGTGTAAAATGGATAGTAACTTTTGTTTAGTATTAGAATTTATAGAAGGAGAACACTTAACAAATTTTAATTCTTCTATTGCTAATGAAATAGGGATTTTTTTACGAAAGCTACACAAAATTACAAAAAATTTGCACTTACCTGGAGAAGACATAAGGAAATCTGTTACACCTAAACAGGTCTTTGAGAACATTCAATCGGAAGCCAAACATAAAGAGCTGCTTCTTCACATGTCTTTTGAGCATGAAGATACAGGAATAATTCATTTTGATTTAAACGAGTACAACATATTTTTCAAAAATAATAAAATAACAGGTGTCATCGATTTTGATGATTCGTTTTACGCGCCACTTATTTGGGATGTAGGGTATGTTTGTTTTAGGTGGGGTGCTGATGATTATGTATTAAACAAATACAAGGTTGAAGCTATACTTGAAGGATATAAGTTTACAGGTGAGAAAGAAACACTAAAAAACGCTATGTTACTAGCAGGATTTTATTTATACGCTTTTTTTGAGTCAGAATACCCTGTTTTTGCAAACAAATTACATGATAATATTTGCCGAATTATTACTGATTTTTAGAAATAGTAAAAAGTATTTTTTTTGCAGATATTCTGTCGATCTTCAAACTAGATGGTAACAAACCTATCGGGTGAATGAACTCTTTTCTAGGCTTGATCTTTTTAGGTACTTCACCTAAACTTAATTTACTTTCAGAAAGTACACCGATATCTTCTCCATATTTTTTTGAGTAAATGGGACCGACTACAAATTTGGTAGTAGGATTATTTTTACGAATAATAGATTCTATTTCTAAAGAGCTTATTTTAATCCCTCCTTTATTTATTAACTCTTTACTCCTTCCAGTTATGTATAAGTTTCCATCTATGAATGTGCCTAAATCTCCTGTATTATACCAGTTAGAAATGCGGACTAGTTTGTTCTCATAAACATATTTAGCAACTCCTTTTCCTTTAACATAGACTATGTTGTTATGAATAGAACAATAAATTATTCGAGAGATTTAAAAAGTAGCTTGTGTAAAGTTAGTAAAAGAAATGACAGCGCAGAATACTCTGTTTAATGAAATCACCGTCAATAGGCTTGTAGCTAACACAAAATTAAGCACAAAGCAGCATACAGCCGCTAATGTTTGGCTCAAAATGATTGAAGATGGCAAGCTTGACAAAGAGAAAGAAGGTTATCTGCAGTTTTATGATTTGATTCTCAAGGACATATTAGGGTATTCCAATATTAAACACGAAAAGGAAGGCGTTGAGTTCACTTATGAAAAAAACGGTCAAAGCATAGTACGTATTGAAGCAAAAGGAATGAAGACGAAGGATTTATTTTCAGTTCAGAATAGAGCTTCTTCTGAATCGTCTGTGCAGCAGTTGTGGAGGTATATGTCGCTTCATGCTAGTCCTTACGGTATCTGCACCAATTACAATACGTTCATACTTTTCAAGTATGATGTTGGCAGTACCAAGTACTATCGAATGGACTTTGATGAAATCGCGGATGATAAGCAAAAACTCAAGGAGTTTGTTGCAATATTTTCGAGAGATAGCATAGAGGGAGGATTTGTAGAAGAACTCTATCAAGAGTCGGTAATTGAGGACAGAGAGTTTACAAATGAGTTCTATAAATTGTTCCACGAGACGAGATTAATGCTAGTCAAGGAATTCGAAACGAATTCTCCGATTAGTCGAGAAGCCTCCGTTCACTTCGCTCAGTTATTCCTCAACAGACTGATGTTTGTCTATTTTGCTGAGGATACAGAGAAGCTGCGCAAAAGAATAGTTGAGGAACGCATCCTCAAAACGCTCGAAACTACGCATTTGTTTTCAAGCAACTCTTCAAACATATCTTCAGTTATTGTAGCATTATTTACTGATTTGGACAAAGGAAGTAGCTTTCCAGAAAAAGTATTTGGGTTCAATGGTGGGCTCTTCAGTCATCCTATTCCACGAAAAATATTCTTTATGGATTTTCGCACTGAGAAGTTTTTCAAAGATGTCCGGAAAAATTCAAAGCTAAAAAAACGCGGGCTTGAACTGAACGAGCGAGAACAAGAGGTATTCGCTCCATACAAGAACAAGATTAATCCTATAATCGAGAATATTTTGCTTATGGCATCATTCGATTTCAAATCCGAAATTGATGTCAATATCCTTGGACATATTTTCGAACAATCTATCTCAGACATTGAAGACTTACAAGATAAGGATGAGTCAAGGAGGAAGAGTGAAGGAATATTTTATACTCCTGAATACATAACTGATTATATTTGTAGGAACACAATTATACCTTCTCTCTCTAAAAAAGGAGAATCGACTGTTGCAGGTCTAATCAAAGAGTACTCATCAAATATCGAAGAACTAGAACAGAGGTTTAAATCAATAAAAATTCTAGACCCTGCCTGTGGCTCGGGAGCATTCTTGTTAAAAGCGACCGATGTGCTACTGGATGTATTCAAGGGAATACATGCGTTTAAACATGAAACTGGGAAATACTCTGCGAAGCGGGGACTGAAAAAAAAGAGTAATATTCAAGGTCAAATTACGCTGGGAAAGTGGAATGAAGAAGATGAGGCTCGTGAAATAATTAAAAATAGCATCTTTGGCGTGGATGTTAACCGTGAGTCTATTGAGGTCACAAAGCTAAGCTTATTCCTTAAGATGGCGCGCCGTAATAGGAAACTATCAAACCTCTCGGACAATATCAAGCAAGGAAACAGCCTAGTTGATGATAAGGAAATCGACTCTTCATTAGCGTTCGATTGGCATTACGAGTTTCCTTCCGTAATGAAGAATGGAGGTTTTGACGTCGTATTAGGGAACCCGCCTTACGTGAGTGCCATGGAACTAAAAAAATCCGTTTCAGATGAACAATACAACTTTCTGAAGAAGAACTACATCACAGCAAAGGGGACTGTCGACTTATACATTTACTTTTTTGAAAAGGGTTTATCTTTGCTTAAAGAAGAAGGGATTCTTTCGTACATTACTCCTAATAGGTACCTCTCTGCTAGCTATGGGAAGGCACTACGAAAACTATTGATTGAGGAATCACAGATAGTGAGATTAATAGATTATTCAGATAAGTCAGTTTTTCCTGATGCGAGTACGTATCCAGTAATATCATTCATAAAACCTAAGCATAAAACTGATTATAAGATTGATACAGGTAAATTTGATAATATTACCAAGCATTATGTGGGAACTAAAATTCCTTCGAGTAAACTGCAGATTTTGGACGACTATATCCTGGGATTTTTGCTCAATGATAAGCTGTCTATCGTAGAAAAAATTATTAACCAGAGCGTTTCTTTAAAAGAGGCGGGTGTCATCAACGCTACATCCACAGCTAGGGAAGCTGATGAATATTCTTCGATAATAAATGTAGAAAGAGGCTACAAACTGATTAATACAGGAACTATTGATCCGTATACCACTACTTGGGGGGTTGATTTACTAGTCAACAAAGGAGAATCATACTTGACTCCCTACCTGCCTAAGAATAGTAAGATTATATCAGCAAATAGACATGCTCTTTATTCCTCTCCAAAAATAATCATTGCGAAAATTGGCTTACGATGTGAGGGATTCTATGATTCCGAAGGCGAATACTCATCAATCAATACCAATTGTATTCATTCCTTCAACGATAAATTTCTTCCAGAATACGTGTTGAGCTGGCTGAATTCAAATCTTTATAATTACTTGTTTGAGTGCTTCTTTGATGGTCTTAGAATGTCTGGAGGATATCTCTTATACTCATCTCCAAACTTGAGGAGTACCTATATTAAAGAAATTCCTCTTAGTGAGCAGAAACGCTATGTGGTTCTCGCAAATAAAGCAGCTGAATACACAAACAGTTTTACTGAAGACATGTCGAAAATACTTAATCGGGTCAGGCAGAACTTCAAACTAGACAAACTGAGCAAGAAAATTCACTCACTGCATCGATTGACGTTTAACGATCTCGTAGAGGAACTAGATAGAATTTCAGATGTTAAGCTTTCTCTGGAGGAACAGGATGAGTGGGAGGAATATTTCAATTCTCATAAGAATGAACTTGAGAACTTGCTCGATAAGAAAGAGAAAACTGAGCGAAAGATAAACAATATGTTCTATGAACTCTTCGGCCTTTCAGAGTCTGAGCAGATGCAAGTGGAAGCAGCATTTCGTTAGAGAATAAAAATGAAACCGCAGATAGTCATATTTGAACATTTCTAACGCACTGATACTCTGTATAAGTTGGATTAAGAGATAATTCTGTTTTTTACCTGAAAAGATAAATAGCCCCGCCCGGATTTGAACCGGGGTCCCAAGCTCCAAAGGCTCGTATGAATTGCCCGTAACCATCATGTTTGGTTATGATTGGCCACTACACTACGGGGCTGTGTTGTTTGTTGTTATTTGGTGTTTGCTTAAAAAGGTTTCTTTGTTATAAAGAAAAAGAAGAAAAATATTTTTTTCGTAGAGTTACTTTTTTTTGTCTGCGAACGCGAGTACTCCTAGGATTACTAAGTTCACGATTGGTATTATCATGAGTATTCCCATCCATCCGTCGTACTTTCTTCTTTCTGCTATTAGCCAGAACCAGTAGATGATGATTCCTGCTAGCACGAATTGTCCGACAAATGGTATCCATCCTGTTAGTATTGCTATGAGTGCTGTCCACCATGGCGTTTTTGCTATTTTTGCTAGTAAGAACATGTTTGCTATGGGTATCCATGCTAGCCATGCTGGTGTCGTCTTTGTCTTCTTTGCTATTGTCATGATCGCCCATGACGTGTAGATATATACGGCTAGTGCTAGAAGTAGTAGTACGAGCATTGCTGCTAGTCCTATTGCTCCAAGTCCTATGCCTACTAATAAGTCTTCCATACGGTGTTCTTGTTCTTTCTTGTTTTTATTTGTATCTGCAAAAACCTTTTAATGAGTGGTTATTTCTTGTTTGCTGTATGGTTTCTGTTATTTCCTTTGATATGGATGCTACTCTTGTTAGTGAGGATGTTGATAACGTGTTGTGGGATGAGGAAATTCCTCGTTTGTACGCGCAAAAAAACTCTGTTTCTCTTAGGCAAGCAAAACTTGAGGTGTACGCTGAGTATTATAAGAAGCGTTACATTGACAAAATTCCTTTTTGGACTGATCTTTCTTGGTGGATGAAGTTTTTTGGTTTACCTCTAGAAGCTATTGATGTGTCTATTCTTGCTTCTGCTCATCTCTACCCAGAGGTTATTGATGTGCTTACTGAGTTATCTCGCTCCTACACGCTTGTTGTTGTTACGAACGCTCATCCTTCGTTTATGAATATTAAGTTGCAAGCTACTCGTATTCATAGCTTCTTCTCTCATATCTATACGTCTGTTGATAGTGTTTCTGGCAAAAAAGATGCTTCTTTATGGAAGAAACTTCTTCTTGACCTTGGTGTTTCTTCCTCTGAGGTCCTTCATGTAGGCGATAACCTTCATTTTGATAAAGAAGTTCCTGAAAGCGTTGGTGTTTCTGCTTTGTACTTGGATCGCTTTGGTGGTGGAGATATTTCTTCTCTTTCTGAGATAAAGCGTTTTTTGTGATTTCGGTACGTATATAATTAATCGCTTCTTTTCTTCTTAGTATATGATCCTTAAGCGTTTACGCATGCAAAACATTCGCTCATACATTGATGAGTCGGTTTCTTTTTCTACAGGAGTTACTCTTCTCTCTGGAGACATTGGTAGTGGCAAAAGTACTGTTTTGCTTGGTGTGGAGTTCGCGCTCTTTGGTGCTCGTAGGGGTGATTTGTCTGCTGATAGCTTGTTGCGGTACGGGTGTTCTTCTGGTGGTGTTGAGTTAGTGTTTGTTCTTGGAGAGCAAGAAATCGTTGTTTCTCGTTCTCTTAAGCGCACGGGTAGTGGTGTTCGTCAGGAGTCGGGTGTTCTTGAGGTGAATGGTTCTTCTGAGGAATTGACTGCTACTGAGTTGCGAGCGAGGGTTTTTGAGTTGCTTGGCTATCCTCAAGAGCTTGTTTCTAAGGCTAGTGATGTGTTGTTTCGTTACACGGTGTATACTCCTCAGGAGGAGATGAAGCGTATCCTTACGGATAGTTCTTCTCATCGCTTGGATGTTCTTCGTAGTATTTTTAGTATTGATGCGTACAAGACGGTTCTTGAGAACGTTTCTTCTCTTGTTCGGGGTGTTCGTGAGGAGCAGCGCTTCTTGGAGGGAAGCATTGCTGATTTGCAAGCGCATAAAGATGAGTTATCTACGTTGCATGCTCGTCTTAGTGCTGCTCAAGAAGAGGTGCGTAAGCAGTTGGTTGTTGTTGAAGAGGCAAAAGAAGCTGTTCTTGTTGCTGAGAAGTCTTTTGCTGCTTTACGCGTCTCGTATGAGTCTTTTCGTGATTATCAGCAATCGCTTACTCGTTTTGTGGAGTCTCGTAAGCGTTTGCTTGCTGAGCAGGAGCGTTTGCTTGCTGAGCAGGCTCGTTTAGAAAAGCAGCTTTCTGAGAAGCTCTCTGTTGTTAGTGATCCTTCTGAGAAGCTCGTGGTAGTTTCTGATAAGCTTGAGCAGAACCAGTCTGTTCTTGCTCAGGCTCGTGGTTCTGCTCGGTTACTGCAGGAGCAGCTTCGTAAGCTGGAGGAGGATGCTCGTAGTGTTTCGCGCCTTGCTTCTTGTCCTACGTGTAAGCAAGAGGTTGGTAGCGAGTATAAAGAGCACGTAAAGCAGCACGCCTTTGAGGCGAGTGAGGAGTTGCGTGAGGAGCTTGCTACTGTTCAGTCTCGTATAGAAAAAGCTTCTGGTAACGTGGATAAATTGTCTCGTATGCGCTCTCAGCTGCGCGAGCAGGAGCGCTCTTTTGTTTCGTATCAGCGAGTGCTTTCTTCTCGCAAACTTGCTCGCGAGCAGTTAGTGCGTTTGCAAGAGTCCTTAGTTTCTGCTCAAAAAGAGCTTTCTTCTCTACAACAACCCGTTGTTGTGGAGTTTGATAAAGCAGCGTATGAGAAGCAAGAAGAAGTGTTAACCTCTGCTCGTAAGACCTTATCTGAGCAAGAGTCTGTTCTTGCTACTGCGAAGAGTTCAGTCGCGTTTGTTCAGGAGCGTGTTATTTCTGTTAAGAAGGTTATTGCTAAGAAGACTTCCAAGCAGCAACGTCTCTTTTCTTTGCGCTCACAGGAAGCGTGGCTGAAGGAGGTGTTTAGTGCTGCTGTTTCTGAGGTTGAGCGTGTAGTGTTTGCTCGTTTGCACCAAGAATTCTCTGCTCAGTTCTCTGTGTACGTGTATGAGTTGCTTGAGGAGAGTGGGGTGTTTGCTTCTCTTGATGAATCATTTTCTCCTCTCGTTACGCAGGACGGGTTTGATGCGGCGGTAGATTCCTTGAGTGGTGGGGAGCGGCAGAGTCTTTCTTTGGCGTATCGTCTCTCGTTGTTTCGTACGATAAACCGCTTCGTTGATGGCGTGCGTACGACTGGCTTGTTGGTCTTGGATGAGCCTACTGATGGCTTTAGTCGTCAACAACTCACTCGTGTACAAGAAGTGCTTACTCGTTTGTCGTGTGAGCAGCTTATCATCGTTAGTCACGAGCCGGACATGGCTGGGTTTGCTGATGCGGTCTTGTCTGTTGTTAAGCGCGAGGGAGTAAGTAGTGTTTCGTAGCTTCTCTAGTTCTTCTTCGTTTCTGTTTACGCTTCTTGCTAGTTCGTTACTAAAGGAGGCGTAGCTGTAGCTTTTGTTGTACAAAAAGTAGTTTTGTAGTCGTTCTTCCTGCGTTTGTGCTTCTTTGTTGTAGCGTAGGCGTGCTTTGGCAGGTAGTCCTAAGCCTATCTTCATGTTTTCTGTTGTGTGTATTTCTTCCTCGTAGTTAGCGTAGTACTTCGCTACTGCTTGTATCGCTGCTGTTGGTGTAGCGAGTTCTTCTAGGCTTCTTGCTTGTGAGTACTTGTATAGGTTTTCTGGCATGAATTGTTTCATTCCGTACGCTCCTGCGTAGCTTCCTTGCATGCTTGCAAGTTCTTGTGGGCTTAGTCCGAGTTGTTTGGCTACTAAGAAGAGGTAGCGTGCTTGGTGTACTGACCCCCAGCGGTGTTCTCTTCTTCTTTGTACAGTAGCGTATTGTGTGTAGAAGCTTTCTAGTAGGCTAAAGCTTCCTGTGTATCTTCCTGCGAGTGTTTCGTGAACGATCGTTGCTGCTATGTCTTCGTAGTGCACGTCGTGTTGTATCTCTGCTCGTAGGAGTTCTTCTTCGTGTTCTTGTATGAACGCATCAAGTACGCGTTTATACGCAGAAAAGCCTTTTCTTTGTTTGTACCTTCTCGCTGCTGCTTCTAGTCGTTGCTTCGTTGGTGTTTGCGTGGTTGTTGGAGCTACTCGTTCAAACACGCGCGTTACGGTGTTGTTTATGTGTACGTGTTGGAGTGCTTCTTGTATGTACTCTGCACTCACCACTCCTTCTAGGCTTATTTGTAGGGTGTCAGCGAACGTTTCTTTTGTGTATGTCTGCGCGTTTACTTCTATTGCGCTTGCAAGAATGAGTGCTGTTAGGGTTGCTTGTACTCTCACAAACACCCTTTTTTTGGATAAACTATATAAACACTTTCGCTTCTAGAGTTGTTGTGAGAGAGAAAACCCTATTATTTGTTGTCGTCTTACTCCTTTCAGTAGGTGTTGTTTCTGCTACGTTTACTGCTGAAGTAGTTGGTGTGCAGACGTCTGTTCTTCCTGGTGAAGTAGCGGTGTATAACGTTGTTGTAACTAATGACGCGGCGTATTCTGACCGCTACACGTTAAGTGTTGCTACGTCTATGTATAATTTGTTTGTTACTTCTCGTCCTGACGGACCTATCGCTAGTGGGCAGCAGGGCATGTATACTATTGAGGTTTCTCCTGTTGTTGGTCGCGTAGGGTTTGGCAGTTATTTAGTTCCTCTTGAGGTGCGCAGCCAAGCTACTCGTGAGGTCAAGCGAGCTGTTCAAGACCCGTTTATTAATGTTCGTAACCCGGACGCTCCTGGTATGCAGTACTCTCCAAGTATTGCTTTGAGTGTTTCTGCTCCTGAAGTTGTTGATCCGCGTAATGATTTGCGCGTAAGTGTTGGTTTGCGTAATCGTAACGCTCGCAGCTACACGCAAGAAGAGTTGTCTGTTCGTATGTTTAGTGAGTTCTTTGATGAGTCGTATAATACGAGTCTTGGTCGTGTTGGTGCTGAGCTAGGAGAAAAAACTACTCCTCGTGTTATTGCTCTTGATGATTATAAGAGTCCTGGTGAGTATCGCCTTACCGTTCAGGTTCTTGTTAATGGTGTTGTTGTTTCTGAGCATCAACAATTCTTTGAGATTCTCTCTTTTAGTGATGTCGTTCAGGTTGTTGCTGTTGATCAGTCCTTGTTTAAGACTACTACTACGTATTACTTAACTAATGATGGTAACACTGCTTCCTCCACTCAAGTCGCTCATCCTTCAAGTCGTTTATCTAGTGTGTTTACTCGCGTATCTCATTCTTCTGATGTTGTGGTTGTTGATGGGGATCGCTTACTGGTTTCTGAGGTGTTCTTGGAGTCTCAAGAAGAAGTTGCTGTTACGGTGACGCGTAACTATCGTTTACTTGTCTTGCTTTTCTTGCTTGCTATCGTGGCTGTTGTTGGGTATTACTTGTTACGTAGTCCTTTGGTTCTTGAGAAAGAAGCGGAGGTTACTGCTAGCGTTGATGATTCTGAAAGTGAGGTAAAGACTCGTTTGTTACTCAAAAACCGCGGCTCGCAAACGCTTCGTAACGTTCGCGTAGTTGATCGAGTAAGTGGTTTGGCTGATGTTGTTGAGAAAGACCAGCTCGGTACTCTTCGCCCTACTAAGGTTGTTAAGAAGAAAGGTCAGGGTACGCTTATTCGCTGGGATATTGAGGCTCTTGAGCCGTTTGAGGAGCGTATCATTAGTTACACGGTTCATACTCCTCTGGCTCTTGTTGGTGACGTTGATCTTCCTAGTCTTAAAGTTACTTTTGAGCAGGAGAATGGTCGCTCAAGAACGAGTTTTAGTAATGACGTAAATATTCGGCGAAACGAGTAGTATTCCCACGAGCTTTTTATATGAGTAACTGCCTGTACTTGTCATGGCTGTTATTTCCATTACTGGTTGTCCTGGTGTTGGTAAGTCTTTTCTTGCAAAGCAGCTTTCCTCATACTTGTCCTTGCCTGTCTTGTTAGAGGGCGAGGAGGGTACTATTCCTAGCTGGGTGTTTGAGGATGTGCTTTCAGGAGGTTCTCCTGTGAAGAGGTGGAAGTTTTTTCTTGACAGATACGCTTTAGCTCTTACGCGAGCAAGAACTATTTCTCAAGCGGGGGTTTCTTGTATTATTGATATGGATGAGCGTATTGTTCCTGCTCTTATTACGTATGAAAACGAGCTGTATCGTGAAGAACTTGATGCTCTTGTTAAAGAAGAGTTTCACCCTCCGCCAGTTGACGTGACTATACTTTTGCTTTCTTCTAAAGAACAAATTCAGGAATTTATTAAGAAAAGGGGGCGTTCTTCAGAAAACAATTCTGAGATGCTTACTCGCTCAATGCATATACAAGAGCAGTTATTGTCTTTGCTAGAAGGCGAGGATAGCGTTATTTGTTTGCAACGAGAGGAGTATAATTTCACCCAAGAAAAGGATGTTCAACGAGTCGTAGACGCTATTAAGAAATGGTTGTAATCGTCTTTGATGTAGATGGGGTTTTAGCAGATTCTACACTAACGTATACTGCATGCGTGAATTACTCCCTTAACAGACTTGGCAAACAAACTCTTCCTGCAAAAACTATCTTGCAAACAGTTAATGTACGAGATATTCCTGGTATGCTGCACTCGTGGGGTGTTGACTCATCTGAGCGAGAGGCTTTTGAGAAATATTTGTTTAGTTGTACTTCGCAAACAATCCCTCCTTTAGTCTCTCAAGCAGATAACATACTTTCTTTGCTGCACAAAAAGGGAGCTCGCTTGTATGTGTTGAGTGCGTCAAAGCAGCAAGAAGTCGATTCTTTTTTGCGCGAACACGACATTAAGAAGTACTTTATAGATGTTTACTCAGAGCAAAGAAATAAATCTTCTGTTCTTAAGATGATTGCAAAGCAAGAAAGGGATAAAGTGTATTTTATTGGTGATACCGTCTCTGACTTGTTATGTGCTCGTGAAGCGCGGGGTGCGAGCGTAGATGTTTGTTTTATTGGTGTACTTCATAAACAACTCTCTGGTTATGTTTCTCGCTCGATGCATTGGTCTGCTGAAGAAGATCTTCTTAAGAATATGTTTGGTTCTGAGAACGAAAAAACTATTCGTAGTCTTAGCCAAGTATTCTCTGTTATCCCAGAGGTTCGTATTAATAAGTAGTTATGCTTGTGTGAGGTGTTGTTGTCGTACCCATTCTATGACTGGTTCTGGTATGTATTTTGGCTCAGGCAGTTTTTTTGCGAGTAGTTCTAGGTCTTCTAAAGCAATTTTTGCTTTGTAGAGTTCTTTAAGGTCTTCTCCTGCTGCTGCGTACGCTTTTACTCGTAAGTACCCGTCTAGGTATGCGTAGTCTTTGCTGCAGCCTCCTCTGCTTTCTCCGTTGTCTAGGCCTCTTTTTGCTCGTAGTGTTAGGGTGAATGCTTCTTCTTTGCTAAAGTGTTTTCTGAGTTCTTTGTATGTCTCTACAAACGTGTGTGTTTGGCTGAGATGCACTGCAATTACTCGTCCTGCGTATGTTCGTAGGATGTTTGTGTTCATTACTCCTGCTCGCTCTTCGTTATACGCTGCTAGTCCTTCTTCTGTTGAGAGGTAGTTTGGTGTTCCTCGTCTAAATATTCCTAGTTGGTGTTCTCGTGCGTTCTCAGCTCGTAGTGCGTGCGTTGCTATTTCGTGTACTGCGAGTCTGTACGCGAAGCTGTGGCTGAAGCGAGCTTTTTTTTTGAGTTGTACTTGTCTTTTTGTGTGTGAAACAAACGCGCTGGCTACGATGTTTGCTCTTCGTAGACTGTATTTGAAGCCAAGGAGTTTGAAGGTTTCTTTCATGAGTGCGTGTACTTCTTTGTACGGAACGTTTTTTCCTTTTGTTGTTTTTGTTAGTTTAAGAAATTCTTTTGCTTCTTCAATGAGTTCTTTACTTGGTAGTCCATACACTGCTTTGCTGTGCTGACCAAACAGGGGTGTTCCTATTGCTTCTACCATCGCTATTTTTGCTTGTAGGTGTTCTTTTTCTTGCTCAAGGAGTTTTCCGTAAACAGTTTTTGTGAATCGTAGGTTTTCTAGTTCTTCTTTTGCGTAGGTTAAGTCTGGTTTTTCTCCGTACGCAAATTCTGGCTCGTATGCTCGTTTAAGAAATCGTTTCTTTATTTCCTCAGCGTTTTCTGGGTTGATGAGGGTGAAGGGGAGGAGTTGGCTTATTCGTCCAAGAACTGCGTCTGCGTGTACGTCTTTTTTTCTCATCATAGATACTTTTTTTTTATTTGAAGAGGCGTTTATAAAAGCGTTGTTTTAGCTTGCTTGTTTTAGGCGTAGTTGCGCGAGGTATTTGTTGTTGTTTCTTGGTATGCTTATGCTCCAGAACGCTTGTTGGTTGGTATTCATGCTTCTTGTTTTTATGGTAAACGCGTTGTTTTCTCCTGTGTATATGAGGTTTTTGTTGCTTGCTACGCTGATTTTGTTGTGGTCTATGCGTACTGCGAGGCTTCTTGGTGGCTGGTTGGTTTTTTCTTCTTGCAGGTTGAGAAAAAGGTTTTTTTCGAGTAGTGTGTCGATGCTGCTGTGTGCTTTTCCTTCAAGTAATATTGCTTGTTCTGCGTTGAGTAGTCCGTACACGCTTCTTGTTTGTTGGTCTATGTCGTAAACGTAGATGATGGTGTTTGTTCGTGCCAAAAATGTGTTGTTCCCCTGTTAGGAAGGTAGGTGAACCTTCTATTTAGGTGTTTTGTGACAATAAATTTGTTCTTCTTTACCAAAAAGTTGAAAATATAAGTATATTTGTGTTTTATTGCAATCTCTTTTTTTCGTTTTTCTTTGGGTAGGATGAACTGAATTATTCGAAATAATGATTTTGTGTTTGCACAATCTGTTGAGTACGCTTTTCCATCTGCAGAAGGTAATTTTAGTTGTACACAATTTGTGGACAACTCAATTCCAGCATCTAACTCTCTTTTTTTTAAGCATAGACCAGTAATTTCTTGGGTTATTGCTGTCTGTTAGGACTTCAACTACATCTATAACTGAGAAGTACCATTCATTCTTATGTCAGATTCGTCTGATTTTTTTGTTCTGAAAAACAATTAGTTTATGTTTATCTTCCATTTATAAATACATGATTTGTTTATCTTTACATATTCTGTGTGTAAATGTCCAGTGGATGCTAAAGAAGGTGTTGTTACTTCGTAATTATATGCTTTGGCGACAATATGTTTATAAAGCAACTCTTGCTTTTGCCTGTATAACCGCCCTTAGCTCAACCTGGCTAGAGCGCTCGGCTGTAAAATTGTATCGCAAGACAAACCCGCGTATCAGGGTGTTGGATGACCTGTGATCAGCCGAACCCGAGAGGTTCCTGGTTCAAATCCTGGAGGGCGGACTCTTTTTTTTTAAATTGGTTTGTTTTATTGTGTTCGTAATTGTGTTGTACAAGTTTTTTTTACCTAGTAGTGTTTTGGCGTATTATTCTGTGGTTATGTTTGTTTTTGCACTACTGTGTTTACTATTTGCAGGACTTCTGTGAGAAAAACATTTGCTTTACGCAGTTTTTCGAACATTTTTTATATTCTTTGTATCGTAACTCTTCAATGGGTACGGGAGATATAGTAATTGCTAATCCTAATTTGGATATAACTCTTGATTTTATTCTTGCTGATAACACTCCGTTGTTTGTTGATAAGGGTGTTACTCAGACGCATGGGGGCTCGTATTTGAAGCATTTTAAAACAGCTACGAGTTCTCCTTTTACGTTAAAAAAGTACTTTCCTGTCGTTCATAATCGTTTGTCTTCATGGATTGATATGTTCTCTCGTGATGATGTATTGACTGTTGGTGGCGTTCTTAGCGAATTATATGATGAGCAACTTTTACTTGATAAGCTGTACAAAGAAATGCGTGGCTACGTGAATTTTATTTCCGAGTCTCCTATAAAGTCTTCTCAAGAAAAAAGAAACGAAAAAGAGGCTCTCAAGGAGTTTAAGAAGCTTAAGGATTTACGTAAAAGAGGTGTGGAGTTATCTAAGAGTAAAATTTATCGAGAGCCAAGAAGAAGTTTAGATGAGACGTATAGAGCTACTCGTAAGCAAGCTATTGCTCTTTGGAAGAATAGCTCTTTGTATCGTAAGCCAAGAGAGGGAAAAAAGCCTTCGTATGCTGATCAAAAACTTGTTGGCGCTACGTTGTTTGTTTCCTCACAAAACAACAAAGTCGCTTTACTTACCGCGGATTTTGGTATACGAAAGTATTATGATCATTTGTATATCAATCGCCCTAGTTTGTGGACTTCTTCAGTTCGTGCACCTATAGAACTGTTTTGTTTTAAAGCAGACAATCCTGGAGAAGATAAAACTTTTTTAGAAATAACAACGTATTTTCCTAAACAAATTGCTCGTACAGAACTACCAGTAGAAGCTATGCGTTTGAGTGGGGAGGTGCTTTCTCAGACGTATCGACAAACAGGGTAGAACTTGTTTAAGTGAGTGTTTCGTAACCAATGCGTTTTTAAGTGTATCAGTATCTGTTTGTTGTTATGAGAGAGGATTTTTTTCTTCCTGAGGGTGTGTATTTAGATAGTGCTTGTATGTCTTTGCGTCCACAGCAAGTCCTTGCTGCTATGCAAACGTATGAAGAAACTCTGGGTAGTTGTGCTGGCAGAAGCACTCATAAGCTTGCTGAAGAAGTCTCTACTCAAATAACTACTGCTCGTAACTTGACAAAGAAGTTTTTTTCTGCTTCTCGTAAACAATCTGTTGTGTTCACAAAAAATGCTTCTGAAGCACTTAACGTAGTTGCTAACGCAATTCCTCTGAGCAAAGAGGATGTTATTATTACTTCTGTTAAAGAGCACAACAGCAATCATTTGCCTTGGCTAAGAAGAGCAGCGAGGGTTGGGTGTACTCACGAGCTTCTTCCTGCAAACCCAGATATTGATGTAGATACACTAGAAGAACTTCTTATTAAGTATCACGGCCGAGTAAAGGTAGTGAGTCTTGTTCACGTAAGTAACGTTGATGGGAGTGTTCTTGACGTAAAGCGTGTAAGAAAACTTACTAAGAAGCATAACGCGTTGTTTGTTCTTGATGCTTGTCAGAGCGCTGGTCACATTGATGTGGATGCTTCTCTTGCTGATGCGGTTGCTTTTTCTAGTCATAAAATGCTTGGTCCTAGCCTTGGCGTTCTCATAGCTAACACTTCTTTACTAGAAGCTGCTGATCCGTTACTTATTGGTGGAGGTAGTGTCGTAAGTGCTTCAGCTACTGCGTATGAGTTAGCTGGTGTTCCTGAGCGCTTCGAGGCTGGTCTGCAAGATTATGCAGCTATTCTTGGCTTTGTTGAAGCGATGCGTTACCTCAAGAAATACAACGTAAAGAATGTTCATACACACACTCAAGAACTCGTTAACAACGTACAAGCTGCTTTTAGTGATGATTCTCGTATCAACGTATTTGGTCAAGGAAGTATTTGTTGCTTTGAAGTACCAAACGTAACGAGTCAAGAAATTGGTTTATTGCTTTCTGAGCAGGGAGTGTTTGTTCGTGCTGGCCAGCATTGTGCTCACACATATTTTTCTTATATTGGTAAGGAGGGTGTTGTTCGAGCAAGTTTTCATCTCTACAACAACCAAGCTGACGCAGATAAACTCATAGCAGCAATTAAAGAACTCCTTGAGGTGGTGTGTTAATGGTTCTTTGCCTTGTTGCTCTTCCTGTGCTCGCACTTCTGGGGTTGTTCTCAGCGAAGTATCGTACTCTTGCTAAAGAAAGTTTTCGGTGCGTCTTTACTACCCTTACGTTTCGTGCGTGTGATGCTTCTGTTGATACGCGTATCCGTGCACAAATAACTGCTGATCTTGCTAAGACTTCAAAACCCTTGGCTCGTTTTACTCGCAAGTACTTTACTCTTCTTAGCTACGCGTTTGTTATTCTCACAGTACTTACTGTTGGCTACGTTGGTTATGCGGGTACGCAGTATTATTTGTGGGGGAGTTGTTATGGTCCTGACGCAAGCGGGTTTTGTGTTTTTGACCCTACAGGAAGTAACGTAGCGTTTAGTTCTGTTGAGGTAATGCCTTCGTGTGCAGAAACGACTCCTACTGCTCAAGAAATAGCTGCTATTATCGCTGATGACCTGCCCGTAACGCTTGCGGATACTTCTCCTGTGGTTTTTGTTGGTTGCTTTGGCTGCGAGTTCACTCGTGAAGCGTATCCAATCGTGCGAGAAGTGGCTGCTGAGGCAGATAGAGGTTTTGTTTTTGCTCACTTACCTGTGCATCAGCACGATATTGTTGCTAGCTTGTATAATGAGTGCGTGTATGAGCAACTTGGTAATGAGAGCTTTGCGTTTATTGATGAAGTATTTGCTATAGAGGATACTTCTTTGCTTACTGATGCAGAGTTCTTACTAGACGTGGCTACTCGTGCAGGAGCTTCTGAAGAAGAACTCCTTGCTTGTGTGGACTCACCAGAAGCAGCTGCTCGTGTACGTTTACTTACTCTTCGTCTAGCAGAAGCAGGCATTTACGGAACGCCTACAGTCTACATTGATGATCGTGTTCTTGTTGGTCCTAAGCCTAAACGAGTGTTTTCTCGTCTTATCAACTAAGGCTTTTAAACTTGTATGTGCTTCTTTGTGTTATGAAATCTCTTGATGGCGCTACTCGTGAGCACTTTCTTGTTCTCAAGAGCACGACTCGTGTCGAGTACGAACCTACTGGTGAGGTGTTGTATGGTTGTGACGTAGTTGCTGCTGTTGTGCGTAAGTATGTACGTGTCTCTCCTGATAATCGTTTAAGTCCTATTCGTACGTTAGTTATTGACGAAAAAACTTCTTTTACTTCAGGGGATTATCTTAGCGCTCATATCCTTGCGTATACTCGTTCTTCTTCTTCTGGTTTACTTGTTTCTCGTTCGTATGAGTCTGTTGAGCAGGCTGTTTTTGTACGTAAAGAGCGTTCTGATTAGGTGTTTTGTAAACCGCAAAGTATTAAAACCTCTTGGTTCGTTGTTGTTTGTATGGGTGAGCTTCACGACTATATTCATGAGCAGTTAGGTAGAGGTGTTCATGAGTTGCGTGTTGTTGAGAAGTTGGTTCGTGCTGGTCACGTTCGTGATGAGGTGTATGAGGTTGTTATGGAGGCGAAACGGCTTCGTTTTCATCGGAAAATGGTTTTTGTTGGTGTACTTTCTATGATAGTGTTTTTAGGCGTTGTTTTGTTTTTGGTTGTGAGTGGTTTGCAAGCTTCTAGCTCTTCTGTTATTGTTTCTGAGGAGGCTTCTGTTGTTGAGGAAGAGGAGGAGGTAGTTGTTGTTTCTTCTCGTGTTCTTCGCGAGGATGTTCTTGTTAGTGAGATGGGGTTTTCTAAGCAGTTTCTTGTGTACTTTGTTGGTGACACAGTTACGTTTCGTGTTCGCAGCCTTGATGCTTCTTATGTTGTTTCTAGTTCTTTTGGCTCGTTTTCTGTTCCTTCCTCTGGAGAGCTTGTTGAGTTCTCTTTTGTCGCTTCTGAGCCTGGAGAGGTCGTTTTTTCTCTTGAGGGAGCTTCACAAACAAAAGAGCTGTTAGTTGTTATTAGTTAGTAGTAAATATAGATAGTTTTTTATAGTATTGTTACCTATATTTCAGTATGTCCAGACAAGATACTACTACAGAAAAATCGCTGTACGACAAACTAATGAGTTCTCGAACTGGGCGATTTATTAAAACCACTGCTTTGTCTACATCAGTAATTATTTCTGGACTTGTTGGATGTAGTGACAAAGTCGGTCCAGGAGATCCTGCGGCTGTTTCTGCACAAGCAAGTTCTCCTGCGCAAGTATACACTGGCCAGCCTGCCTCGTTTAGTGCGAGTTGTAACGCTCCTGACGGGTTGTCTGGGGTTACACTCATTTATGAAGGTCCTGACGAGACTTTTACTCGTACAGAAACCCCTACAGGAACGCGCTTTTCTGAGTCGTTTACAAAAACGTATGAGAACGAGGGCGTTGCAACCCTTGAGATCCTAGCGTTGAGGGAGTAACTAATCAGGCTGTCACGAACACTTCTATTGAGCAGTTCTTAACAAGTCTTTCTTTAGAGCTTCGTAACGCAGCAACAGGCGAGTTACAAGAAGGCTTTGTGTACGTTGGTGGAGATAGTGTGCATACGCCTACTGGTTTGCTTGAGCTAGGAATTACTAATCCATCTGTTACTTCTTTGCGCGCGGGTCTTATTGACGCACAAGGGCGTTTTGGAAGTTATTTGCGTGAAGCTTCTTTTACTCCTGGTTCTTCTAGCGATGCTGACTTGTACATGCTTGACTTCTTGCTTAGAAACACTGCTGGAGATGTAGTTGGTGAACTAGCTCGTACAGGCTACGATATTAATGGTCCTATGGACGTTACTCGCTTTAAGTTTCATCTTGAGAACAACATTCTTCGCAACGGAAAGAAGCCTTATTGGGACGGAGGAGTTCCTGAAAAGTTTGTGTTTACGAACGGTGTGTATTCTGAAGTAACTGAATCTAGTGGTGTTTTTCAAGTGGCTTCAGAAGCTGATTTATTATTTGAGACGTATAAGCGTCAACACGAAGAGATTATTCAGCCACTCTTAGCTAAGGAGGTTCCCTTTGAACGAATAGACCATTTTGTGTATTCTGGGCCGAACTCAGTTGACGATATCGTTGTTATAGCTCCTGATCCTAGTATTACTGCTCTTGCTGCTGTTAGTTTATTTCGTGATGGTGCTCGTAATCTTGGAGCGTTCATTAGTGTTCGTGATAAAATACCTAATAAAGAAACTCGTCCTCTTAGTTATGCTGCTATGTTTTATTACGTGTTTTTGCATGAAATTTATAGTGCTTTGGTTAATGATTCTCGTCCTGGTGTGGAAGACGGTGTTCGTAATGATGAGTCCATACTCACGTTATTTCCTACTCTTCGTGATGAGATTTCTTTATATGATATTAAGATGTTGCGTGAGTTATCTCAGAACAACCGTCTTGAGCAAGACACTCGCGATTACTTAATTACTCCTCCTGGTCTGTAAACAAACTCCTTTTTTTTGCGTAAGGTATAAAAACCCTTACTTGTAGTTGTTCTTATTATGGAGCGTGAACACATCTTTGTAGGGTTACTTCTCATAAGTTTCTTCCTGCTTCTTCCAAGCGTTCCTGCTCCTAGTACTGTTCCTATTGATTCTTTTTGTGAGGATAGTTCTTCTTGTGCTAATATGTGTACTTCTTCGACCACGTATATAGAGTATGTTTGTTCTAGTGGTTTTTGTCAATCTACTCATAGTGAGCAAGCGTGTCCTTCAGGAACGAGTTGTCAAAACGGAGCTTGTGTATCTAGTAGTTCTGGCGGTTCTTCTCCACAGTACTGTACTATGAATGAGGTTTTGTGTGGTTCTGCTTCTTTTGAGCTTAATTATTGCGAGGGTTTTACGTACATGTCTTGTTCAGGAGTTCGTTCAGCAGCGCAATCACAAGGACATTCTATGCAGGGAAGTACTGTTTTGCTTCCTCCTGGTTGGATTGCGAAAACACCTGGTTTTACTGCGAGTAGCACTTCAAGTAGTTGTGTTGTTCACCCTAATTATCAGTATACTCTACAAGGATGTCAAGACCAAGGATACATTCGTTGCGAAGACGGATCAACTCCTCGTACAGAACCAAGAACAGCTACTGATGACGGATCAGGTCACTTAACGTACACTCCTCACTACTTAACTATTAGTTGCGAGCCAGCAACGCCAACAAATGATCCTAGTCCTCCAGCTCCTAATCCTCCTGCTTGTGGCGCTGCTGCTGGTAGTTACTCAGTATCTGCAACAAGTTACCGAAGCGGTTGGTGTGAAGAAGGAACTCCTAGTAACACTCCTAGCGCGTTTTTAGGTGTTGGAGGAACAACTACTTGGTATTGTTCAAACTCTCATGAATCAGTAACTTGCAGTGCTTCTCGAGATCGTTGCTCTGATAACCGTTATTGGGATGGTTCTTCTTGTGTTTCTGGTCCTGCGGTGAGTATTAACGTGCAAGTAGATGGTCTGCCAAGAAATAACGTTTACGTGGACCAAAACCCTAATTCTATTCTTGAGGGGGCTAGTTATGATCAAGATTTGCGAGGAACGACAGGAGACATTGAAGGAGGGTATCTCAGAACAAGAGCAAGTAACGAAGATGTTGTTAATGCTCATTTGCGTGTCCCTAGTGTTTCTGGTGCGAGTTTTGTAGGTTGGAACACGGTAGCTAATAATGGTTGGGGTTGTAATTACCTTACTGGTAGTGGTAACTGCGGAATTTCTGTTCTTGGTACTGGAGCAAAGACTATTGTTGCTTCTTTCACTACAAATTCACAACCTCCTCCTACTACCCCACCTCCTGTTCCTCCTGTTTGCGGCACTTACAACAGTCCTTGCGATGTTGGTATTGTTAGTCATTACTCTCCTGGCTTGGCTTGTGGAACTACTTCTTGGCAGTGTAATAATGACGGTATAGTTAAGCACTGTAGTGGCTCTGCAGGAACGTGCTCAGGAGGTACTAATTGTTACAATAACGCGTGTTACCCTCCTCCTAGTATTACTCAGTTTAGTGCTACGCCAGCAACGCACCAAGCTCCGTTTCAAGCTACGTTTACTATTCAGACTTCTGGTGGAGCTCCTCCTCTTAGCTACACTATTAATACGGATGCAGGTATGATTTCTCAAGGTAACTTACCGCCAGGGTTCTCGCATTCTCCTCAAGCAACGTTTTATTATCCTGCTTCGTACTCTCCTTTACTTACTGTTCGTGACGCTACTGGTACTCAAGCGACAAGAACAACTTCTGTTACTGCTACGAATTACGTTCCGCAAATACTGGAGTTTAGTGTTTCTCCTGATGACGCTCCTGCTCCGTTTACTGCTACGTACACAGCAAGAATTAGAGACGCGAGTCCAAGAATAACATACGAAATCGGGCTTAGTGATGGAAGTACTGTTACTGGTCAAAGCGTTAATCCTACGTACAACCAAGATTACGAGCACGTAATAACTCATGAGTACGAGATACCTGTTCACGACTTAAACGCGTGCGATCCTAACGCAGTAATTCATGAAGCTACTCTGCAAGTAAATGATTATTTCTCTGAGCAAGCAAGCAGCTCAACTTCTCTTACTGCTCACCCTATCGTTAATCACCAAGTACCGGCTAGTTGCGCAGCTCAATGCGATTCTTCTATAACGGTGTTTTCTGAGCACGAGGGCTTTGGTGCTTGTTACCATTTTGGTTTTGTTAGTGTTGAGTTGATGTTGCGGGAGCTGAATGGTAATGCGTATCCTCTTGGCGCTACTGTTCGTTTGCTTAATCAAGATTTTTCTTCTCTTGATTTGGTAACGAGTTTTTCTTCTTCTCCTACTGTTTTCTCTCCTGTTATTGTTGGTGATTACCGTGTGCAAGCAACGCACCTTGATGCGTACGAGAATACTTCTGACGTGTTCACTGTTGAGAGTCAAGAAACAAGTAGTGTTTTCTTGAATTTCTTTGAAGGAATTTATAGTTCTTCTTGTACTAATGAGTTTGGTTTGTGTGATCGCGCTGCTATTGGTCATAACGGTTGCTTAGATAATCCTAGTGATCCGTTGTATGAGCAGCAACGAAGAGTACTAGAACTTTGTCATCCTGAAGGAAGAAGCAGGGGGTTTGCTGAGGGAACTCATGTAGTTTATGAGCGAAACGATACTCACACAACGTACGCTAGTTGTTGCTTAGATGTTCTTGAACCTGTTGAGACTCCTAAGGTAGAGTTAGAGACTAATGCTACAGCGTTGATTAGAACGCAGCAACGAGTATTGTATAAAGGAAGAACGGTACATCTTGTTATAACAACGTTTAGCTAATAAACGCATAAATCCATAAGTTTTATAAGGAGTTTTTCCTGTAAGGATTGTATTCTCTTCTCACCGTACTTGATGAACGACTTCAACACGATACCTTTATAAATAGTTTGTAATTTGCATGTCACATACGATCGATAGTCTGAGCGCGCACGGGCTCCGTGTCGAACGTCAAGCTGCCCTGGTAGTGTAGTCTGGCCTAACATGAAGCCCTGTCGAGGCTTCGCCCCGGGTTCGAATCCCGGCCAGGGCGTCCGAGTCCGTAGCTCAGCCTGGAGTACAACCTACTGCGAAGCACAAAAGTTGTGCGGGCACTAGAGCATCCGCCTTTTAAGCGGGTTGTCGCGGGTTCAAATCCCGTCGGACTCATCATCGTACAACAACAATTTCACCATGGGCAAAGAGAGTACAACCAAGAAGAAAACGTCTTCTTCTTCTAAGAAAAAAACCACCAGTTCTGCGAGTACAAAGAAAGAAGAATTTCGTGTTCACGAACACGTATTAGTTCCTAAACACGAAGTTCTTAGCGAAGAAGAAAAAACTGCTTTTCTTAAACAAGAAGGGCTTGACGAGCACCAACTACCAAACATCTTGGAGTCAGACGCAGCACTTACTGGTCTAGGAGCGAAACCAGGAGATATTATTCGTATAACAAGAAAAAGCCCTACCGCGGGCGTTAGTTACTTTTACCGGAGGGTCATGCATGAATAAACGAACAGAAACATTAGTTAGGCGCTACTTTGACGAGCAAGGCTTCGTCGCTAGTGACATCGAGAGCTTTAACAACTTCGTGGAGTTTGAGCTTACGCGTATCATTGAAGAAAACAAGTCTGTTGAGCCAACTATTATCCCTGCAAATATTGACACGTTTGAGATTCATCTAGACAAGATATGGGTTACCAAACCAGAAATCACTGAGGCTGATGGGAGCAGAAGAAAACTTCTTCCCTTAGAAGCACGAATACGAAAAATAAGTTACTCAGCACCTATCTTCATGGAGATAAGTGCACACATCAACGGTATTCAGCGAGAAAGTTTCAAAACACAAATAGGACAACTGCCTATCATGCTTAAAAGCAAGTACTGCCACCTGCACGGACTAACGGAGAACGAACTCATAGAAGCAGGAGAAGACCCTGACGACACAGGAGGATACTTTATTGTTAACGGAACAGAAAAAGTTCTTATTAAGATAGAAGACTTAGCAGCAAACGCTCTTAACATCGATGAGCAAAGAACAGGAATTAGTGATTACGTAGCCAAAGTCTTTAGTGAGAAAGGAAGCTACAAAATACCGCACACCATAGAGAAGCTTAGAGACGGAATATTCTACCTTACCTTTACGCGAGTAAAAAGAATACCTATTGTTCTTATTATGAAAGCACTCGGTCTTTCTGAAGAAGAAATAGTTACTCACGTAGGCCTAGGAGCTCACAGCGACGTACTCGTAAACCTCTACCAGAGCACCTCCATAAAAACTATTGAGGAAGCAATGGACCAAATAGCAAAAAAAATTGGTATTACGCAA
This sequence comes from Candidatus Woesearchaeota archaeon, assembly GCA_047602905.1. Taxonomy (GTDB): domain Archaea; phylum Nanobdellota; class Nanobdellia; order Woesearchaeales; family SKIA01; genus SKIA01. Next base: position 153,541 of record JBLKOP010000001.1, on the reverse strand, counting down.
ACACAAGATATTCGTATTGAGCGAGTAAGCGATATCCTAGACAAATACTTACTTCCTCACGTAGGCCTTGAAGAAGAAGCAAGAAGAAGAAAAGCAACGAACCTATGCAAGTATCTGCGCAGCTACGTAAACGTCGTTAACGGACAACAAGAAGTCGATGACAAAGACCACTACAAAAACAAACGACTAAAACTCTCAGGAGACCTCCTAGCAGATCTTTTCCGAGTAAACCTGAAAGTTCTTATCGGAGACATGCTCTACAACTTTCAGAGAATCGTAAAAAGAGGAAAGTTTCCTAGCATAAAAGTCATTATTCGAGACAAGCTACTCACCCAAAGAATTTACAGCGCCATGGCGACAGGAACGTGGATTGGAGGACGAAAAGGAGTAAGTCAACGAATGGATCGCATGAACCAACTAGCAACACTTAGCCACCTACAACGAGTAGTAAGCCCACTGAGCGCAGCACAAGAGAATTTCGAGGCACGAAGCCTGCACTCAACACACCTAGGACGGCTGTGCCCGACAGAAACGCCTGAAGGAAGCAATATTGGTTTGCGAAAAAACCTTGCTTTACTCGCGCGAGTAACGCATGAAGTAGATGAAGAAGCACTCACAACAAAACTGGTTAGTTTGGGCATGGAGGTAAACAAATGAGCGAAGTATATATTGATCACAAATATTCAGGAGAGGTAAAGAACGCACAAGACTTCGTAGAGAACATTCTTAGCGAGCGACGAATGGGCAAGATAAGCAACCACGTAAACGTCGTGTACGATAAGAACCTAGACGCAGTGTTTGTTGAGACAAGCACGGGACGAGTAGTACGACCACTACTTGTTGTTAAGCAAGCAAAAACGCTTCTTACCCAAAGACACATCGACCAACTAGCAGCTCAAGAACTCTCTTGGACTGACTTAGTAAAACAAGGAATTATCGAGTACCTTGACGCAACTGAAGAAGAAGGAGCGCTCATAGCGTTTTATGAAAGCGACTTAACAGCAGAGCACACACACCTAGAAGTAGCTCCTATGGGCATTGTAGGGCTAACAACAAGTCTCGTACCATTCGGGCAGCACAACCACGGTGTACGTAACGCTCAGGGAGCAAAGAATCAGAAACAAGCAGTTGGTTTTTACGCAGCAAACTTCTACACCCGTAACGACATGGACTTAAGCTTACTATACTACCCACAAGTACCTATCGTAGGAACCTTAATGCACGAACTATCTGATTATAACAAGCACCCAAGCGGACAAAACGTAACCATAGCAGTCCTTGCGTACGAAGGATACAACATGGAGGACGCACTAGTCATTAATCAAGGAAGTGTCGAGCGAGGAATGGGGCGAAGCGCGTACTTTAGACCAGTAACAAGTGAAGAACTGCGTTACAGTGGAGGACTCACAGACAAAATAACTATTCCTGACGAAGAAACCAAAGGGTTTCGCACAGAAAACGATTATCGCTTCTTAGAAGATGACGGAATAGTGTATCCAGAAGCACCAGTAGGAGAAGGAGACGTAGTAATAGGAAAGACTGCGCCACCAAGATTTCTTAGCGCACTTGACGAGTACAACTTAGAAACGAACAGCCGCCGAGAAAGCAGCGTATCACTTAAGCACGGAGAGCAAGGAGTTATTGATTTCGTGCTCCTAACAGAAAACGAGGAAGGAAACAAACTCGTACAAGTACGTATTCGCGAATCAAGAATCCCAGAGATAGGAGATAAGTTCACAAGTAGGCACGGACAAAAAGGAGTTATTGGGATGATGGTACCAGAAGCAGACGTTCCTTTCACGGCAAGCGGAATAAAACCTGACGTTATCTTTGGACCACACGGACTACCAAGCAGAATGACAGTAAGTCATATCATAGAGATCCTTGGAGGAAAAATCGGTGCTCTTAGCGGACGTTTCATTGACAGCACGCTTTTTGAGAGCGAACAAGAAGAGAATTTACGCGAAGAACTCGCAAACCACGGATTCAGAGAAAGCGGCTTAGAAACCATGTACAACGCAATAAGTGGAGATATCTTCATGGCAAAAGTCATGGTAGGAAACATGTACTATATGCGACTCAAACACATGGTAGCAAACAAGCTGCACAGCAGAGCAAGAGGACCAATCCAAATACTCACGCGCCAACCAACAGAAGGACGAGCAAAAGAAGGAGGTCTACGCCTAGGAGAAATGGAGAAAGACACGTTTGTAGCGCACGGATCAAGCCTATTACTTAAAGAACGCTTTGATAGTGACCGAACAATCGTTCCTGTGTGCGAGCGCAGCGGACTCATAGGGTATTACGACGCAAGAAAACGCAAGCTCATGAGCCCTGTGTACGGAGAAGACAGCGAGGTAAGCTACATAGAAATCAGCTACGCCTTCAAGCTACTTCTTGACGAGTTTAAGAGCTTAGGAATCTATCCACGAATAGAACTGGAGGGCAAATACTAGTTATGGAACCAACACCTGAACAAATCAGCAAGAAAATCAAGAGCATCCGCTTTGGCGTCTTTAGCCCAGAAATGATTAAAGACATGGCAGCAGCAAAAGTCGTTACTCCAGAACTCTACGACATGGAAGGATACCCTGTTGACGGAGGACTCATGGACACGCGACTAGGAGTAATTGATCCAGGTATTATTTGTAAAACCGACGGACAACGACTCAAAGACAGCCTAGGACACTTCGGCTACATCAGCCTAGCAAGACCGGTTATTCACGTAAAATTCGGTAATCTCATACTCGACCTATTACGAACTACGTGTAGAGAATGCGCTCGAAGCCTCATTCCTGATGAGAAACGAGAAGAACTCTCAGCAGAGTTTGATAGAGCAGAAAAAGAAGCAGGCTTTTCTGGACGACGAGCAGCAGTAAAAGATGCTGTGCGTAAGTTACGAACAGTAACGAAATGCCCTCATTGTAAAGCAAAGCAACGAAAGATATCCCTAGAAAGACCAACAACCTACTTGGAGGATGATCGACGAATAAGCCCAATAGAAGTACGCACAAGACTAGAAAAAATTACTGACGACGACATGGTTCTTTTCGGGATGAACCCGGAGTTTGTGCGCCCAGAATGGCTTGTGCAAACCATCTTAAGCATACCTCCAGTAACGGTACGCCCAAGCATTACTCTTGAGAGCGGTGAGCGAAGCGAGGATGACTTAACGCACAAACTAGGAGATATCGTACGAATTAATCAACGACTCTTTGAGAACATCAACGCTGGAGCTCCAGAAATCATTATTGAAGACCTCTGGGATTTACTGCAGTATCACGTAACGACGTATTATGATAACGAAGTAAGCCAGCTTCCACCCGCTCGTCACAGAAGTGGGCAACCACTAAAGACGCTTACCGCGAGAATTAAGAGTAAAGAGGGACGTATTCGTCACAACCTTGCAGGAAAACGAACGAACTTCTCTGCAAGAACAGTTGTGAGTCCCGACCCTAAAATCGAGCTTAACGAAGTAGGAATTCCTCAAGAAGTAGCTATGAAGCTTACCGTTCCTGAACGAGTAACTGAGTGGAATATGAACTATCTTAAGCGTTTCATCAACCAAGGACCTAAGAAGTACCCGGGAAGCAACTACATTATTCGTCCTGACGGAAAGAAGATGAAGATTACTGACGAAACCCAAGAGATGCTTCTTGAAGAAATACAGCCTGGTTTTGTCGTGGAAAGACACCTTCTTGACGGAGACATAACGCTCTTTAACCGCCAACCAAGCCTGCACAAGATGAGCATGATGGCTCACCGAGTACGCGTTCTTCCAGGAAAAACCTTTAGACTACACCCAGCAGTGTGTGCTCCGTACAACGCAGATTTTGATGGGGATGAGATGAACTTGCACGTTCCACAAACCGAGGAAGCACGAGCAGAAGCAGAAGTACTTCTTCAAGTACAGACACAAATCATCTCTCCACGCTACGGACTAAGCATTATTGGCTGTAACCAAGACGCAATAACAGGAAACTACTTGCTTACCAAGTACTTACAGCTACCACGAGAAAAAGCTGTTGATCTTCTTGCACAAATAGGAGTAACTGACTTCTCACAACTCCCAAAAGACGCTGTGGTAAGCGGAAAAGACGTGTTTAGTGTTCTTTTACCTGAAGATTTTGATTTCAAAGGAGAAACGAGAACCAAAGAAGCAGTTGTTATTAAGCACGGACGCCTCATCGAAGGATACCTGGACAAAGCAAACCTTGGAGAAGGAGCGGGTCTGATGCTAAGAAACATTCACAAAAAGTACGGTGAGGACGAAGCACTAGATATTCTTGGTAAGTTCTACCGGCTAGGAGTACAGACGCTACTCTTCTACGGCTTTAGTTTCGAGTACAACGACATAGTGCTTAGTGATACAAGCGAGAAAGAAGTAGCGAAAATCGTTGATCAAGCATCTAAAGACGTTGATGAGCTTATTAAGAAGTACAAAGAAGAAAAACTTGATGTTCTTCCAGGAAGAACAGCAGCAGCAACGCTAGAACTACGCATCCTAGAACGACTAAACAAAGCACGTAACGACACAGGAGCAGTTGCTCAGACAGGTGCTCGCGAAGAAGGACCTGTCATGACTATGGCAACAAGCGGAGCGAGAGGAAGCGTTATTAACATGAGTCAGATGAGTGCTTGTGTAGGGCAGCAAAGCTTTCGAGGAGGCCGTATAGAGCGAGGGTATCAAGACCGAACACTGAGTTGTTTTGCTCAAGGAGATCTTAAACCAGCAGCGAGAGGGTTTATTGAGAAAGGCTTTAGGCACGGAATGAAACCATGGGAGTTTTTCTTCATGGCAATGACAGGACGAGATAGCCTGATGGATACAGCACTAAGAACCCCGAAAAGCGGGTATTTGTACCGAAGACTTGCTAACGCGCTACAAGATATCAAAGTAGAAAAAGACGGTACTGTTAGAGACGCAGGAGGACGCGTAGTGCAGTTCTCTTTTGGAGAGGACGGATTAGCAGTTGCGAAGACGAGAGGAGGAAAGCTTGACGTGAAAAAAATCGTTGATCAGGTGATGGAAGAATGAGTGAAGTATACACAGCATACGAGGATAAGCTGCCACCAAGCATTTTAGAGGAAGTGCGCAGCAGTACTCCTAAGAACGCGACAAAGAAACAACAAGAAGAGATCATACAAGCAGTCTTTCAAGAATACGAAGAAACTCTTGAAGAAGCAGGAGACGCTGTAGGAATAGTGGCTGCTGAGAGTATTGGTGAGCCATCTACACAAATGATTCTGCGAACCTTTCACTTCGCAGGAGTAAGTGAGATGCAGGTCACTAGTGGTCTGCCAAGAATTATTGAGCTCTTTGACGCAAGAAAAACGATTAAGACGCCAAACATGCAAATTTATCTTAAGCCTCCGTATAGTGAAGGAAAAGATATCAAGGCAATAGCGCAGCAAATCTTAGAAACAACGGTTAGTGATTACGTAAATAGCTTCCAACTCGATATTAGTGTTCCACAAATAGTGCTTGATATAGACACGGATAGCTTAAAAGACATTGGTTGGGATGTTGATAAGCTCGCTAAGCTTATTAACAAGAAGTTTCGCAAATTCACTGTTGCTCACGCAAAGAAACAAATTACTATTAAGCCTGGTAAAGACAAGACCTTAGATGATTTGTACAAGACACGAGAAAAAGTTAAGGACGTGTTTGTTCACGGAGTAAAAGGAATAACGCAAGTACTTCCGGTAAAGCGAGGAGAAGAATTCATCATCCAAACAGCAGGAGTAAATTATAAGGACGTGTTAGGGCTAGAGTACGTTGATCCTACACGAACACTCAGTAACGACCTCTACGAAGTAGAAGAAGTGCTTGGTATAGAAGCAGCAAGGCAACTCATCATTAATGAGACGCTAGGAGTGCTTAACACGCAGGGACTTAACATTGATGTGCGTCACATAATGCTGGTTGCAGATACTATGACTATGGGAGGAGATATTCAAGGAATTAACCGAACAGGTATTGTTCGTGAGAAAGCAAGTGTTCTTGCACGAGCAAGTTTTGAGACTCCTTTCAAGCACATCATCAACGCAAGCCTGGTAGGGGAGACTGACGAGCTAAACAGCGTTGTTGAGAACGTCATGGCAAACCAGCCAGTTCCTTTAGGAACGGGAGTAGTAAAATTAATGACTCGGAGAAAGAAAGCATGAACACACAAGAAATACGACAATTAGTAGAGCAGGATAAGCTCGTTATAGGCTACAACGAAGTACGACAAGCAATTATTGATAAAGCGGTCTCCTCAGTGCTTATAGCAACTAACGCTGAGCAAGCACGCGCTGATGCGATGAAAGATTATTGTTTGTTATCAGAGGTTACTTGTGAAACGACTCCTCTACGCAACGACCAAGTAGGTACTGCGTGTAGAAAGCCGTTTAGCATTTCTTTTATTGCTGTGAAGAACTAACGATGGTATCAACTACTTTTGATGCTCGTCTCATCGAGCTCATCCAATTCTTTGAGAACTACACCAAAGCAAAGGTTAAAGACGCGTTTTTTGATACAAACGAGAAGCTCACGTTTGTTGTTGAGAAGGGAGAGATAGGAAAAGCTGTTGGTAAAAGCGCTTCTATACTTAAGAAGGTAGAGGAGAAGATGGGCCGGCGCATCCGAGTAGCTGAGTACACAGAGGATAAACTCGCTCTTATCCGCTCACTAGTAGCTCCTCTTGCTCTTGTACGCATCTCTGAGGATGAGAACGGCGTTGTGTACATGGAAGGAAAGGATGAGAAGACTACTGGTTTGCTTATTGGTAAACAAGCGCGTAACTTACGTAATCTTGAGTGGATGGTTCGCAGATACATGCCTGTAGAGGAGATTCGTGTTGAAGAACAACCAGAAGGAGCACAAGCTTTAAAAAGCGAAGAAAATTCGCAGAGTACAGATTAATGGCGAAAAAAACCCGCGGTATTAACGCAGCAAAGAAATTACAGTCTCGAAGAAAGGCTTCTCAGGAACTAAATGATAAGTTTGTTCAGCGAAAGTACGGTCTGCGAGTAAAGGCTGATCCTCTTGAAGGAGCGAGTCAAGGAAGCGCTATTGTTCTTGAAAAAATTCAGTTAGAAGCAAAGCAACCAAACAGTGCTATGCGTAAGTGCGTTCGTGTACAACTCATTAAGAACGGAAAGCAAGTAACTGCTTTCTTGCCTGGTGATGGCGCTACAAAACTTGTTGATGAGCACGACGAAGTAATGATTGAGCGTATTGGGGGAACAAAGGGGCGTGCTAAAGGAGATATTCCTGGTGTTCGCTGGCAAGTTATTAAGGTTAATGATCAGAGTTTACAAGCTTTACGAAGCGGTAAGATTGAGAAGGCAAGAAAATAATGGCAGACGAGATTCTTTTATTTAACAAGTACAGCACCTCAGGTATTAGTGTTTCTGATGTTGGTTTACAGCCTTACATTACTTTGAGTCCTGTTATTGTTCCTAAAACTGGTGCTCGCTACGCAGGAAACAGCTTTCATAAATCACGCGTTAGTATTGTTGAGCGCCTTATTAACAAATTAATGATTCCTGGTCATAAAGCTAAGAAGCACAAGTTTTCTTCTGGTCACGTTACTGGACAAGCCCAGAGGTGTTACTTAATCGTTCAGGAAGCATTCGCTATTATTGAGGAGAAGACAAAACAAAACCCTGTTGCTGTTTTTGTGCAGGCTATTGAGAACGCTGCTCCTCGTGAAGAAATCATTAATATCGAGTATGGTGGAGCTAGGTATCCTAAACCTGTTGAGTGCGCTCCTCAGCGACGTATTGATATCGTTCTTCGTCAAATGACGCAAGCAGCGTATCATCGTAGCGTAAAGAGTAAGAAGAAGCCTTCTCATGCGTTAGCTGCTGAGATTCTTGCTGCGTACGAAGCAAAGAATGATAGCCAAGCGATTAGTAAGAAGATTGATCTTGAACGAACAGCTGATAGTAGTCGTTAAGTAACGAACTACTCGTTTTTTTTTCAATACGCTTTTTTTTCTTGGTTGTGGCAGAATTACTTGTTTGAATAAGACTTTTGTGTAGGTGAACTAGAGTGTGTTTGTACTTATTTGTTCTCTTTGTTGTGTTTTTGTTGGTTTATAACCAAAACATATATGAATAAGATTGTTCTTATTAGTCTTACTATGGAGATAGAAATTACTAAAATGACAAGCAAGGGTCAGGTGGTTATTCCTCAGGAGATAAGAAGAAAGGCAGAAATACAAGAAGGTGAGCGTTTTTTTGTTTATCAAGATAAGGATGCTATTGTTTTACGAAAAACAACGACTCTTGAGTCTGCTAAGTCTATTGATGAGTTCGAAAGAGTTTTTTCAAGCTTGTGGAAGACAGCGGCTAAGAAAAATGTTTCACAAAAGGATGTAGAACAAGAGATACAAGAAGTGCGGGTAAATAGGGGTTAGTGTTAAGAGTAGTTCTTGATACAAATGTGTTAGTCTCTGCTGCTATTTACCAAGGTAATGAGTACGAAGTTTTACAACTAATACAATTAGCAAGAGTTCAGCTACTTCTTTCTGAAGAGATTATACAGGAGTTTACAGCTGTTCTTAAAAGACCAAAATTCGGTTTTTCAACGACTCAAGTAGTGGATGTAATAAAGCAACTTAGGCTTATTTGTGAAGTAGTGCATCCAAAAAAACGCTTAGAAGTAATACAAGAAGATCTTGATGATAATAAGTTTCTTGAATGCGCTTTGGAGGGAAAAGCAGATTATATTCTTTCAGGAGATAAACATCTTCTCAAGCTAAAACATTTTGAAGAAATACCAATTATTAATGCAAGTAAGTTTATTGCTTTGCTCAAAGAAGAGCTTTAAATCTTGTGTAAGGTTCTCTGCACCTTTTTTTTTAGAAGCTGTGCTCTCCTTCTAGTACGTGCTCTGCGTTAAGTATTGGTTTGCTTACTTTGTTGTAGTCGTCTAGTCCTATGCGTGGACAGCCAGTGTTTATCCACATCTCTACAAACGGAAAGTCGTCTAGTCCTTGCCAGTCTAGCGTGTTTGCTAAGAAGTATACGAAGTCTTTTTTTGGGTATTTTTCTCGTAGCTTCTCTATTGCTTGTACGTCTTTCTGGCCGCTTTTGGTTGTTCCAAGTACTCCTATGGTTTTGCTGTGATAAAACGTGAGTAACGCTCCTTTGTGCTGCTTCATAATCTTACTTATTTCTTCGTGACTAAAATGATCCCATACTTCTCGTAAGGGCTCGTAGCGGTACGTTGGCTGAGGGTTTTTGAACAGCAGTGCTCGTGGATGAAACTCTCCTTCTCCGATGTACACAAACGCGTCTACGTCTGGCCAGGTTTGTATGCTGCAACCAAGTATTTGTCCTGGAGCACTCGTGTGACGAGCTTGGTATATCTCTACAGTTACTCCAGCAGCTTCTATTTGTTTTTGTATGTGTTCTAGACGGTTAAGGTATTGTGCGGTCGTAAACAAGGCTACGCGCTTAGGGAGTGCTTCTAGGAGTTCTTGTGGTAGCGTAATACTTGCTTTTCTGCGTACTGGTACGTGCTCTACTCGTAAGACCATGCGTGTACGAAATAGTTTGTGCTTCTTAAACGTTTAGTACGCTTCTCCGTATAGGCGATTAGCCACTTTCTTGAGTACTTCTATGAAGAGCACCGTAATACTTGCTGCTATGAGCGCTACAACCCACTCAGCTCCTCCTAGAGGGGTGTGATTAAACCATGCTGCCATGCTGGGCAGATAAATCGTTGCTAGGAGGATGGGAATCGTTAGGAGTACTGCTGCGATAACCCATTTGTTTCCAAACAAACCCACTTTTCGTATGCTGTGCGTGAGGCTTCGAAAATTAAATGTGTGCGCAAGAATCATGAGCACAAGAGTAGCAAAGAGTACTGTGCGCGCTATTTGCGTGCTTTCATACGCGTTCATAAGCACGTACACGAAGAAACCGGTGAGTGCCATAAACGCCGCCATGCTTACTACTAAGAACATGTTTCTGTTATGTAAGAGGTCTTGGCGAGGATCTCTTGGTGGTCGCTTCATAATGTCTTTGTTTGCTGGGTCAAGGCCTAACGCGATAGCAGGCATTTCTTGTCCTATAACATTAAGAAACAGTATTTGTAGCGCAAGCAACGGTAAGTATTCAAAGCCCAGAAAGAACGCTCCTAAAGCGATAATCGTTACTTCTGTGAAGTTTCTTGATATAAGGTATGTCGTGAATTTTTCTATGTTATCATATATTCTTCGTCCGTCCTTAACAGCAACTACTATGGTGCTGAAGTTATCGTCTTGTAAGATCATATCAGCGCTTTCTTTTGTTACGTCAGTTCCTTTTACTCCCATGCCTATTCCTACGTTTGCTTTCTTTATTGCTGGTGCGTCGTTTATCCCGTCTCCCGTCATAGCAACAATTTCTCCGTTTGCTTGCAAAGCTTCTACTATGCGTAGTTTGTGCTCGGGCTTGGTGCGAGCGTATATGTCTATTTCGTGTACTCGTCGCCGAAGCTCCTCATCAGTTAGTGCTTCTATCTCCTCTCCGCTCAGCACCACTGGAGACTCGCTTAGACCGATTTGTTTTGCTATTGCTTGCGCTGTTTGCGCGTTGTCTCCAGTAATCATTTTTACGCGTATTCCTGCTTGTGAGCACTCCTGTATTGCTGTGTGTACTTCTTCTCTAGGAGGGTCTATGAGTCCTATAAGTCCTATAAACGTGAGTTCTTTCTCTACTGTTTCTTCGCTAAGTTCTCCTTGTATTCCTGGTTTGTACGCTACTGCGAGTACTCGTAGCGCTTCTTGTGCGTAGTTTTTGTTCTGTGCAAGGAGCTCTTCTCGTTTTGTATTTGTAAGTTCTTCTTCTCGTCCGTTAATAAGTATGTGCGTGCATTTATCTAGAAGTATTTCTGGAGCTCCTTTTACGTGAGCGCATAAGCCGTTACTGCTTGTGTGCACCGTGCTCATCATTTTTCTCTCGCTAGTAAACAATAACTCTTTTTCTCGAAGAAACTGTTTGTGTAGTTCTTCTGGCTGTATACCTGCTTTTTTTGCTGCTATAAGCAAAGCTGCTTCTGTTGGTTCTCCACGTATAGGTTGCTCGTTATTATTTTCTTGTATGTGAGCGTTGTTACATAAGGAAGCACTAACGAGTAGTTGCTTAACTGTTTCTTCTACAACTGCTTCTTTTCCTTCTTGTTGCAGCTCTCCGCGCACGTCATAGCCGCTTCCAGTAAAGCTGTATTCTTGGTTGTTTGCGTACATCCTCGTTGCTGTCATCTCGTTTTTTGTGAGTGTTCCTGTTTTGTCCGTGCAAATAACTGTCGTTGCTCCAAGGCCTTCTACAGCAAGCATTTTCTTAATAATCGCTTTTTTCTTAGCCATGTCTCTCATTCCTAAACTCAGCGTGAGGGTAAGTGTTAAGGGGAGTGCTTCAGGAATGCTTGCTATTGTTAGTGCGAGTGCTACGAGAAGAATGGTTGTTAGAGGCGCTCCGTCTAGTATTCCTAGCGTGAAGATAACTAGTGCTATGCTTACCGCAATAATTCCTAGTTTAAAGCCTAAAGCATCAATCTTTATTTGTAACGGGGTTTTTTCATCAGCTACTTGTATGTGGCCAGCAATTTTTCCTAGTTCACTATTCATTCCTGTAGCGGTTATTCTTGCTTCTGCTCGTCCATAAACAATAGTTGTTCCTGAGTACACCTCGTCTCCTTCGTTTTTACGTACAGCATTGCTTTCTCCTGTTAGTGTTGCTTCATCCACGCGTAAATCAACGCTCATAAGTACCTCTGCGTCCGCAGGGATTTTGTCTCCCATCTCTAAGAGAATAACGTCTCCTACTACGAGTTCTGAACTACTAATTTCTTGTACTTGCTCGTCTCGATACACACTCACACTTGCAGAGGTCATTTCTTTGAGTTGCTGCATGGCTTTCTCTGCCTTCCACTCTTGCAAGAAGCCCATGAGAGTAATAATAGCAATAATTGCTGCTATGAAGTAAAACTCTAGCATCTCATTAACGACAAAACTAATAATTGCTGCTACTGCAAGTATCCATACAAGAATGCTTCCTAGTTGACGAAACAATACTTTGTACCAGGTCTTCTTATTCTCCTCGATAAGCGTGTTTGACCCGTTTGTTTCTAACCGTTTCTGTGCTTCGTTACTGCTTAGTCCTTTCATTACTCACGCTCTCTACACTGCTTTCTTGCGTGCTCATTTATATGTGTTACTTTTATAAACTCTTTCTTGACTTAGTAGTTGTATGGGTGAGTTACAACGAACACTCTCGTTTCCAGTAATGCTTATTATCGGTATTAATAGTATTATGGGAACAGGAGTGTTCTTCTTGCAAGCAATCGCTGCTGGCGTTGCTGGTCCTGCAAGTATTCTTTCCTGGCTTATCATGGCTGTAGTTGCTGTAGGTATTTCTATGGTGTTTGCGGAATTGGCCAGTATGTTTGATACTGCTGGTGGAGTGTATGATTACGCCAAGCAAGTCTTTGGTAACTTCTTCTCTTTTTTGATGGGTTGGCTAACTACAATTGTAAGTAACGTAACTATCGCTGCTCTTGTTGTGGGAGCTATCCAGTACCTTAACCCTGCTCTTCCTCTTCTCTACAGCATCTCGTTATCCATTTTGTTTGTTCTTCTCTTTAATTACATGGCGTACAAAGGAATGCAGACGTCTTCTTTTATGCTCGTAACCTTTGGGGTAATCACGACTTCTAGCGTGGTGTTATTGCTCATCCCTGGTCTTGCTGCTTTTGAGCCTAGTAACTTGCAGCCGTTCTTTGCTCTTGGAGCTCTGCCCGTCTTTGTTGGGGTGTTCTTAGTTGCGGATACGTTCTTTGGGTGGCAAACAATAACGTTTCTTGCTGAAGAAACCAAGGATGCTCGCAGAGTACTTCCTAAAGTGCTTTTGTACTCTACGTACGTAATTGCTGTTCTGTGCGTACTATTTGCTCTTGCTGTTCTTGCAAGTACTTCTTGGCTTGAGCTAAGCAACTCACTTGCTCCTCTACGAGTGCTTTCTGAGTCCTTGTATGGTGCGTGGGCTTCGCCAATATTTGCTATTCTTATCTACACAAGCATTATTGGTAGCGTAGCTGGCTGGATTGTTTCTAGTCCTCGTTTACTCATGGCGTTAGCAAAGGATAAAATGTTTATTCCTCAACTCGCTCGTATACACCCAGTTAATAACACTCCTCACGTAGCTATTGCTTTTCAAACAGTGCTTACTAGCGCGTTAGTAATTATTGCTGCAGGCAGTTACGAAGCTCTTCTGCGCTTATCCTTACCGCTGGTTTTTGTTATGTACGCTGTAGTTATTGCTACGATGATTCGTATGCGCTCGCGACTGCCTGGTAGGACTCGTTACTACCAAGTTCCTGGAGGAGTCATTACTGCGTACTGCTTACTTGGCGTAATGGCGTTTTTTGTTCTTTTCTGGTTGTTCTACGACCCAACAGCGCTCACCACCGCTCTTCTTGCAGCTAGCTTGTTATTGCTGGGTGTTCCTGTGTATATCTTACTTAAGTACACGTATGATCCTGAAGCAATCGCTGCTTTCTCTGCTCGTCTACTCCCTGTAGCAGTGTTTTTTGAGCGTGTACTCCTCCCAAAGAGTATTCGCAAGCACGTACTAAGCTTAGTTACTGTAGCTGAGAAGAGCGTTCTTGAGTTTGGTAGTAACGCAGGAACCTTCACGCTACACCTAGCAGAACGTATAGGTCCAAGAGGAGTGCTTGTCGCAACGGAGTTCTCTGAGAGTAATGCGCAGCTCATTCAGAAACGAGTACGTAAGGCAGGTCACGCTCACGTACAAGTGCTTCACGACCCGCACCACCTCAACCGAGTACACCCCTCGGTAGGCGTTGTTGATGTAGTGGTGAGTATCGGGTATTTAGATGTTGTTCAAGACCTCTCACGAGTTCTTAAGCAGCTACGAGGTGTTGTTCGTATGAACGGTTCAGTAGTGTTTGTTGAGTACATAGATTATTTTTGGTTTCTTCCTAACACTGGTTGGAGCGCTCGCGTTTCTGAACTGGAAGGGTTGTTTCGTGAGAACGGATTTGCTGTTTCAGTAACGAAAAAGAAAGGGTTTCTGTGGAATTACTTAATTATTCATGGCGTTCGTAGCGAGGACACGTCCATACCGTTTATCTAGCTTCTATGCGTAGCTGGTTAGGAGAGCGCACCCCAAGTAACTCTTCCATAAACGTTTTTCTTGTTGCGTAATGATCGTAGCGAACCTCTGCTTCAAGCAGCTCTTCTAGTCGTTTCTTCACTACTGCTTGGCTTCCTAGTTCATCAACGAGTCCTAGCTCAAGAGCTTCTAATCCTAAGAAGAACTCTCCTGTTCGTACGCGCAAAAACTGTTGTTGTGTCAAGTTTCTGTTCGCACGTACTTCTTCAAGAAAGATATCGTGAATAGCGTCGAGTTTGCTTTGCAAAATCGTTCTTTGCTCCTCTGTTAACTCACTAAACGGCGTTGCGAGTTCTTTATGCTCTCCTGCGGTGAACTGCTCGTAAGTAATGTTGTGTTCTTCAAAGAACTCCGCAAAACCTATGTAGCTTGCAGTTACTCCTACGCTTCCGGTAATGCTCATGCGATTAGCGATGATGTGGTCTGCTTCGCTAGCAATCCAGTACGCTCCACTCGCTCCTGACTCACGAATCCAAGCAACAACAGGCTTATCAAGTTCTTTTATTGCTTGCGCTATCTCATCACTTGCTACTGCGCTTCCTCCAGGGCTATTGATGTGCAGAAGTATAGCTGCTACTCGTTTGTCATCGTTTGCTTTCTCAAGCCAATTAATGATTTGTTGACTGCTTACTGAAGCACTACTAAACAGCCCGCTTTGTGATTGCGTAACTAACACATTAGTTATTGGTATGACAGCAACGGTTTTTGTGCTGGTGCTTTCAGGAACGCTAATAAACGTTGCTGCGATAACGATGGCTAAGAGAACTCCTGCGGCGATAATAATTGCTTGTTTCATATATTCTACGAAAAAGAATGGGTTGTTTATATGCGTATACACCAAACGTTTTTAAAGGGATGCGTGTTTTCTGCGGTTATGGTTCTTAACCAAGCAAGAAGTAATAGGCAACCAAGCGGTGCTCGCTACAAGTACCAAAAGGTACGTCGACAGCACGAGATAGGCCGCCGACCAGCTCTTACGCGAATAGGTAAGAAACGAAACCAAGTTGTTCGCACAATTGGCAATAACAAGAAAGTTAAGGCATTAACTGCACAGACAGCATCTGTTTTTAACCCAAAAACCAAGAAGCACGTAACAGCTGATATCGAGTCTGTTCTTGAAAACCAAGCAAACAGGCACTTCGTTCGTCGTAACATTATTACGAAAGGAACAGTTATTCAGACAAGCAAAGGAGCTGCTCGCGTAACGAGCAGACCAGGGCAGACAGGACAAATACAAGCAGTTCTTATAGCGTAAGGCTTAAAAGCACTTTTCTGTACAGGTATTGTTGTGAGAGGACGAGTACTAGTATTATTGATATGTTTTTGTTTGTTTCTAGCAAGCACTACAGAAGTCTCTGTAGGAGATGTTCTTGAGTTAGAAGGTGAGGAGTACGAAGTAACCACTACCTCCTCTGATGCTATAGTGCTAAAACACGCTGGTTTCTCAAAGATTTATTGGGTTGATGATTGCGTGCTTGGCGCAGAAGAGCGTTTTTGTCTTACAAGAAGTGATAACGAATCAGCAACTATTGATTTCTATACGCTCACAAGATCACTAAAAGCCACTAGTAGTGTTCCTGCAAGCGCCACTCTAGGCGAGGAGGTTCTTTATGAGTTGCTTCTTGAGAACACAGGCGAGCTTGAAGCAGAGGTGTTTGTGAACATACACTTGCCCAGTAATTTCTCGCGACTAAAAGGAGTTAATAGTGTAGGGTACTACTCAGGTGTTCTTCGTGCAGGAAGACAAGAAACGATTAGTTTCTTCTTCTTAGCGCAGCAAGAAACAACTATTAACGCTACAATATCAGGAGCTAGTAATGAGACTCTTCAAGATGTTGTGCGAGTAGATGATTATCTTTCCTGGACTACTCGCTACACCGACAACCCTAGTGTTGGCGTAACGTATAACTTTAGTATTGATGTACGCATTTCTGAGCAACTATCAGCAGGAGAAGAAGTGTTTCTTTCAGTAACTCCTCCACAAGGAGTTCTTCTTCGCAACTACGATTCTGTGTACACAAAAGAATTGCTTAACGAAACTACTGTCTGGTTCTTATACGAAGTACTTCCTGAAGCTGCAGGGGATTTTGTTGTGCGTATAACTGACGCGTACGCTACGCGAACAGAACATTTGCCTGTACAAGCGCAGCCAGGAAGACCTTTAGCACTCTCCTATGACTCATTAGGCGTTGGTATCGTTAATCAAGCACACCCTGTGCGCTTCTCTGTACACAACCCTAATAACGCATCAATTCTGATGCGTGCTTCTGTTGAGAGCGTGTTGCTCTCAGAGCAAGAACAACAAGAACTCGCAGCGAACCAAACAATAAACTTCTCCTACACCGTAACTCCTAATAGGACTGGCGAGTACGGGTTTCGTATACAAGCGTATTATCTAGACGCAAATGATGAAGAGGTACGAACAAACATTTTTTTACCGTTACAAATAACTCAAGAAGCACCCATCCACACAACACCAAGCATCCACATAACTGGTCCTTCCTTACTGCAAGGACTTAACGCTACGCTCACAGCGACTGTACAAGGAATAGTTACTCCTGTAACTGTAGAGTGGTTTAGCCAAAACCAATCCGTCTTTGTTGACACAAACGTCACTAATTCATCAACACTACTCGTTAACGCTTCTGGCGTGTACACTGCGCGAGTAAACAACCTCTCGCATAGCTTCTCCGTAAGCCAGCCAGCGCCTATAAGCACTTCTCAAGAAGAGCAGCAAGAAGTCGTTGGTGAAGAAGAACACAGCAGCTCTTCGTTCTTGTTTATCCTTATAACAGCGGTGTTTCTTATCGGAGCAGTGCTTGTTTGGCGACTACAAGCAAGTGTTCTGCGAGCTCAAGAACAAGAGCAACTCCTAGAAGTTCTCTCTATGAAGCCAACAACGCCTCAGCAACAACAATTACAGCAAGAACTCTTGCAGCGCTTAATGAACAAACATAAAAAGGAGTAGTACAGAAATAACGATATGGACTTAAAGTTTTGGAAGAAAGAGGATGATGATTTTGGTGACTTACCGGACTTTGCAAGTCTCTCCCAAGAACAAAGCTCTACTCCCGAAATGCCTGATCTCTCAAGTAACTTCTCGCCTCCTCAAGAAGAAGATATGCGTTTCTCAGCTCCTGTACAGCAAGAACCAACACCAACTCCTGCTAGTAACAGCGGCAGTGACGTGCACACACAACTCATCCTTGCGCGCCTAGACGCTATAACAAACAAGCTAGACGTACTGAATTCTCGTTTAGAGCGCGTAGAACAAACTCTGCAGCAAGAACCTACTAATCAATCAAAAAGAGGTCCTTGGTATGCAAAATAAGTATTTTTTCTTCGCAGCAACCCTTCTCTTCTTAGATCAAGTAACGAAGTTCTTTGCGAGAAGAGCGCAGCCAGACAACAACTTCTTCTTTCTTATTTATAACCCTGGAGGAGCATTAGGAATCTTTCCTACAGCAAATGAAGCACTCATTGTTCTCTCCGTATTTGCTATCTTGTTATTAGCAGTAGGTATTACTCGCTCACAACACCTAGAAGCGATTGGGTTTGCTGTCGTGCTAGCAGGAGTTGCAGGAAATGGTATTGACAGAATCTTCTTCTCAGCAGTAACGGATTTTATACGTTTCTTTGATTTGTTCATCTTCAACTTAGCAGACGTGTACATAACGCTAGGAGTGGTGTATCTTTTACTGCTAGAACTTGATTGGGTTAAGCAAGCACTACAAAAAAAGCGTGTTTAGAACTCGTCATCAATTTCTTCAAGGTCATCTAAGAAACCGTTTTGTTTTAGCCACTGCACTTGGTGAGGGCGGTATTTATGAACGATATCTCCTTTCTCATCTCCACCAAACTCCCATGGCTCAACAAGAACAGTATCTCCTTCACGAACCCATAAGTAACGCTTCATACGACCAGGAATACGACAGATACGCGTATTGCCATCTAAGCAGCGTACTTTACTTCTGCTCGCTCCTAGGCGTTGATCAAGCACCCCAAGTACTTCGTTCTTCGTTGGTGTGCGCACACGCGTAGTGGTTGATTCGTCATTCATTATAGTATGTTGCAATCACGGCTTATTTATAAATCCTCGTTGTCCGCACAGACAATAAACCTTATAAACGACTCGCAGTTCTCTACACAACATGGATCCCTCAAGACCTTTAGACGCGCTCAATAACAACCGAGACAAGCAAGTAGTTGTAGAACTTAAGAACGGACGCCGCTTTCGAGGAATACTCAAGAGCTTTGATATACACATCAACACCGTACTCTTCTCAGCACAGGAGCTTGGAGTGGAGAAACAAGAGCTAGGAATGGTCTTTATTCGAGGAGACACAATACAAGTACTGTATCCAGAGGCAAAACAATGACAAAAGGAACTCCAAGCATGGGCCGTAAAAGCGGCAAGATCAACCATCACAAATGCCGCCGATGCGGTAAGAACGCGTACCACGTACGCCACAAAGTATGCGCTAGTTGCGGCTTTGGAAAAAGCAGCAAGTTACGCAGCTACGCATGGGCTGAACGCGTATAAACAAAACATTTTTTTTTGCGGGTGTGCCCGAGTGGTCAAAGGGGACAGGTTTAGGCCCTGTTGGCGTAGGCCTACGCAGGTTCGAACCCTGCCACCCGCAGATTCTTCTTCCAAAACAATAACGCTTATAAAACGCCTGTCTTTTCGTACAGAACATGAAGGTTCCCAAACAAATTAATAGGCACTGCCCATACTGTAATAAGCACGCAACACACACAGTATCTGAAGCAAAAAGACGAGGAAGAAACAAGACTCGTCCAATGAGCTGGGGTAGCCAGAGTCGCCTACGTAAACGAGGACTAAACCGAGGAGTAGGGAACCAAGGACGTTTTAGTCGACCACCAGTAGCGAGCAGAAAAATGACTGGAAAGAAAGTCACGAAAAAAACTGATTTTCGCTACAAATGCACTGAGTGTAATAAACAACACATACAAGCAGGCGGTATTCGTGCTAAGAAAGTAGAAATCCAATAATTATGTCATTATACCCAGAAGAAGGCGATCTTGTAATCGCTACGGTAACCAACATTCATTACCACAGCGTATTTTGTGAGTTACCTGAGTATAACCAAACAGGGATGATTCATATCAGCGAGATAGCTCCAGGAAGGATTCGTAACGTTCACGAATACGTTAAGGAAGGAAAGACTGTCATCGCAAAAGTGCTTTCTGTAGACACAAAAAAAGGACATATCGATTTATCTTTGCGACGAGTAACTGAAGCGCAAAGAAAACAAAAAGCTGCTCAGAGAAAACAACAAGCACTCGTGGAGAACATCCTTACACAAGTAGCAAAGACCACGAAATCCTCTGAGAAAGAACTCTTAGCAGCACTCACAAAAGCGTATCCTGAGCAAGAACTCTACGACGTGTTCGTAACGTACGTAGAGCAAGAAAAGCCTTTAGCAGTTTCTCTTAATAAAAACGTTCTAGACACTCTTCACGAAGCAATTCAGGAGCGTATTAAGCCTAAAGAAGTTACTATTAAGACGTCAATGACTATTAAGACGTACCACCCACAAGGAGCTGTTCGTATCAGCAACGCCTTACAAGAAGCACAAGTGCCGCTTTTTTATGCGGGTGCAGGAACGTACAAAGTAACTATTACTGATAAAGACTACAAAGTAGCTGAGAACCGCTTAAAAGCGTTTCAAGAACACATCCAAGAGGCTCTTCCCGAAGCAGAAATCGCTTTTAGCAGAGGAAAATAAATGCTTCGTTACTGCAAAGAACTAGATAGGTACACCTTACAAGAAGAGTATAAAGGCTACAAGACCGTTAATTCTTCTCCTCCTAAGTATTCTCCTGAGGATAAGTACGCAAAGTACCGCCTACAAGCCAAGAAAGAACAAGGCCTTCTCTAAACGCTTAAAAAGACTTCTTGCCAACACCGTATCATGAGAGCGCAGGTGAGTATGGAGTACATGATCTTAATGGGCTTTACACTCCTACTAATTGGTCCGTTACTGTTTTTGTACACGCAGCACAGCGCAGAGATACAAGACTCTTTTAGCTTAGCGCAAGCAACCAGAGCAGCAGACACTCTTGCTTCTGCTGCTGAGAGAGTATACTTTGCTGGTCCTCCAAGCCAAGAACGAATTCTCATCACTATTCCTGAAGGAGTCTCTTCGTTTATCATCGCAGAAACAAGCATTGACGTATTACTTGCTAACGGGCAGCAAGCAACTGCGTACACACAAGCACAAATGATACCGACCACTATACGGCCAGGACAAGGAAGACAGTACGTGCTTGTAGCAGCAACTACGGGAGGAGTAATGATTACTGAAGTATGAAACGCGCACAATTCGCTCTTGAATACCTCTTCATACACGGCTTTGCCTTACTAGTACTTATTGGGTTGTTATCAACAGTTTTTGTTGTTGAGTCACGAGCGTCTCAAGACGCAAGAATACAAGAAGCAGAACGTATTGCTTCACACATACAACAAGAAATCCTTCTTGCTTCTTCTGTACGCGACGGGTACCGAAGAGAAATCTTTTTACCAGCAAGTATTCACTCACACCCCTACGAGATAGAAATCTCTCCTACAGCGGTGTTCGTAAGCGTTACTGACTACCAGGCTGTTCGCTCAATACCAAGTGTTACTGCAAACATGACTGCGGGAAGAAACGTGATTACTAAAGAAGCAGGAGAGGTACGTATTGTTTCATGAAGCGCGCACAAGCAAACACGATTGATTTACTCCTAGCAATTATGCTGATGACTACAGGAGTAATTATTGTTACAAGCTTTGGTCTTCCACAAACACAAACGCCAGAAATATACGTTGATGCGCGCGTAGCAGCGGAGCAATTATTTAGTCCGTACCCCGCTTCTTGGAACGAATCAACAGTAGTTATTCCAGGAATAGTCACTAACCACCGCCTTAGCGAAGAACTCTTCGCACAAGCACAAAGCATTCCTTTAGAAACGTATATGGGCGTGCAGTCACGAATATACGTTAACACCACCCTAGGAAGTATAGGAACTCCTCCAACGCAACAAGCAAAACAAATAACTGCGCTTACTCGCTACGCAGCGTATAACGCGACAATAACGCCTATAGAGGTGATAGCTTGGCGCGAGTAGGAATGCTGTTTACTCTTGACGCAGTCTTTGCTGTCATGATACTTGCAGGAGCGTTTCTTCTGTACGGATCCCTTGCTGTAGAGCCAGCAATTGATGTGCAGCCACAATACACCTCTCAAGACGTGCTGCTATCCTTAAACTCCTTGACTCTTCAAGAACTCAACACTACATGGTCTTTAGACGTTATTAACACGACAGGCTTGCAAGCAACTGATAGTCTTCTCTACGCGCTAGGCTATTTGTACGTGCAAAACGATACACGAACTCAAGAACTCATCACTCTTCTTAACTCAAGTGTTCCTGAAAGCGTGGGATTAGCGATTTCTATACAAGGAACTGATTTACTGCGAAGAACTCATCCTCTAAGCACAGGAACTCTGCGCACAGGGTATCAGCAAATAACTGGTATTGATGAAGGAAAACCCTTACAGGGAACAAGTAGTAGCGCGTACTTGCGACGAGTGAGGGATAAAGTAACGAGCACGTTTGTGCTCTTTGGAGGATACGTTGGTCAAGGAAACATCACGCAAAGTTTCGTTTTACCTGATGATGTAAACTCCACACGGATATCATCCATTCTCTTTGAAGTAGACACTCCTCAAGAATTTACTCTTTTATTTAATAGCGTCTCGTGCGCGCAACTCACTGTTAACGGTATTAACATGACTCCTGACGTGTTTGATCTTACGCACTGCAACTCCTCCTTACAACCAGGAGCAAATAACGTAAGTATTCAGTACGCGAACTTACAAGAAGCGTATATTAGTGGAGCAAACCTAAAAATTAGTTACACTACAGACACGCTTACCTCAGCACAACAAGCAACAAGCACGACGTACACCTTTCCACAAATAGAAGGAATAGTTAATTTGTATGACGGGTTTTACATCCCTCAAACACTCACCAGCCTCACCGCTCGTCTCGTGTATGAACAAAACGATCCTGAAGCAATAACGTACTTTACTGTAGGAGAGAAGACGGTGTATGAGAGCAACCAGACAGGCTTTGTTGACGTAACACTTACTAACGAGGATTTCTTACAAGCAGGGGTTGATTACTCTGTGATAAGTAACAAAACAATACCTCTTCGTTTTGCTAATTTTAACACCACCTCAGAAATTGTTGTTGGAGGAAGTGCTGATGTCGTTTTAATCACCGATTATAGTGATAGCATGAAAAAAAGTATTTCTGATTGGAGCCAAGGTAATAGCGGAAACGTTCGTGAGTGCGAAAACCAAGTGTATTCTTCAGAGAGTATTAGAAGAACTCATTTGGCGCGTTGCTTAGACAAAGAAGTCGTTACTATTGTTCTAAATTACTCAGGAAATCGTCTCTGGCCAGTGCATTTTGTTAATAACCAAGTATACACGTACAACAATCCAGAGGATAAAGAAGCGCTGATAGGGTATTATGAGACTGTAACAAGCCAGTTTCCTAATCAAGGTTCAGGAAAGACGTGTCTGGCCTGTGCTCTTAGCGAAGCGTACAGCGTATTTGCAAGTACGTATGAAGAAAACCGCACTCGACACGTCATTCTTATGAGTGATGGAATACCCACTCACTGCACAGGAGCTGGTTGTGACTCGCAAAGCAACGTTTTTGGAGAGGAGATTTGCGAGGGAGTTTGTGACGTTCCTGGACAGAACTGCAACGAATTTAGTTCGTTATGTACAGACAACAGTTGTGATCCTGCAATTACTAATATGTACGCAGTGGCACAAGCGCTTAAAGAAGACTTTAACGTTACCGTGCACACCATCGGTTTTGGGCCCTTAGATACGTGTAGTAAAGCAGTTGAGGCTTTGCAAACAACAGCAAACATCACTAATGGAACGTTTGCGACTTCAAACGACATAGACACGCTTATCGAGTTATACCAAAACGTCAGCTACCAAATACTTGAAACAATAACGTTAGAGTCACAAACAGCTATTCTTCCTGAAGAACCAACTCTAAGCACCTTATACGGACAAAGTTATATTCTTGCTGAGCACCAAGAAGTCTTTGAGAACGTTGGTCAGTCACAAATAGAAATTACTCGCCAAACACCAACGATACCTGGTTGTTCTGGAACAGTAGTTTTTCCTGAAGAACTCATTCTTCAAGAGGTTTTACTCACGAGTTATAGCGGCTCTCACTGGACGAGTCTCGTAACAGTTAATGGACAAACAGTCTATAACCTCTCAGAATACTTCGTTTCGTATCCTCGACTAGGTGATCCGCACAGAATCCACCTCCCTCTAGACGTGCTTTCCTCATCTAATGAGCTATTTGTTCAGACCGCTGATTCCCCAACAAACATCACTGCTTGTAGCGAGCACAACACCGTCATATACACCGCAAGAGTTCCTGCAGCTAGTGCGCGAACAAGCGTGCTTGCAAACGCAGAGGGGTGTCATTGGCAGATAGAAAACGATGACGCAAGCATTCAAGAACTCAGTGTTCCTGAAAGCTACGCAGGGCTTAATCAGTGCAGCTACACTTCAGAAAATATTTTGTATGACTCTACTGACGCTTTACAAGTAGCTGTTTATGAGCTTCTTAGCGCTCTAGACTTCGCTAATGACGGAAGTATCTTTGTAAGTCTTGAATCCGAGGATTTAGAGATTATTCTTACACAAGTAGGAAACATTCCGTTTTTGTGGGGTCCTATTCTTGTTCAGACAGAGGTGTGGCGATGAACAAGAAAGCGTACATCTTTAGTATCGTAACCTTTGTTGTCGTAGCAGTTATTGGCGTAACGCTTCTTACGTATAGCAGTAGTAGTTCTTCTTCACAAGCCCACGAGCACATCCTCTCCGCTGATCGTTTCATCCAGCAGTTCGAGCAGGACTTTCCTCGAGCACTACAAATAACTGCTTATCGTTCTCTTCTTGGTCTTGAAGAGCACGTTACGAACACAGGAGAGTACCTTGATGACGTTAACATCGCTTTTTTAGAAATCATTACTATTGGTTCAATTAATAATATTTCTTATGAAGTAATGGATGACGCTACTCTTGGTGTTTTTGAGTTACGCATGCAAGAAATCGCTTCACAAATAGGCCTTGACTTTAGTTTGAGCATACAAAACGTTTCTATCAAGCACGTGGATGCGTTCACGGTAGAAGTAGCAAGCACTACTCGCACGTTTGTTCAGACGCGTGATGAGCAAACGTCGTGGAACTATACGACAACACTCACAAGTGAGTTCTCTATTGAGCAATTACGTGATCCTCTCTACGCTGTGCAGACGCAAGGACGCGTTCCTAACGTAATAACACGTAGTAACGTTACCAAGCCGTACATAACTGCTGATAACGACACAACAAACCTGCAACTTCTTTATAATAACAGCTACTACGTCCCTCACCAGCAAGCACCCAGTTTCTTAATGCGCTTTAGTAATAACCTCTCCGCAAGCGAGTACGGAATTGCTTCGTTAGTCAACATCAATAACCTTAATACGCAAGACGTACCGGTGTTTACTGATAGAAGCCTCGTAGACTACCGCTACTTCGCTGGTGTACCAACATCTACTAATACTATCATAAACATGCCTAGTGAGTTCGTTCTTGATAACGATAACCTAGCGGTGTATGATGCAGAGGGTAAAACGACATGATACAAAACGCTACTACTCAAGAAGTACTTGCAGAACAAACAATTCTTGTAAAGAGTTTTTTTGGACAAGCACACGGATTAATGTTTAGAAAACCTCTTACTAACCAAGGATGGGTGTTTCTTCTTAAAAGAGCGAGTAAGTGGCACTTAACCAACCTCTTCGTATTCTTTGCAATAGATGCTCTTTGGTTGGATAAAGATAAGAACGTACTGCAGAAAAAGACGTTACAACCTTTCCAGCTGCACGCAGCAGGAATTGCTAATACTCGCTACGTTATAGAACTGCACGCAGGAAGCGCAAAGAATGTACGTGTAGGTGATCGTATTAGTTGGGACAAGAAAGTCTTATAAAGCGTCTTTGTTCATAACTGTTTTGTGAGAGAAGACATAGAAACAGGTGTTGACCGGCTTATACAGCTTATTGAGAAAGAAGAAAAGATAAGTGTTTCTCAAGCAGCTAAAAGTTTAGGCGTTAGTAAACTTGTTGTGAGTGAGTGGGCTGAGTTTTTAGAAGAAGAACAACTCATAACTCTTGAGTACAGCCTTTCACAAACGTACCTGAAGTTACGAGAAGTCTCTGATAAAGAATTAGCGAAGCACGCAAAAGATTTTAGTAACAAAAAAGACATGTTTATTCGTAAAGTGGACTCCGCGCTCATGCAGTTAGAGCAGCATCACGATAACGCGCAGCAAGTAAAAGAGCAGTTTGTAGCACTAAAAAAGGATCTTGGCGGAGAAGTAGATGCTGTCAGAAAGCAGCTTAAGGAACTTGAGAAGTATGAGAAAGCAAAACAAGCTATTGATGAGGATATAGAAAACGAGTTTGCTAAGTACGAGAAAAAAATTACTCAGGCTCATAGTCTTTTAGAGCAGGAAAGAAAGCGTTTCTCTTCCTTACTTGGAGAGCTTGATGAGCAAGAAGAGGCGCTTGGAGAACAAGAAAAAAGTCTTGAATCCTTAGAATCCTTAAAAGATTCTTTATCTCAGAAAGCTGATGAGATTGATGAGCTTCTTGTACGAGCAAAGAAGGAGCTTACAGAGCAATCACAAGGAATTACTAAAACGCATAAGCACATTGATTCCTTAAAAGAGCAAATTGCAAACGAGCGCTCACGAGTTGATTCGATAGAAACAAAGAATCTTGATTCGCTAGAGCAGCAGCGTAAAAAGCACGAAAAAGAGATTAAGGCGATGCACGAAGAGATTGTTCTTGCAGCTCAGGAGGCTAAGAAGCGTATTAATAAGGATGTTGAGGAGTCAAAGAAGGTTGCTAAGAAGTTTGAGAAGTTCTTTAAGAACCGCCTTGACGGGGATAAAGAGCTTGAGGAGCTTGAGAAGCAGCGTAAACAACTAGCTGCTGAGTATGAATTGCTACACAAGTCTGCTGTGAGTTTTAGAGTCGCTGGTAAAGCACAAACGCATAAGCAACTCGTTGATTTGCAGAAGAAGTTTGATACGCTTGAAAAACAGCATACTTCCTATAAGAAAAAGTTACAAGAGATAGCAAAGCATATGTTTGGATAACAAAAAAAGATTACGAGGTGAGTGAATTGGTACAAAAAAAGTCAGTAAAGAAGACAAGTAAGAAAGCATCTTCTCAGAAAAAATCTTCTTCTGCTAAGAAATCTTCTCAGAAAACACCTGCAAAAACTTCTTCTAAAAAAAAGAAGTCTGCTCCTAAACCTTCCTCTACTCACAAGAAGAAGTCTGCTTCTAAAACCTCTTCTTCTCCCAAAAAGAAAAAAACTTCGTCCACGAAAAAGAACGCAAAAGCTCCTCGTACGAATAAGAAAGAAGAAGTTCTTGACACCTATGATTATCACTCAAAAGACATCCCTATTACTATTGAGGTTCTTCGTGTACCAAGCGAGTTTGTAAAGCAGTACCGAGTACAAATAGCAAATATTAGTGAGACAACTGAGCGTATTCTTGAGCGCATCCGTAACGTGCTTATTGACAAAGTAAATTTAGGTATTGTTGATATTACTGATGAGCAGCACAGCGAAGTTATTGAGGAGCGCTTCACAGAAACAATCCAAGTACTTATTGAGCGTTACTTTCCTGAAAGCGATGAGAAAACAAGAGGGTTCTTAACAACGTACCTGATAGAAAAAAGCCTTGGTCTAGGAAGCCTGGATATTCTTATGGATGATCATCAGCTCGAAGAAATCACTGTTAATAGTTCTTCTGAGCCTGTGTGGGTGTTTCATAAAACGCACGGTTGGTGTAAGACAAATGTTGTTTTAGATAGTGAGGAGCAAACCAAGCACTACGCAACGACTATTGCGCGAAAAACTGGTCGCCAACTCACGATGATGACTCCGTTACTAGATGCTCACTTGCAAGAGGGAGATCGTGTTAACGCGACACTTACCCCTATTAGTACGCAAGGCCACACCATGACTATTAGAAAGTTTAGTCGCGATCCGTGGACGATTACGAAGCTGCTTACGAGTAAGACAATGAGTGCTGAGGCAGCTGCTCTTATCTGGCTTGCTATGCAGTACGAGCTATCAGCTCTTATTACTGGAGGTACTGCGAGTGGAAAGACAAGCACGCTTAATGTTCTTGCAAGTTTTATTCCTCCTGAGCAGCGCATCATTACTATCGAGGATACTCGCGAGTTGCTTCTTCCTAAGTTCTTGCACTGGGTTCCTATGAGTACTCGTCAGCCTAACGCTGAGCAAAAAGGTGAGGTGAGTATGCAGGACTTGCTTGTGAATAGTCTTCGTATGCGTCCAGACAGAATTTTTGTAGGAGAGATTAGACGTCAAAAAGAGGCTGAGACGCTTTTTGAAGCGATCCATACAGGTCATAGCGTGTACGCTACGTTTCACGCAAATAACGTAGAAGAAGCTGTTGATAGACTTACCAACCCGCCTATTAATGTTCCTAAAAGCATGCTTCCTGCTATTAGTCTGGTTATTAATCAGTTCAGAAACCGCAGAAACGGGAAGCGACGAACGTTTCAAATAGGCGAGGTTCTTAAGGACGGTACAGTTAATGTTCTTAAGCAGTACGATAACAAAAAAGACAAGTTAGTAACGAAGAACGCTTCAAAAACGCTCTATGATACTCTTAAACTGTATACGGGTATGAGTAAGGCAGGTATTGAGAAAGATTTGAAAGAAAAAACTCGTGTTCTTGAGTACCTTGTTGAGTTACGAATCGAAAGTGTTGATGCAGTTGGTCGCGTCTTTGCGGAGTACTATACTGATAAGGAGTTTTTGTTGCGTTTTGTTAAGGAGAAGAAGAACCTTCCTTCTTTGGAGGAGTCTTCATGAAGTGGCTTGCTTCTCGTATGCCTGGCTTAAACCATAAGTTACGCACTGCTCGTATGTCTGACTCGCCTGAGTATTACCTGAAAAAAACCGTTGTTTCTGCTGCTATGCTTACCTTTGGTATTGTTCTTATCGCGTTTTTCTTTACGCAATCAGTTGCTTCTTTACTTGCTGTTGTGTTGTTTCCGCTGTTTTTCTTGTATTTCTTACATTACGTTGATATCAGGATTATTCAGTTAGCAAAAGCGCTTAATCAGGAGCTCACCTACGCGGGTAGGTTTCTTGTTATTGAGATAGAAGCAGGTGTTGCTTTGCATAAGACGTTTCAAAACCTTGCAAAGAACTATCCTGAGGTGGGTAAGTACTTTCAAGAAATCGTTGATAAAGTCGGTTTAGGAACGAGCATGGATCGCGCGTTAAACGAGCTTATCGAGTACGCTCCTAGTGATGCTTTACGTAAGTTGTTATGGCAGATCCTTAATAGTTTGCGCACTGGTAGCGCGATTGCTGATAGTTTGCGCACTGGTAGCGCGATTGCTGATAGTTTGCGCGTTGCTATTGACCAAATTACTCGTCAGCAACAAATCGAGGTTGTTGAGTACGGTCGTAAGCTAAATCCGTTAGCGATGTTTTATATGATGATTGCGGTGATTCTTCCTAGTCTTGGTGCTATTATGGTTATTGTTATGGCTACGTTTATTGGTTTTCAGATTAGTCTTGCTGCGTTACTTATCGCTGCTGGTCTCTTATTGTTTATGCAGTTCATGTTCCTTGCTACTATTAAATCACAGCGTCCTTCAGTATCCTATTAATCATGAGTAAGAAATCTTCTTTTACACACCGCTTGCGCGCTTTCTTTAGTCGTGACAAGCTCTCTAAGGACTTAAAGAAGGTTAAGGAGCTTTCTGATAAGGAAATGCACAAAGAGGATTTGAAGAAGCGTCTCTTCTCTTCTTCTCAGAAAAAGAAGAAGTCTTCTTATCAGCACGTTCGTTTGGAGCGCTTACTTGCTAAGGCTGGTGTTGAGATGAGTGTTTCTTCTTATCAGCGCATGCTGTTTTCTTCTGCTCTTCTTTGTTGTTTGCTTGGGTTTTTCTTTGTTGTTTTCGTTGCTGTTTCTAACGATTTTTCTTTGTTGTTTGTTCTTGTTTTTAGTGCTGTTTTGTTTACTCTAGGCTTGTTTGGTGTTTGGTTGTTATGCCAGCTTGTTGCTTCTTTTGTTTTGGATATGAAAATTGATGCTCGTAGGCGCGAAGTAGAGGAGGTTCTTCCTGATTTCTTGCAATTAACCGCTGCTAATATCGGTGCTGGTATGCCTATTGATCGCGCGTTGTGGTATGCTGTTCGTCCGCGTTTTGGAGTTCTTGCTAAGGAGGTTGAGGTTGTTGCTAAGCACGTGCTTACGGGTGAGGAGCTTGATGAGGCGCTTATGCAGTTCACAAAGAAGTATGATAGTTTGTTACTTACTCGCTCAATTAACTTGTTACTTGAGGGTATTGCTGCTGGTAGTCACATCGCTGATTTGTTGCATAAAATTTCTGTTGATATCCAAGATCAGCGTATCTTGCAGGAGGAGATGGCTGCTAATGTTATGACGTACGTTATCTTTATTGGTTTTGCTGCTGTTCTTGCTGCTCCAATCCTTTTTGGTCTTGCTACGCAGTTATTAGTAGTTATTAGCTCTATTGTAAGTAACCTTGGTGATGGGGGTTCTTCTGCTATGTTTAGTATTTCTACAAACGCTATTCGCTTAGTTGATTTTCGTGTTTTTAGTTTTGTTGTTCTTACTGGCTCTGCTACTATTAGTGCTCTTATTATTGGTGTTATTCAGTCAGGTAGTTCTCAGCGTGGTGTTCGTCTCATTCCTGTTTTCGTTGCTGTTTCATTAGTTTTGTATGTTGTTTCTGCTTCGTTGTTTGCAGGACTCTTTGGAGGATTATTCTAGTATACTAGTATACAAAAACCCTCTAAAACCCCTATATTTATAAGTAATTACGCACAGAAACCCTTTACTCTACTAACAATAGAGGTGAACATACCAATGAAAAAACGAGCACAAGCAGCAATGGAGTTCTTAATGACGTACGGATGGGCTATTCTAGTCGTCCTTGCAGCAATAGGAGCTCTTGCTTACTTTGGTGTACTTAGCCCAGACCAGTTTGTTAACGAACGATGTACTATTGGAAGCGACTTCCAGTGTAACAACGAACTCGTATCAACTGACGAAGCAACACTCAGCGTGATTAACACGCAAGCACGAGCAGTCACTATCCACAGCATCAGCTTGGATGGAGGGTGCTTTGACGACGTCACCGTAGCTATTGACGAGACGTTAACAAGCAGAGGAGAATCTCCAGTATCCACTTTTGCTTGTACAGGAACCCAGACAAATACGGCGGGCACTCTTCAAGAACTCGATATCCGTATCAGCTACAGCCGAGATGGAGAGTCCATCAACCGCACAGCATCTGGCGAGTTCCTTGCACGAGTACAAGAATAAGTACATAAGTAAAATATTTTTTTCTTTTTCTTCTCCAAAACATATATAACCAGTTACTCTTTGTACGCGTACATGAAAGAAGATATTCTTATAACACAAATTCTTGATAGCAGAGGCAACCCCACCCTACAAGCACAGTACAGAAACGACTCCTACACCATTACTGCTGCTGTTCCTAGCGGAGCATCTACAGGCGTTCACGAAGCTCTTGAGTTACGTGACAAGACAGAAGCGTACAGCGGAAAAGCAGTCGCTACAGCGCAGAAGAACGCTTCTAAACTCGCAAAAACGCTTTCTTGGAGCCCAGCAAATTTCTTGTCCGCAGACGAGTCTATGATTGCTCAGGACGCAACCAAGAACAAATCCTTGTACGGCGCTAATGCTCTTCTTGCTCTTAGCCAGTTACAAGCGCGCGTACAAGCACACCAGAATAAGCAAGAACTCTTCGCTCTTCTCGCAGAGGTTTCAGAAAACACTGCTGTGCTTCCTCTTCCGTTTGCAAACGTCATTAATGGTGGTGAGCACGCAGAAAACGCTTTGGTAATGCAAGAGTTCATGATCGTTCCTATACACGCACAGAGCTTCTCTGAAGCGACTAGGCAAGTTGCTGAGACGTATCATTGTCTAAAACAACTTATTGCTGATACGTACGGTCCTTCACAAACAGCTCTTGGGGATGAAGGAGGCTTTGCTCCTGATGTGAGTGATGCGTATGAGGCGTGTGAGTTACTCATGCAAGCAATGCGCGTTAGTGGTCACGAAATGGCTATTGCTATGGACCCTGCTGCTAGCGAGTTTTATCGCGAAGGACGTTATTGGATTACTAGTGAAGAAAGTCTTACTGCTAAAGAATTAGCTGAGTACTACGTGGATTTAGCAAAGAAATACCCTCTTATTAGTATTGAAGACGCCTTTGACCAAGATGATTTCGCAGCGTTTGCACACCTAAAAAAGCTTCTTTTACAAAATGGTTTACGCGTACAAATAGTTGGTGATGACCTTACCGTAACAAACACTGCTCGTATTCAGCAAGCAATTGATGCAGAAGCGTGCGATAGTCTGTTATTAAAGATTAATCAGATAGGAACGATTTCTGAAGCGCTTGAAGCTGCAAAACTTGCAACGAGTAATGACTGGACGGTTATGGTGAGTCATCGTAGTGGGGAGACAGAGGATAGCTTTATTGCTGACTTAGCGGTGGGTCTTGGTACAGGACAAATTAAACTTGGAGCTCCTGCTAGGGGTGAGCGAACAGCAAAGTATAATCGTTTACTTACTCTTGAGGCGTTGTATTCTTTGCCGTTACGAAACGACTTTAAGAGAAAGCATTAAAAGTAGATGCGCTCTTCGCATAGTATCGTGAGTAAGGACTATACATCAACTGCTGATATTGATACTGCTGAGAAAATTATTGACCAAGTAGTTGGTCAAGAAGAAGCAGTTAATATTATTAAGAAAGCTGCTAAGCAGCGCCGACACGTACTTCTTATTGGTGAGCCTGGTACGGGTAAGAGCATGCTTGGTCTGGGCCTTGCTGAGCTTCTTCCGAAAGAAAAACTTGTTGATATCGTAAGCTTTGCTAATCCTAATGACGAAAACCAGCCTCTTATTCGTACGTTTCCTGCAGGAGATGCTCGAGCAGTAACTAGTAAGAGTCAGGAGCAGGCTAATGAGATGTTTAAGAACCAGAACGTTTTCGTTTTCGTTCTTGCTATTCTTGCGATGATTGCTCCATGGTGGATTCTTCATCGCTACGAAAGCGAGATCATGTTTGCAGCGTTCTTTCTTGGTGGTATGGTGTTCTTAGCTGCTGCTGTGTTGTTTGTGAATATGGGCAAGCGTATGGGTGCGGGTAAGGTTTCTTCTCCAAAAATTATTGTTGATAACTTCTCTAGAAAAGAAAGTCCGTTCTTTGATGGTACCGGTGCTCACGCAGGAGCGCTTCTTGGAGATGTTCTTCACGACCCGTTTCAGAGCGGTGGTTTAGGTACTCCTGCTCATGAGCGCGTCGTTGCAGGTATGATTCATAAAGCGCACATGGGCGTGTTGTTTCTTGACGAAATAGGCACTCTTCAGCCGCACACACAACAAGAGCTTCTGACTGCTCTTCAGGAAGGAAAATTCTCTATTACTGGACAAAGCGAGCGCTCAGCAGGCGCTATGGTGCGTACAGAGGCTGTTCCGTGTAATTTCATTCTTGTTGCTGCAGGTAATAATGATAGTTTAGAGCGTATGCACCCTGCTCTTCGTAGTCGTATTCGTGGGTATGGCTATGAGGTGTTTATGCAAGAAACCATGCCTGATACTTCTGAGAATCGTGAGCGTATAGCGGTGTTTGTTGCTCAAGAAGTTGCTCGCGACAAAAAAATTCCTCACTTCAGCAAAGCTGCTGTTGAGCGAATTATTGAGGAGGCTCGTAAGCGTGCTAATCGTGCTGGTAGGTTAACTCTTCGTTTGCGTGAATTGGGAGGAATTATTCGTGCTGCTGGTGACGTGGCTGTTGAGGAGGGCGCTGATCTTGTTGAGCCAGTACATATTACAAAAGCCATTACTATTGCTCGTACTCTTGAGCACCAAATGGCTGATCGGTATATTGAGCGTAAAAAGGAGTATGAGGTTATCGCTACTGCTGGTGCTGTTGTTGGTCGTGTAAATGGCTTGGCGGTTATGGGCAGTGGTTCTTCTATGAGTGGTATCGTCTTGCCTATCGAGGGCGCTGTTACTGCTGGTGGTGGTAAAGAAGTCAAGATAGTTGCTACTGGTAAGCTTGGTGAAATCGCTAAGGAGGCTGTTACGAACGTCTCTGCTATTGTTAAGTACGCTTTTGGTAAGGATTTGCAGGCTAATCACGAGATTTTTATTCAGTTCTTACAAACCTATGAGGGTGTTGAGGGTGATTCTGCTTCTATTGCTGTTGCTACTGCTATTATTAGTGCTCTTAAGGCTCTTCCTGTTCGTCAGGACGTTGCTATGACGGGTAGTTTGTCTATTCGTGGGGATGTTCTTCCTATTGGTGGCGTTACTAATAAGGTTGAGGCTGCTATCCAGGCGGGTATCAAGACTGTTCTTGTTCCTAAAACGAATATGAAGGATATTGTTTTGGGTAAGGAGGCTCTTAAGCAGATACAAATTGTTCCTGTTGATCACATCGTTGATGTTCTTGAGCATGCTCTTCTTTGGAAGGGTCGTAAGAAGTTATTATCCAGTATTAAGAAGGTGTATGGGAGGTAGTTGTGGCTACTAAGCAAGTCGCTGCTGGTGCTGTGGTGTATGATTCTTCTCGTAAGAAGTTTTTGTTACTTAAGCATCGTTTGGGTAATTGGGCGTTTGCTCAGGGAAAAAAAGAGGGTCGTGAGAAGCTTGAGACAACTCTTTCTCGTGAGCTTAAAGAAGAAACGGGTTTGTCTATTATTGAGTCGTTTGGTCCTGTTTGTGAGGTTTTGTATTCGTTTCGTGTTCGTAAAAAAAAGATTGAGAAGAAAGTGGTTTTTTGGGCTGTGCTTACTGATGGCGAAGTAGTTCTTTCGTCTGAGCACCTTGGGTATATCTGGGTTTCGTACAAACAAGCGTTGCGCTTGGTGAAGTTTGAGAATCACGTGCGTGCTCTTCAGGAGTCGTATAGTGTTTTGCGTAAAGAAGGCTTGGTATAATTATTCTTGCAAGAGGTTTTTGATAATGGTTTCTTTACTGAATTCTTCTAGGTCGTCGTATCCTTGGCCTACTCCTAAGAAGAGGATGGGTTTTTTTGTTACGTAGCTGGTGCTTATTGCTGCTCCTCCTTGCTCGTCCACGTCTGCTTTTGTGAGTATTATTGCGTCTAGGGAGGTTTTTTGTGCGAATAGTCTTGCTTGCTCTACGCAGTCGTTTCCTGTTGTTGCTTCTCCGACAAAGATGGTGTGGTGTGGTTTGCTTACTCGCATAACTTTTTCTAGCTCGTCCATCAAGTTTTTGTTGCTGTGTAGGCGTCCTGCTGTGTCTATGAGTACTACGTCTATGTTTCTTGCTGTTGCTGCTTGTACTGCGTCGTACGCTACTGCTGCTGCGTCACTTCCGTAGTCTTGTTTGATTATCGGTATTTCTAGCTTGTTTGCATGTTCTTGGAGTTGTTGTATTGCTGCTGCTCTAAACGTGTCTGCTGCTGCTAGCAGTACTGTTTTGTTGTTTTTTTTGAAGTAGTGAGCGAGTTTTGCTAGGGTTGTTGTTTTTCCGCTTCCGTTGATTCCTACTGCTGCTATGATGAGTGGTTTGTGTTTCTTGGTTTCTTCTAGTAAGTTTATTGTTGGTTGGTCTAGTATTTCTTGTAGTGTTTCTTCTAGTCGTCTATACACTCGTTCTTGTAGTCCTCCTCTGCTTGTTCTTCCTGTTGTAAGTTCTTCTTCAAGTTCTTTTTTGATTTTTTCTATTACCTCAACTGCTACGCTGTTCTCTAGGAGGCTGAGTTCTAATTCCCAAAATAGTTCTTCGAATTGTTCTTTGCTGAGTTGTATGGTGGTTACTTTTTCTGATAGTCTGGTGAAGAAGCCTTTCTTTTTTTGTTCTGGTTCTTGTGGAGCTGTTTTTTCTTGTTTGTTTTCTTCTGTTTTTGTTTCTTCTTTACTCTCTGGTTTTTTTTGAGGGGTTGCTTCTTCTTGTTTCTTTTTAACTTCTTTTTTCGTTTCTTGTTTGGGAGGTGGAGTTACTTCTTTTGTTTTTTTAGGAGCTTTGGGTTTTTCTTCTGTTTTTTCTACGACTTCTTCTTTTTGTGCTTGTTTTGTTAGGCTTGTTACTGCTGACTTAATTTTTTCTCGTAGTTTCTTAAACATCTAATTCCTCTGCTACTTGTTGTTCTATTGCTTGTGCTTGTTGTGCGAGTTCTTGTTGTTGTGTGTACAGTTTTTTTCTGTATGTGTCTAGTTCTCTTAGTTGCTCCTCTAGTAGGTTCTTTGCTTCTGTGGGTGTTTGCTCTATTACGGTGTTTGCTCCTACGTTAAGAAGCAGTTTGTTTACTGGTTTACTGGTTGCTTGTATGAATACTCCGTTACTTATTGGTGCGAGTATCTCGCTTCCTTCAGGTAGCGTTTCTGCTTGTGTTATTGCTTCTTTCATCTCTTGTATCGTTCTTGTTTGCTCGTCTAGTTCTTGTATGCTTGTTTGTAGTTTGTGTACGTGTTCTCGCAACGTTTTTAGGTGTATGTAGTGTTTTCTTGCTTCTTCTTCGTTCATCGCTCTAAAAACCCTAGTGCTTCGTCTGCGTTAGTAATTTCTGGTCCTCCGCTGCTTTCTGAGATGATAAATCCGTTCTTGTTTGCTACGATGCTTCCTCGTACGTATGGGCTTCCTAGACTCGCGGTTCCTGGTAGGAGTTGTTCTAGTCCTAGCGTGTCTTCTGCCATTTCTATCTCGAATTGGTTTGCGTCTCTGTGGATTACTCCTCCTTTGCTGTTATGTACTATTCCGCTTCCTACTACTTCTATATCTGCTATTTTGAATTGGTGTACGGGTAGGTTCGTGAGTTTTGCTAGTCGTTCTCGTTCTTCTTCACTAAACATTGGTCCTGCAAGTATTCCGTTTTCATTCATAACAAGGTTGTTTCCTAGTGCTGTGTGTACTGTTTCAAAAACGTCTACTTGTGTTATTGAGCGTAGCTTTTTTTCTTCGTGTTCAAAGGCGATGCTTGGGATGAGGAGTTGTTGGTTGTTTCCTACTAAGAACACTCCTAGTAGTCCTGTTCCTGCTATTGTTACTGTGTGTACGGGTACTTGAAGTACTTCTTCTATTTTTTTTGCGTGTTCTGCAAGTTCTGGGCCTATAAGGCAGTAGTTGTCTGTTGCGTAAGCAAACAAGCCGATGTTAGGGTTTCCTTTCGCTTCTAATATGAGTACGTGCATAGTTGTTTGTGAGTGAAGAGGTGCTTTTAAAGGTCTTGGTTTCTTTGTGTGTTTAAAAAATTCTCATAACCTTTAAAAGCGACTTCTTGTTCTTTATGTGTACTTGAGCCCGTGGTCTAGAGGCTATGACGCTCGCTTGACTTGCGAGAAATCCCCGGTTCGACTCCGGGCGGGCTCATATGGCTAAACAACAAGATACTACCTTGGCTACGCTCACCCACTTATTAACGCTTATCAGCAGTTTTATTGCTCCTCTGATTATCTTGTTGGTTGCTGAGGATTCGTTTAGTCGTAATCATGCTCGTTCTGCTCTTAATTGGCAGTTAAGCTTGTTAGTGTATTTTCTTAGCTCAGTTATTCTTGGCGTGGCGTTCTTCTTTGTCTTTCCACTTCTTTTACTGTTGTTCATCCCGCTTGCTTTTTTCTTCGTAATCCTTGATTTGGTTCTGGTAATTATTGCTGCGGTAAAGGCTTCTGAGAATAAGTTGTACGTGTATCCTCTCTCTATTACGTTTCTTAAGCAGGAGTAACTATTTGGTGTTTTCTTCTTTTGCGTCTGCTTTGAGTAATTTGTAGATGTTGTGTTCTACTTCATCAGCGTTTTTTATGCTGCGTAGTAATAAATCGTGTTCGCTGTCGTGACGAGCGCTTTTAAGCAGTATGTTGCTTGCGTTTGTTAGTCGATCCCAAAGGCTTGATTCGTTTTGTACTTTGCTTATTTGTTTGTATGGCATGCTGTGGCGTTTTTTTCGTACTATGCCGCTTTTTTCTACTACGTGTGTGTCGTAGAATTCGTATTGGGTGTAGTGGAGTTTTATAACACGTCTTTTTACTACGATTATGCTTACAAGTATTGTTGTGAGTGCTAGTGCTATTATGAGTTGTGGCGTGCTTGGTATTAGGTTTGTTAGTGTGAGCGCGTAGTAGATTGTTGTGCTTGCTAGGCTGTACGCTACGAGGTATCTAAAAAACTTCGGTCCTGCTGCGTTTATGAGGCTTGGTTTGAGTGTGAAATGGTGTTTAGGCACAGTAATCCTTCTTATCTGGACGTATTTAATAGTTTCTGCACGCGCAGGTAGTAGATATGTTTAAATATGATTTTTCCTCTCCTAGTATATGTTACGAGACTTTGTTCTTGAAAAGCTCTCAAATGCTGTTGAGAAGCGTTCAAGACCGTACACTGATGAACGTTTATCTATGCTTCTTGAAGATCCGTATTTCACAAGCAAGTTTAGTTCGTTTAACACGGTGGGAAGCTATATTGTTAACAACGCTGATCTTAGTTCTGTGGAGCTTGAAGAGCGAATTAAGGAGTTGCAGCCGCGCAAAGATAGTGTTTTTGATCACTTAGCAGTTCTTACCTCGCCTCGTAAGTATGAGTTACAGGCAGTTAAGACGGTACAAGAAGGTATTTCTGCTGAGAGCGTTACTTCATTATCTCAGTATCTTGCTTTAGGAAATGCTTTATCCTTCACACCAGAAAATAGTTAACTTTATAACCCTAGTAGCCTTTTTCGTATACTATTATGGAGCAAGTGCACGTTTTTGAGCCTGGGCAAACAAACGAGCAGGTCCTTAAGCTTATTCTTGACGAAGATGAGCTTTCTTGGCACACAATTATTCACGATCTTGTTCGCAGCGAGCAAATGGATCCGTGGGACATTGATGTTTCCACTCTTACACAGAAGTTCTTAGAAATTATTCGAAAGCTCTCAGAGCTTGATTTTCGTATCTCTGGAAAAATGGTTTTAGCGAGTGCTTTATTGCTTAAAATTAAGAGCAAGCAACTTATGGAGTCTGATTTTGAAGCACTAAACAGCTTAATTAATAGTGTTGAACAACCAGAGTACGATGAGGAGTTCTTCGGCTTTGATAGCGAGTTCTTTCAGGAAGCGTCCGAGCCTGTTAAGCAGCCAAAAATTTATCCGCGAACTCCTCAGCCTCGACAAAGAAAAGTCTCTGTGTATGACTTAGTAGATGCGTTAGAGCACGCACTGGATGTTCGTGTGCGTAAAGAGCAGCGAGCACTTGATCGAGTAAAGATTGAGTATGAAGAAGTGCGTATTCCTGCAAAAAAAATCGATGTTTCAAGCTTAATGAATGATATGCTTGTGCGCATTGACGAGCATTACCAAAATAGTGAAGAGCTTGTTTTTACGCAACTGTGTACTTCTGAGAACAAAATGGATAAGGTATTAACGTTTATTCCTTTGCTGCATCTTACTAATGAGCGCAGGCTTAATTTAGCTCAGGAAGCAACGTTTTCTGAGATATATATTCATCTTCTTGATTCTACTCCTGTTGAGTACCAAGAAGATATTGTTACAGAATAACCTTTTTGATATGTGTTTTTGTTAATGTTTTTTATTACTTATCTAAATATTTTAATCAAAAATTATATTAAATAAATAAGCTATATTATATTATTATATCTATATTTTACAATTAGTTTGTTAAATAACTTATATATTTTAAATATTATTTAAATATTTTAAGCAAAAATTATATGTTATATCTCGATGCATTTATAAATAAACCCTCTCATAGAGTTTATAATGCGTAGGCAATCAAAAGTTATTTTACTCTGTGCATGTTTAGCTGCACTTACCTATTTTGCGCAGCAAAATAGACCAATAGAACTAACTCAAGAAAATATCGATAAAATAGTTCAAGTCCAAGAAGCGAAAAAGACGTACGTTCAACAAATGGCTGCTATTAATCAAGGAGTTATAGAAACTGAAGAGCACGAGAAAGCATTCATTCAATTATGCATTAACTTATCTAATCAACACGAAAAACTTGTTAACTTAGGGATTTCAAAACAAGAACTAACAGGTGTCGCAGGCGCGTGCACATACATTCACAACGCAATGATTCGACTAATTGATTTTCGCAAACAACTTGAAAACGATGAGTTCACTGATTTTAGGGAGTACAGTGTTAACGCATGGACTGTTATGAACAGCAGGGAAGTGAATGGATTGATAATTCGTTTAAAGCTTCTGAAGCAAGAAGATGTATCCTTTCCTTATTACAAAAAACAATTAGACTTACTACAGAAAGAAATGTTGCGTGTAGGGCCTGCTCTTGTTAATGAGGAGGACAAATCGTATTCGTATTTACAGTTACGGCAACAAGCTCGAAGTGCATATAGTCGTTTATCTGAATACATAA
This sequence comes from Candidatus Woesearchaeota archaeon, assembly GCA_047602905.1. Lineage (GTDB taxonomy): Archaea > Nanobdellota > Nanobdellia > Woesearchaeales > SKIA01 > SKIA01. The sequence continues at coordinate 113,810 of JBLKOP010000001.1, read as the reverse complement.
ATGAATTTTGATACTTTTTTAATTAGGCGTGTAATGTGTAAACTATTTCAAAAAAATTGGAAAAAATAAGCACTATAGAAAAGAAATACAGGTAATATACATTATGTGTATTTATTTTCTATATCTTTTTGGAGAAATACGTGGTGAAAGCGCCTGAAGCCCTGGAATTTGAGTGTTTCAGGCAAAACATGCAGCAAATGCGCAATTTGTCTCAAATAGGCTATATTCTTCAGAGAAAGAAGACGCATTTTTGGTTGTTTTTCATAAAAAAATAATTAGTTAAAATATTTATTTATTGCTTAAACTATTTAGATAGCCTTCAGAACACCTACATTTGAATACTTACGCAACAAAAAAGAATCATGATACTAGAAAGTTATGTCGCAGGAATGGCAATCTTACTTGTAGCAATATTTCTTAACGCGCTTGCACAAAAACACGGCATAACTACATGGTATTCTCACAGTAAACACATATCGACACAAGGATTCAAGAACGCAAACACTCAAACAACAAAGACATCACTTCTTTGGTTGTACGTAACATATCCATTTTTACTTGGAATAACAAGTTATCTTATCTTAAAAATACTATTTTAAGATGCTTTATACTTATTAATTACTGCTTAAAGATTATAGACTAAATTAAATAAGTATATTTAGGCACTATTATTTGTTTATTTATATCCTCGAGCAGGAGCAATAAGATGTCGCATCCCTTTAAACAACTGAGAAAACTGTTTATACAATACTTCAAGCTCAGCCTCTCCCTTCTTTGAGAGAACATAGGTTTTAGAGCGCCCAGAAGAAGTGTAGCGCACTAAACGCTTCTTATGAAGCTCTTTAAGCGTAGGATAAATCGTTCCAGGAGTAAGCATACCAGACCCTTTTCTCTCGCCAAGTTTTTGCGCAAGATCAGTGCCTGTTTTTGCAGAACGAAGTTCGTGCAATAACAAGAATTGTAGTGGTGTAGATAGTTCAATAGAGGTCATAAAAAACTAATATCTTTATACATATATAAATATATTGATATATCAATATATAACTACTTTTTTTATGTTAAGTGGTTAACACAAATATTTTTTCTAATCGAAAAAGAGACTTTTTTGTTAAAGAAGAACTTTCGTGATACAAACGATACAACCCTTCACGAATATACTTCTTTGAGTATACATCAACTCCAGCATCTAAAAACTTAATAAACCTAAAACCAGGGTCCTGAGAAAGCATAGCATCAGGATATAACTCAAACGACTTAACCACATACCCTAATGTTTGCGCATACATCTCTAATACTGCCTCATCAGTAAACCAATCAGCTGGTTGTAAACGAAACAACGTGTTAAGATCTTCAGTTATTTCTGAAAAAACACCTGTTTTATCGTGTTCAGCATTATCATAACCTAGATAAAAAAATTTTTTAAATAAACGATTAAGTGACATAATAAATGCTATTCCTTTAAAGGTTATTATATGTTTCTAAAACAAGCTTGTCTGGCTTTCTTGGCGCACGAAACGACTCTGAGCCTCGTCTACTTGTACAAGGTTGTGTTTGCTTTGGCGCTCGCGAAACTCAATGTCTAAGCTCAAAATAATGTCTTCTTCTCGTCGCTGCTTAAGTATCGGTATTCCTTTTGTTATGAGGTCAAAAACGGTTTCTTGAACAACGCTGACAGGCAGGCGAGATTCTCGTGCAAGTTGTGAATAACTTACTCCTCTCTCATGCATATAGACTGCAAGAAAGATTTCTTGTTGTTGAGCGGATAAATGAATTGGCTCGTACTGTTCTGAGCGCTCACCAAGTAATTCCTTTACTTCTAAAAGGTCTTCTGAGAGTTTGTTTACTCGCTCAAACAATTCCTCAATCATGTATCTTCCTTCAAGGATTTCTTCGGTATTCGCATTAATACTCTCAAGGTGCTCATCAAATTCTTTGTGAACAGCATTAAACGCTGCTCGTATTCGACGCTCGTTTTTGTTAAAGATTGCCATACCCCGATAGTGAGAAGAAGCTATCTCTTTAAAAAAACTGCTTTTCTGTAGCTAGAGAAAATAAATACTCCTCATCTACAAATGCACAAATCTTATAAATAATTCCTCGTACTAACTATGTAATGCACTGTAACGACTACTGTACAACAGCCGCAACGTTTAAGGTAGTCATTATGCTGCGACCGTCCCGTCATTGCTGATAACCAAGTAGGGTGCTCAGGAGTGACGGTTTCTAAACTATTACTACTAAATGCCTGAAGAAGAGTTATTAGCGGAGGTGTGATCGTGGACTGCAAAATATGCAAAGAACAAATAACCAATCCGTTAAGTCCCGATTGCCTTGGAGAGGCCATTGGGCAATGGCTTGCACAGCAAGCACCAGAAAGAGTCAGTGAACTACAAGAGCTAACAGAAAGCTACGCCACTAGCGAGGGTATTCGCTGTATCGTAACGAAGCGTCGCTTTTGCGTGTGTACGCACTGCTATAGCAAAGACGTCTTTAATTGGCTTGAAGATGGACGGTTGCAATTACAATACCTGCAGTATTTTGATTTCATAACCGCCTAGAACAGTTATAAATATCTTTCTTCTTCTTTTCTTCTATGAATATACAAAACCTCCTTGATACTCTGCAACCCTTTAGGAATCCTAAAGCTGATTTGGAGCAGTACACCACACCTACATCTATTGTTCTTGATTGGATAACACGCGCACAAGCAGATCTACAGAGTGCTCATGTTCTTGATTTAGGAGCGGGTACTGGTGTTCTTGGCATAGCAGCAAGTCTTGTTGGTGCAAGTAAGCTTACGTTTCTAGAAGTAGACGAAGAAGCTATTCGTGTTTTAGAGGAGAACACAAAACAAGTGCGCGTTCCGTTTACTATTCTGCACTCTCCTGTTAAGAGTGTGCCGTGTGATGTGGTGCTTACAAACCCTCCGTTTGGAACAAAGAATCGCCACGCTGATAAGCAGTTCGTGCAAGCTGCTTGTATGAGCGCTCCTGTTGTGTACAGTATGCACTTAGCAGGCAGTGAGGAGTTCATCTCAGAAGTTGCCTCAGAGACTGGTCACGTACTTACTGATGTGTGGACGTACTCGTTTCCTCTTGCTCGTAGCATGTCTATGCACACCCAAGTTGAGAAACGTATTGAGGTTGTTGTTGTGCGCCTCGCAATACCTTTATAAACGGATTCGTGTTCACACCAACATGGAAATAGAAGTACTTGAGCAGTCAGACAAGAAAATCATGTTTACTCTTGAAGGAAGCGGGCACACGTTTTGTAATCACTTAAAAAGTGAGTTGTACAACGATAAAGATATCGATGTTGCTGCGTACAAAGTGGATCACCCTCTTACAGGCACTCCGGTGTTTATTCTTGAAGCAAAGAAAAAAGTGAATTTCCAAACTATTCTTGCTGATGCTGTTAAGCGCGTAAAAGCAACGAATAAGGAGTTCTTAGCTGCTGTAAAGAAGCTCTAAGTATTTTTTTGCAAAGACTAATAAAGAATTTTGTTCACGTAGGTATTTGTGAGAGCGTATCAAAAAGTATTTACGGTTTTTTTTGTACTTGCTATTGTTTTGTATGTTCTCTTAAGTATTGGTAGTTCTGCGAGTACGCAGGAGACGCATCCGCAGCGCATTCCTTCGTATGCAGAGGTTGTTCCTGTAGGGTTTCAGGCTCCTATTGAGAGTCGCGCTCTTGACGTACAAGGAGCCTCTTCTCTGCTGCAGCCTCGTCTGCCTCTTGTGCGCGTTGCTGACGCGATTACTGCTATTAGTTGTCCTACTAAGCACCCTGAGTGTATTGTTCGTTCTATGACGTTGTGGGTGCGTAATAACGTTGAGCATCAAGACGCGTTGCTTGCTCGTAATTTCTTGCTTTCTCCTGAAGAAACAATTATTTATCGTCAGGGTAGTAGCGCTACGCAAAGTATGTTGCTTGTTGCTTTGTTGCGTGCTGAGGGCGTTGAGGCTCGTCTTGGCAGTACTGCGTATGTGCAGTTTGTTGAGGCTTCGTATCTTGATTCTGTTGTTCGCCTTGATCCTGCTTGTGCTTCTTGTCCGTTTAACGCTACTCGGTATAGTGGTCCTGAGCAGAACATTCTTTGGGTTGAGTAAGTACGCAGCTAGGATGTACTCGTCCGTTGTGTATACACACTCCTTCTGCTCGTAGTAACGCTTCTTTTTTGTTGTTATCACGTAAACCCATGTACCCTCCTATTCGTAAGTCGCTATTAATGACTCGGTGACACGGCGTGGTTGTTGTGTCCGGGTTGTTTGCTAGCGCGCTTCCTACTGCTCTGTATGCTTGTGTGTTTAGTGCTTGTGCTATTGCTTTGTAGGTTGTTACTTTTCCTTCTGGTACGTTTTGAGTGAGTTTGTATACTTGTTTACGAAAGGAGTTCATCATAGCCTCTTCTTTTTAGGTATTCTCGAAATTGGTTCGTGTTCTGTGCTCGTTTACTTATTGTTGCTCGCTCCCAGTCTATAAGGATTACTTCTTGTTTGTTTGTTATGAGTACGTGCTTGTAGGGGTTGGTCATTTCTTTTTTGTTAATGTTTGCTTCATCAAGGAGTTTGCATTGGCGCAGCGTTTCTGTGAGCGCTGCTCGTATTTCTTTTTTGCTTCGTGTTTTTAGATATTCGTCTATTCGCACTCCTTCTATGAATTCCATGTAGACTGCGTTAGTAGTTTGTTTATGATACTTCGGTCCTATTCCTAGTTTGTTTACTTTTTGTAGCATGTGCGCTTCTTGTTGTGCTCGTCGAGGCTCTGCTTGTTTGATTGCTTTATTATGTACTCGGTACACAGCGCTTCTTTTTCCTTTTGCAATAAACGTTGCTTCTGGGTGTTCTGGTAGTGCGTGTGTTGCTTGGTATACGAGAAGTTCTTCCATGAACAACGCTTTTCTTGCGAGTATGGTGTATTTGTACGCGAGTTCTTGTAGGGTTTGCTCGATAACGTGTTGGTTAGTAAGGGTGCTTATGAGAAAAAGTATTTGTCCGTTTGGCGCTAAGTGTTTTTTTGCTTGTCTAAGAAAATCTTGTGTCCACTCGTAGCCTTTACTTCCTCCGTCTAGTGCTCTGTCAGGTGCTTGTGGATCGTTTGGTAGGTAGGGCGTGTTAGAAATAATTGTTTCATACATTTCTGTTACGTTACTGAATTTGTCTGATGTGTACGCGTGTATGTTTTGTTGTGTAGTTGCGAGTATTGCTTCTTCATCAATATCTACTGCTTCTATGCTTGTTACTTGCGGGTTGTTCTTTGCAGTTACTGCTTGTATCCCACTCCCGCACCCTATGTCTAGTACTCGTCCTCTAGCGTGTTTGCGTACTTCTTGTGCGAGTAGTTCGCTGTCTTCGCGTACTTCATATACCATGTACGGTAGAAAGAGGCGGGGGTTTTTATTCTCGTATCTTTTTTTGCGCTGCTAAGAGGTATTCTTTTATGCGCTCTACCGTGCTTTGTAGTACGTAGCTTTCTATGTGTTCCTCAAAGAGCGCTACTAAGTTCTGGTTTTCTCGTATGCGATACGTGTTTTTTACTTTCTCTACTAAGAATACGTCTCGTAAGCGCAGTACTTGTCGTCGTATGTTGCTGCTTGCTACTCCTAGCATCGCTACGTTTGCTGCTTGTCTTGCGTCTATTGTTGCGTGTTCTATTTCTTTACTGGTTAATGGCTTCTCTGCTCGTAGCAGTACATATAGTACGTCTACGATGACGTCTCTGCTATCTCCTGGTTGCAGTACTCCTAGGCTTAAACAGATTTTTTTTGCGAGTTCTCGCTGGGATAAAGAAGGACTTGGTCTCTCGTATTTTCTTAGTGTAAGTTCTGCTAGTGGGGTGTCAACTGCTACTTTTGCCATTGATAAGATTTTATGAGCACTGATATATAAATAGGGGTTATGCGAGTGGTTTTCTGTTAATAATAATTTGTGATACTTCCATGTTTTTTGGGAGCTGAAGAAGATGTATAAGTAGTGTTGCAAGTTCTTCAGGCTTCATATATCCTTTTTTATGTATTCCTCCTCGTAAGTTACTGTTAAAGCCTCCTGGATGAAAACCGATTACTCGTACTGGCTCGTCTCTAAGCTCTGTTTGTAGCGCTGCTATCAACCCTTGTGTTGCGTGTTTGGTTGCGCAGTACGCTGCGTGTTCAGGCGCTCCTTTAAACGCTGCTGTGCTTCCTACAAGTACGAGGTCTGCTTGGTTTGTTTTCATAGTTTCTAAAAGGTTGTTTACGAGTTTTATTGATCCGGTGATGTTGGTTTTGAAGAGTTCGTCAATATCAAAGTTCATCTCTCCAATAAGTCCTAGGGGCATGATTCCTGCGTTGAGGATGAGCGCGTCAAAGTCACTGTGCTCTTTAAGAATGGTTCTTGTCGCTTCTTGTATGAACTCATCATTTGCTAAGTCTAATTGTACGTTTGTAAATGTCGACTTGTTTCGTGAAAGATTAATTACGTTTATTTCTTGTTCTCGCAGCTTCTTTCCTACTGCTTCTCCTAGTCCGCTGCTTGCGCCGGTAATAAGTACTTTGTGCATGTAGGGTTTGAGAAGTTCTTTTCTTTAAATATAACGGTTATTCTGTGAAGAAACCAAATTCCATTCGTTGCTCTTTTATTTCTTCGTTCACGTAGTGCACTGCTGTTGATGGGTTCTCGTAGCGTATATCACTTGCTCCTACGCTCGTAGTTATTTCTTCTTCAAAGCCCTCTGTTAGTTGCTTTGTTTTCTCTCCCACTAACAGTATTATTTTGTCTGTTTTTTCTAGGTCTGCTTCTTTTCTTGCTTGTTGTACTCGTCGTATGAATTCTCGTCTATAACCTTCTTCTAGAAGCGCGGGTGTTTGTTCGAGTTTTAACAGTACTTGTATACTTGCGTCTCGTCCTAAGCTGTATCCTTTTGGTGCTTCTGAGAGTGCGTTAACGTGTTTTGCTGTTAGTTCGTGACCAAGTATGCTTAGTGTTTCTTCTTTTGCGTATTGTTTGCTGTATTTGTCTTGGTTGGCTTGTAGTTCTTGTGCTATGTTGTTTGTCTCTTTGCCAAAGCTTCGTCCTAGCTCACTATAGTTAGGTTCTAGGGTGATGTTTACTTCTAGCGTGTTTACTGCTGCGAGTTCTTTGATGTTTGTGTGTTCAAGAACGAGTTCTTCTAGTTCTTTACTGAGCGTTACTCCTTGTACGCTTGCTTGTGCTAGTGGCCAGCGAACACCTATTTGTGCTACGTCTCTGGCTGCAAGCACCGCGCTAATTACTCGTTGTGCTACAAGCATTTCTTCTTGTAAGGCAGTATCGATGAGTTGTTTTTCTATTTTAGGAAGTTGTGTTTCGTGAATGCTTACTTCTGTGTAGCCAAGTATTTCTTGTAGGTTTTGATAAATTGCTTCTGTGATGTAGGGTGTGCACGCACTAAGTAGTTGTAGTGCTATAAGGTATGCTTCGTGCAGGGTGTCCAGTACTGTTTGTGTGTCTTCTCGTGAGCGAATGAACTGGATGTATGTGCGGCTGATTTCTTGCAGAAGCTTTTCTGTTTGGTGAACGACTCGTTCTATGTCGTAGTTATCAAGTGCTTTCTGTGCTTCTTGTAGCGTGCTGTGCGCTAGGCTGAGGATGTATCTGTCCTCTACTCGTTGGGGTTTTGTGTTCTTGCTTGGTTTTGTTTGTGTTTGTGTGTGTAAGTCCAGCAAGTATTTGTGAATGTTCCAGTACACGAGGAGTTCTCGTTGCTTTTGTTTGACGTCCTCTGCGTTGTACACAAGGTCGTTTCCTGCTCGTGCTTGACTTAAGAAGTATAGTCGTGAAGCGTCTGCTCCAAAGGCGTCAATGACTTCGTCAGGTGCTATGTAGTTTCCTAGGCTTTTGCTCATCTTGCGTCCTTTCGCATCTTGGATCATTCCGTGCATGTAGACGTTCTTGAATGGTGCTTGTTCTTGTGTGAGCATGCTGGTAATAAGTAAGAGGTTAAACCACCCGCGTACTTGGTCGTTTCCTTCTATAATAAAATCCGCTGGCCAGAAGCGCTTAAACACCTCTTTGTTCTGCGGGTATCCTAGACACGCCATGTGCGCTACTCCTGCGTCTACCCACACGTCTACTACGTCCGGTATTCTTGTGTATTCTTTGCCGTTCTTACGTATCGTTATTTCGTCTATTGCTGGTTTGTGCAAGTCAGTAATTTCTTGTCCTGCTAGCGTCTTGAGTTCTTCTTTGCTTCCTATAACCAGCACGTCTCCGTCCTCACTTCTCCACAGAGGTATTGGTGTTCCAAAGAAGCGTTGTTTGGTTATGCTGTTGTCACGTAGGTTCTCAAGCCAGCTGTTAAACGCGTTGTACGCTGCTTGAGGGTTCCATTGAATGCCGTTATTGGCTGCTATGAGCTCTTCTTTGATATCGTCTATTTTAAAGAACCATTGCTTGGTTGCTTTGTACACTACTGCTGCTTTGCTTCTTTCTGCGTGCGGGTATTCATGCACGTACTTCTCTTCTGCTACGAGCGCTTTTTGTTTGCGTATTTCTTGTATGAAGTGCTCATCATCTGCGCGAGCGTTTTTGTTACTAAATACTCCTGCGTTTGCTGGGTAGCTTCCTTTGCTTGTGAGTAAGTTCCATGCGGGTACGTTGTTCTGCACTCCTACTTCGTAGTCTTCTGGTCCGCACCCTGGCGCTGCGTGTACGAGTCCGCTTCCTGCTTCTGTGGTTACGTATTCTGTACTTGCTACTATTGTGTGCGTGTTTGGGTGTTGTTCTTTAATGCTTGCGTAGTCTAGTTCTTTGCTAAAGAAGTGCGTGTACTCTGCTCCTATGAGTTCTTCTCCTGGAAAGGTCTGCGTAACTTCTCCTGTTATTTCTGCTGCTTGCAGTACTTCTTGTACGAGTGCTTCTGCTATTATCCACGTCTCCTCTCCTACTCGTACTCGCGCGTAGGTGAGTTCAGGGTTCACCATGATCATTAAGTTAAAGGGTATCGTCCAGGGAGTTGTTGTCCACACGATAAAGTACTCGTCCTCATCTACTCGTTTGAACTTTACGTAGATGCTGTTATCCTCTACTGTCTTGTATTCTAGCTCGTGCTTTGCAAGCGCGCTTTCGTGTACAGGATCCCATGCCATAGGCCTGTCTGCTTCGTATAGTCTTCCTTTCTTGTGGGCTTCTTGTATGAGGTGCCACACGGTTTCTATCCATTCATCACTAATGGTTTGGTACGCGTTAGTAAAGTCTAGGCTTATTCCTAGTCGTAAGAAGTCTTTGTTCATTTCTTCTAGGTTGGTTATTCCTCGTTGTTTGCATGCTTGTATGAACTCATGTATTCCGTACGCTTCTATGTCTTCGTTTGTTTGTAGGCCTAGCTGCTTCATTGTTGCGTTCTCGTTAGGAAGGCCGTGCATGTCGTAGCCTGCTCTATCCCACACCGCTAGTCCTTGCATTCGTCGCAGACGCACAACAAAGTCTTTCATGGTTTTATTCCATGCGGTTCCTATGTGTACTTGTCCGCTCGTGTAGGGTGGCCCGTCAAGGAAGTAAAAAGGTTTTTTTGTGGTGTCGTGTATGCGTTCTCGCAGGCGCGTAAGTACTTTTTCTTCATCCCAGAACGAGCGTATTTCTGGCTCGATAGTTTCTGGTTGGTAGCTTTGGTACTTCATATCCTCTCTTAAACAAGCTTCTTTTTTTAAGAGTTGTTGTGGCAAAAGCATAAAAACTTCTTTCTTCTCCTCTTATGCATGTTTGTTCATAACTTTGACCCAGTCTTAGTTTCTTTTGGTCCTGTTAGTATTCATTGGTATGGTCTTGTGTACGTGCTAGGCTTTATCGGCTTGTATTTTGGTATGCGTCGATTAGCTGGTTTGACTCAGGAAGAGGCTGATTCCTTAGTGCTATATGCTATGCTTGGTCTGGTTCTTGGTGCTAGAGCGTTTTTCTTCTTGTTTTATCGTCCTGATCTCTTCTCTCTAGGTGAGTTCTTTGCTGTGTGGAGGGGTGGAATGAGTTTTCACGGAGGCTTTGTTGGGTTAGTGATTGCTCTGTACTATTGGTGTAAGCGTTACAAATACAGTTTTTGGCGTTTAGCTGATGTTGGTGCGTTGCTGGCAGGGTTTTTCTTGTTTCTTGGTCGATTAGCGAATTTTGTTAACGCAGAGATTGTAGGTGTGGTTAGTGATGCTTCTTGGTGTGTTCTTTTTCCTGGTTATGAGGAGTGCCGACACCCGGTTCAGCTTTATGCTGCGATAAAAAACTTGGTTATTGGTGGTTGTATGGTGTTGTTGTATCGTTCACGAAAATTTTCTGAAGGATTCGTGTTTTGGTGTTTTACTCTTCTGTATGGTGTTCTTCGCTTCGCAGTTAATTTCTTTCGTGACGATCCCGTAATATTGTTTTCTTGGTTGAAAATGGGTCATTTGCTCTCGTTAGGTTTAGTCGTGGTTGCTGTTGTGGTTCTTACTCGCTCGTATTGGGTGGACGTAGCAGCACTCTTTAAAAAGAAGCACTCCTAACTCTTTGTATGGATGATTTCATTATTTTTGTGAACGCAAAGGCGTATGAGAAAGCAACAGGCACTAATGCTGTGCAGCTTGCTCGTGCTTGTGAAAAGTACGGTGCTTGGCTGGCTGTTCAGGCTGTTGACGTATTTCGAGTTCACCAAGCAGTTCCTTCTTTACGAGTGTTCTCTCAGCATATTGATCCTGTCTCGTACGGAAGTAACACGGGTGCGGTTCTTCCTGAAGCAGTGCTTTCTGCTGGTGCTTCTGGTACATTGCTTAATCATGCGGAGAAGCAGCTTTCTTTTAATGTATTACAGAAGAGTGTTTCTTATGCAAAAAACGCTGGGTTACTCGTTGTTGTGTGCGCGGATACTCTTAAGCAAGCGAAAAAAATTGATTCTTTAGGCGCTGATTATATTGCTTTGGAATTGCCTGAGCTTATTGGTGGCGATGTCTCTATTGTTTCTAGTGATCCTTCTCTTATTAAAGAAGCAGTTTCTTCTTTACAAACCCCTGTTCTTGTTGGTGCTGGTGTTCAGAGTGGCGAGGATGTTCGTGTTGCTAAACAACTCGGTGCTTCTGGTGTGTTACTTGCTTCTGCTGTTGCAAGTAAAACCGATGATCCTGAGAGCGTTCTTGCTAGTCTTGTTCAGGGATTAACGTAGACTCGCTGAACGCCGTATAAGTTTGTTTCGTCTCGTACGCGTATCGTGTATGTTTTTTGTTCTGTTACTGGTTCGTCATACACGAAAAGAATGGTTGTTGAGTGGCTTTCTCTAGCAGGTATAGTTACTTCATTAAAGAGCTGCGCGTAAGTTCCTGGTTCTACTTCTATAGTAAACGTTTTTGTTTCTACTGCATTATTGTTTTGTATTCCTAGTACGAACTCCGCTGTTCTCTGCGTGTTTCCTACGCACAAAAAGTTTCCTTGGTTCTCTACTTTTTTTGTGTTATCAGCTACTTGTACGCGCCCTCCTGTGCTAAGTAGGCGTTCTAGTTGTGCTTGGCTTTGTCTGTCTACTTGTTCTGAGTACTCTATGGAGGTGCAGAACACTCCGTATGTTAGAGAAATGGATAGTGTTAAGATAAGTATCCCTACAATGAGTAATACTATCGTGTTCGTTGCTAGTTCGAGTGCTTTCTTATTTGAGAATCTCATATTCTTTAAGTAGCACTGACATGAATATAATAAGCAGTACTGCTCCTGCTGCCATTATCCAAAAGCCTGTTTGTATCGCTACTCCTTGTACTGCTACGTAGAATCCGTAGAGAAGGATGAAGAGTCCTGCCCAGAGAAATTTGTCTAGTACGAGTTTGAGAATCTCGAATTCTTGGTCTTTAGTAAGTTTTTTCTTAGTCATGGTTATTCTATTGTTAAGCGAAACTCTGCTCCTGAACTAGCAATATCTTTTCCAGTCATTCTACACAGGTGCGTTCCAACTGGAAGGTCTGCTGAAGGATTTATTTCAAATATGTATGTAAAGATGTGGCTTTCTCCAGGTACTAATGTTTGCTCGAATACGAGTTCTGAGTCTTCTTTTACTACATTCACGCCGCCTACGCATTCAATTTCGGGCTTGGTTTCTATATCGTTTCCTTGCGTATTTAGAATATTTACTTTTACTCCTACTAGTTCTCCTCTTCCTGCTCGTATGCTTGTTCTGCTTAGCGTTACTGGTGTTGAGCTGCTTACTCCTGCTGGTGCTGGCTCTGTTTGGTCTAGGTGTTCAAAGAATTGTCTTTCTACTTGTCCAAATGCTGTATTGACTAATCCTATGATGAGTCCAAGCATAATTACTGCTACAATAAGAACGACAATCGCGTTCGTACTAATTGATAAACTCCCTCTTGTGTTGTACATAGTGCTTATCCGAGCGTGTTTCTTTATAAAACTTACTTCTTCTCAGCGGTTTTCTTCTTAGTACTTGAAGAAGCTTTTTTTGCCGGTTTCTTTTTTTCTTCTGCAGGTGTTTCTTTTGTTTCTTTCTTCTCTACAGGTGTTGCTTCTTCTTTTGCAGGTTGTTTCTTTTCTTCTTCTGCTGCTTTAACAGGTTTTTCTTTTGTTTGTTCTTCTGATTCTTTTGTAACTGTTCGTAAAGAAAATCCTTCTAGGTTTGCGTGCACAACTCCTTCATCGTTCTTCTCACATACAACAACGATTTTTGCTGGAGGGTTCTTTATTCCGTTCTCCCAGAGCTTCTCATTAAGCTCTGCGTGTAACTTAACCTCCTCTGTTTTCATGTGTTTTTTAAGAAAAACTTTTACTGCTCGAACCGCTTTGTTTGTTCGCGTATTCTTTGATGAGCTTGCGTATGTTTTGCGTAGAGGAATAGTGTATGTTCGTTTCATGGGATTATGGTTTTATATTGTTTCTTCGCCAGTGTCTTTTTACGTGTGTGTGTCTTCCTGGGTGTATTTTGTAGCGCCCGTATTTTCTTGCTACTGTCCAGAAAGGAGCCCAGACTGTTTGTTTTCCTGCTTTGTTTAGGCGTTTCTTAAGTGCTGGGTGTTTGTTGCGACTCATTGAGAAGCCACCTCGTTTGTTGTTGTGTCCAGAAGGGAGTGTCCTTTTGCTGTGAGTACACGTCCTTTTCTTCCTGCTACTATGTCTTGTTTTACTAATCCTGCTTTCTCAAGTTGTTGTAGGCAGGTTCGAATAATATTTCCAGAAGCAATTCTTGTTCTGTCTGGTTTGTGACCTCGGTTCTTTCGTCCTCCGTACAGTCCTCGCAGCTTGTTTGTTCCTACTGGGCCTCGTAAAGCTACTTTTCGTAAGATACTAGCTGCTCGTACGTGCCACCAGTCCTCTTGTTGAGGAGGTCTTTCGTTGTGTTGACCAGTCTTTACGTAGCTAGCCCACTCTGGTGGTTGTAGCTCGTCAAATTTCTCTAATTTCTTTGCTACTGCCTCTATGAGTTGGTGTGGCTGCACGATGTGTATTCGCATACTGTGTGCGAATTTTAAACAATTTATAAAACTATGCTTCTATTTTGCTTGCGAGCGCTTTAAGTACTGCGTCTAAAGCAAAATATATGTTTTTGTGCTGTGCTTGAGCAACGATTTCTTCTTCTCCTAAAAGAAGTTGTGCTTCTAAGGCGTATTCTGCGTTGTGAACGTCAAAGCGTACAGTGAGTCCTTCAAAGCTTGGGTGTTCTTCTGTGAAGTGCTTTGTGTAGTGTCCAACAAGTTTTTTTATGATGATAAGTTGGTTATCGTCATACGTATCTGCTCCAAAGAGTTCTATGTTTCCCCCTAGTTCCATGTTACTTCGTATGAGAAGAGTCTGTTCTGTTATATAAAAGCATCCTACCACTAAGTTTATAAACGCTTCCTAGCTCTTCTTGTATCGCGTACCTAGATGTGGGTAGTGTCTTACCTGAATTGGTCGTAGAACAAAAAAAATTAATGGATGACAAATAATGGCAATACATAAATATTTGCGAGCAGCTTGGCAAAGTCAAGCAAGCACCGAAGAGTACAAACAACGAATGATCGCTTGGCGTCAAGAAGACGCTACTGTGCGCGTAGACAAGCCTTTACGTCTGGACCGAGCTCACAGTGTGGGTTACAAAGCAAAACAAGGTTTTGTTGTTGTTCGCCAGCGAGTTCTTCGTGGTGGTCACAAGCGAGAAACGATTCGTAAGGGTCGTCGAAGCGCTCATTACCATCAACGAAAGAACCTGAGTATCAGCTATCAAGTAATTGCTGAGGGGCGTGCGAGTGATAAGTTTTCTAATTTAGAAGTTCTTAATAGCTATTTCTTATGTAAGGATAAGCGCTATTATTGGTTTGAAGTAATCCTTATTGACCCACAACACCCTAATATTAAGAAAGAGGAGTCTTTAGCAAACGCTGCAAGTAAGAAAGGCCGTGTAGCTCGTGGACTAACTCGTGCTGCTAAGCGTTCTCGAGGACAAAGAAGTAAGGGTAAGGGTCATGAGAAGAACTTCCCTAGTCTTTCTGCTAAGAAGAACTTAGGTCGCGGAAATTAACGATACAAAAAAAAATATTTTTTTTCTTTTTTTTATTGTTGTATGAATAGTTTGTGCTTCTCGTTTCCTGAAAGCTCGTTCATAATGCGTCGTATAACGAGTTTCTTTGGGTCTGGTAGGAGTTTTACTCGTTCTTTAATGTCCTCAAAGCTCGTGAAGAGTTGTTCTTCTCTTGCTTCTAGTACTTCCCACATGTGTTTCTTTCCTAGTCCTGGAAGGAGTTCTAGGCTGTGCATGCGCGTACTTAGCGGTCTTGCTTTGTTAAAGAAGTCTATGAAGTCTTTCTCGTTTTCTGTTACGAGTGTTTCTACTACGTAGCTAAGCTCTCCTTGTGCGGTGTTGGTGAGTTCGTCAGTGGTAATTCTTCCTTCTATACGCTGTACTTGTTCTCGTTTGCCCTCTCCAATGTATACTTCGTCTCCTAGGTTAAGAAACGTTCCTTCTTTTGGTTGTATTTCTAGTAGGGTGAATCGTTTCTTTCCTACTACTTGTGCTAGCGAGGTTTTTCTGTGACTTGGTCTCTTATCATTTGCTCGTCCTTCTGCTAAGAAGTCCAGTACTATTGCGTATTCGTCTCTCTCAGTCATAAATATGCATTGGTGCTTTCTCTTTAAGAAGTTACTCGTTTAGTGCGCTAATAATCTTTTCTTGATACTCTTTATTTACTGCTAGGGTGTATCCTGACAGAATAATTTGTAGTTCTTTAACACTTTTTGGTTTGAGATCAACGATTTTTGCTATGTGGTGCTCTTTGAGTCTTGGAACGTCTATTGCTTGTATTTTTTCTTTAAGAGCTTCTACTTCTGTTGTTTTTCCTGGGTTGATGTGGTTGAGGTGGTCTAGTGTTTTTCCTGCTCGAAAGCTGAGTTCTTCGTCTCGTTTCTGAATTGCTTGTAGGCTTTCGTGTACTTCGCTAAGAGTGACTGCTTCTTCAGTAAGTATTGTTGGTTGTGACATGATTATCTTCTTTTTTGTAGGTGTACTGGGTGTACAATAACGATTTTCTTGTTTTTTCCGTCAAGAATCTCTACTTGGTAGCACGCTCCTTGTTCTGCTTTAATAACTCCTTGTTTTCCGTGAAACCGAGGAAAGTACATTCCGTCTTGTACTGCTGGTTCTGCTTTAAGAATTACCACGTCTCCTGTGTTGAATGTTTGTAGGCTGTCGCGAATACTTATTTTTCCTTTTGTTCGCGCGTTTTTTGAGAGTTTTTGGCGTGTTTTTCTTCTCATTCCGCCAGTTCGTTGTACCATGTCGTGTAGAGAACTACGAGGTCTTTTTAAACGTTGTTGTTTCTTTTCTCACTCTTCTTTCGTAGTACAAAACCCTTATATACGCTTTTCTTAGTTTGTAGTGTATGGTTCATCAAGTACAATCACATATTCTTGAGCGCACGATTGGTGTGTTAATGGGGTTGTTTGGTTTGGCTGCTCTGTACGTGTTTTTTGTTGCTCTTCGTGACGCTACCTTAACGTATGAAGTCGCTGTTATTCAGATATTGTTAATTATTGTTCTTGCTATCTTAGCACAAACTGTTGTTCTTATTCGTTTGTATGAGAAAAAGAAGTAAGTCTTTTGTGTTAAACTAAGCGTTAATAACTCGATTGTTATTCTGGAGTTGGCGCTCCTGCTACAGGGATTTCTTCTTCTGGAAGTGCTTCTTCTACGATTTGTGTGGGGATGTCTGTGAGTGCAAGAGCTGCTTTTATCTCGTCTCGCGTCTTTCCTTCTGCTTCTAAACTAGTGATTCGTTCTTGAGCCATTTCCATGTACTCTTCTCGTTTTTCTTCTAGTTCTGCTTGTAAGCGTAGCTTTTCTTCTTCCATTTCTTTGAGGTCTTCTGCGGAGATTTCTGTTCTTCGTGCAGAGATTTTTTTGTCAAACTCTCCTTGTTCTATTCGTTTTAGCGCTGCTTGTGCGTTATCTCCTTCTACGAGTATTCCCATGCTTTGACACGTCCCTACTATTTCGCGCACTTTCATCTTTAGGTCTTTTCCTAGTAGTGCGTCTTCTTTCATAATGGCTATTTTGATGATTTGTTCTATTTTTAAGTCAGCGATTTTTTCTAGGATCGGGTTTCCTGCTCCTTTCTTTACGTTCGCTTCTTGTTTGATAAGTGCACTTGCAGGTGGTGTTCCTACAGATATCGTGTATTCTTTAGTTTTTTCGTTTATGCTTACCTTTACAGGTACTTGCATTCCTTTAAACTCTGCAGTTTTTTTGTTTATGTCTGCGACTACTTGTCCAATGTTTACTCCCATTGGTCCTAGTGCTGGTCCTAGTGGAGGTGCTGCTGTTGCTTTTCCTCCTTCGATGAGTACTTCAATATCTGCCATTACGTTCTGCGAATACAGAGGCCTTTTTAAACGTTTCTACGGGTTGTATCTTGTTGGTGTTCTCGGAAACGCTATTGCGTCTTTTACTGTGTCTAGTCCTGCTATCCACGCTACGAGTCTCTCCATTCCTAGTCCGAAGCCTCCGTGTGGTGTGCTTCCGTATCTTCTTGTGTCTAGGTAGTACTCGTATTTTTCTATTTCTTCTCCTTCTTCTTTTAGGCGCTTAATAATTTCTTCTTCTCGTTCTTCTCGCTGACTTCCCCCTATTATTTCTCCTACTCCTCGTACGAGTACGTCAAAGCCTTGTACTGTTTTCTTGTTTTCAGGTGTTTCTTTCATGTAGAATGCTTTAACGATTTTTGGGTAGTCGGTTACGATGAGGGGTACGTCATACAGTTCCGTGAGTGTTTCTTCTTCTAGTGTTCGCAAGTCTTTTCCCCACTCTACGTGCATATCGTTTTTTGCAAGTACGTGTAGTGCTTCGTCATACGTCATGCGTACAAACGCTTGTTTCAAAGCTACTTGTAGTTCTTGCGTGTCTCGCTCTAGTACGCGTAGTTCTTCTTGGCAGTTCGTAAGCACTTCTTGTATGCATGCTTTTATGAGTGCTTCTGCGTGTGTTTGTAGGGTTGTGAAGTCTGTAAATGCCATTTCCATTTCTCCCATCCAGAATTCTGTTAGGTGCCTGCTTGTCTTGCTGTTCTCTGCTCGAAACGTTGGTGCTATGGTGTAGATGTTTTCTATGCTTGCTATTCCTGCTTCTGCGTATAGCTGCCAGGTTTGTGATAGGTAGAGTTCGTCCTCGAAGTATTTTACGCTAAAAAGTTCGCTTCCTCCTTCTGTTTGTGTGCTTTGAAAGATTGGGCTGTGAAACTCGTAGAAGCCTTGTTCATCAAAATAGCGCCTGAATGCTTTAAAGCAGTGGCTTCGTATTTTTAGTGCTGCGTTTATTTTTCTGCTTCTCAGCCAGAGGTGTCGGTAGTTTGCTACGTGCTCTGTGCTTTGGTCTTTTGTGATAGGAAATTCGTTGCTCTCTCCGATGAGTTCTAATTCTTGTACTTGTAGTTCTGCTCCTGTTGGTGCTCTCTCGTCTTTGCGTAGCTTTCCTTTCATGCGTACTGCTGCTTCTACTTTTAGCTCTTCTGCTACTGCCCACTCGTTTTCTGTTATTGAGTCTTTTTTTATTACGCACTGAATGATGTTGTGCGTGTCTCGTAGTACGACAAAGCGCATTTTGTTGTTTCCTCGTTCTCGATACACCCATCCTTGTATTGTTATTTCTCCTTCTGGGTTGTTGATTGCTTCTTGTATATTCATTGTAGTCGTAGCCCTAGTTCTTCTAGTTGTTCTTTTTCTACTGTGCTTGGTGCTTGCATCATAACGTCTTGTCCTTGTTTGTTTTTTGGAAACGCTATTACGTCTCGTATGCTTGGTTGTTTTAGCATCATGGTTAGGAATCTGTCTAGTCCCCACGCTATTCCTGCGTGTGGTGGCGTTCCGTAACTGAGTGCTTCTGTGAAGAAACCAAACTTCTCAGTTATTTCTTCTTTGCTGAGTTTGAGTAGTGTAAAGATTTCTTGTTGTATTTCTTGGTCGTGTATTCTCACGCTTCCTCCTGCTATTTCGCTTCCGTTGAGTACGAGGTCGTACGCTACGCTGAGGAGTTCTTCGTAGTTTGCTTCTCGGAGTTCTTGTGCGCTGCGTACTTTTGGCATGGTAAATGGGTGGTGCATGCTTACGTAGCGGTCTGTTTCTTCGTCGTACTCAAACATCGGAAAGTCAGTTACCCATAAGAAATTGTTTTTGTTAGTGTCTATGAGTTCTAGTTGTTCTCCTAGTGCAGTCCTTACTGCTCCTAGTGCTGTTTGTGCTACTCTTTTCTTGTCTGCTACAAACAGTATTGTTTCTTCTCCTCCTAACTTGAGTTTTTTTGTGAGTTCTTCTTGTATTTCTTCTACGAATTTGCTTATTCCTGAGCTAAAACCTTCTTTGCTGTTTTTTATGTATGCGAGTCCTTTTGCGTGGTACGTCTTTGCTACTTCTGTTAGTGCGTCTATTTCTTTTCTGCTCAGTTCTTTGTTTACTACGAGCGCTACTACGTGTTCTGCTTGGGTAAATACGTTAAAGTTGCTTTTGTGTGCTGTGCTCGTTACTTCTTGTAAGGGTAGTTTGAATCGTGTGTCCGGCCTGTCTGTTCCGTACGTGCTCATCGCTTCCTCATACGTTATTTTTGGGAATGCTGTTGTAATTTCTTCTCCGGTAAGTTCTTTGTAAAGGTGTTTTGCGAGTTCTTCGTTTAGTTGCATCACGTCTGTTGCTTCTGCAAAGGAGAGTTCCATGTCTAGCTGCGTGAATTCTGGTTGTCGGTCTTTTCTTAGGTCTTCATCTCGAAAGCAGCGTACTATCTGAAAGTATTTGTCAAAGCCTGCTATCATGAAGAGTTGTTTAAAGAGTTGGGGGCTTTGTGGGAGTGCGTAGAAGCTTCCTTTTTGTGTTCTGCTCGCTACGAGGTAGTCTCTTGCTCCTTCTGGTGTGCTTTTTGCGAGTATGGGTGTTTCTAGTTCTACGAATTCTTTTTCTGTAAGAAAGTCTCGTATTGCTTTGTTTATGCCTGCTCGTGTTATGAGTCTTTGCTGAAGTTCTTGTTTTCGTAAGTCTAGGTATCGGTATTTGAGTCTGCTCTCCTCAGCGCTTCTCTCATCTATTGGTATGGTGTTTGCTTTGCTAAGTATGGTTGTTTGTTTTACGTGTACTTCTATTTTTCCTGTTATTAGTTTTTCATTCTCACTTCCTTCTCTTCTCTTTACAGTTCCTGTTATTTGTAGTACGCTTTCTCTTGGTGCAGTAAAGTCTTTGAGTACGAGTTGTGTTGTTCCGTACCTGTCTCGTAAGTCTATGAATGTGACGTTTCCGTGGTTTCGTATGGTGTGTATCCAACCCGCCAGGGTTACTTCTTCTCCTTCGTTCTCTGCTCGTAGCTGTCCGCATGTGTGTGTTCGTAGCATCCTAGTAGGTGTGGTGTAAGCACTATTTATAGGTGTGTCGTTTGTAAGAAGAAATTATTTTGTTTGGTACACGAAATACGTTGCTGCTATGAAGCTTACTAGTGCCATGAGTGGTATGCTGTAAAAGCCCCAGTACCCTAGATACATTGTTGAGCAACTAGCGTCTAGTGTGCACGCGATTGTTTGGCTAATAAACGCTACTCGTTGCACTCCGTAGTGATACAGCGCTATGAGTCCTCCGATACTTACTAGTCCTAGCGCGTATCGTTTGTGTGAGTAATACTTAGTTTGTTTAAGTAATGTGTGTAGCGCTAGTGGCAGTGCTGCTATGAGTGCGTACCAAGCGAATTCTGTTGTGCTTGCGAGAGTGTATGCTCCTACTTGTTTTTCTGCTAGTCGTAGTGCTGCTATAAGAAAGATCGCTGATGCTGTGCTTGTTATGGTGATGAACCATTCTTGTTTCTTAACGTACAGCAGTCCTAAAAAGAGTGCTGCTGGGTACATGAAGGCTCTTTGCCACCAGCACAGTAGACAGGGCGTTATTCCTGCTATTTCTGAGAGGTATAGGCTTGCTAGGCTTGCTAGTAGCGTGGTTATGAATGCGTAGAGTACTCCTTGTTTTCGTAGGTGTCTGTGCGTTTTCTTCCAGAATGGTGCGTTAGTTACTTGTGCAAGTACGAGAATTGCTATGCTAAGAAAGAGTGCTGCGTTGATGCTTGCTACGTATACGAAAAGGTTTTCTGCGCTCATCTAGGGTGTTAGGTTGTCGTATTCTTCGTCGTCTCGACGAATAATTTTTACTGCGTCTATTTTTAGAGTAATTGGTATGCTTACGACTGCTTCTAGTAGTTCCACAACGATTTCTTCTTTTGCTTGGTCTATGCGTGTAATCTTTGCTTTTTCTCGTTTAAATGGTCCGCTAATGATTTCTGCGATGTCTCCTACTTTTATATTGTGTTCTTTCTTTACTTGTTCAAGCATGTGTTCTATTTCTGAGTAGTCAACTATGTTTGGGAGAAGTCCTTTTGCGTAGGGTACTCCTTGCGCTGCTTGTTCTGCGTCACTTCTGCTGCCTGCTTCTACGAAGATGTATCCTCTCATTCCGTGTGGTCGTACGACGCTGTACACTGCAAGTTTTTTTTTCTTTACGTTACTTGCCATGAAAGCGACTACTTGGTCTTCTCTGTTTGCTGTTGTTCGTAGCGCGTAGATAGCGGCTGTTTGTTGTTGTGATTCTGTCATGGTGTTATCCTATGAGGTTGGTGACTACTTGTACTGCGAATCCTAGCAGCCCTATTACGATGAGTCCTAGCCCAGTTATTTTTACGAGGTCTAAGAACTCTTGTTTATTGGGTTTTTTTGTAATCTTAAGTACTCGATTACAGTTACTTAGGAATCGCTGCAGCTCCATTGTTCTTAGCAACTCCTAGAAGCTTTATAAAAGTATCAGTCTACAAACTCAATTCCGAGTTCTCCTTTGAAACTTTCTTTTTCTGCTCTTCGCTGCTCTTTTATTTGTGTTGATCCTGTTATTTGGCTGCTTTTTACTCCTGTTACGATGATCATTACGCGCACGGTTCCTTCGAGGTCTTTTCGTATCTGCGCTCCCCAGATGATGCGTGCGTCTTCGTCTAGGTTTTCGCTAATTACTTCTACTACTCCTCGTGCTTCCTCTAGTGTGAGGTCTTCTCCTCCTATGACGTTGATGAGTGCTCCGTTTGCTCCTTTGATGTCTGCGTCTAGTAGGGGGTTGTTTATTGCGTTTTGTACTGCTTCTGCTGCTCGGTTGCTAGTATCACTTTCTCCTACTCCTATAAGCGCTACTCCTCCTTTTCCCATGACTGTTCGTATGTCTGCGAAGTCGAGGTTTACAAGTCCTGCTTTTGTTATGAGCTCGGCTATTCCTTTTACTGCGTTGGTGAGTATTTCATCAGCTAGTTTAAACGCGGTGCTTATGGGGATGTTTGGTGCTATTTCTAGGAGTTTGTCGTTTGGTATTACTATGAGTGTGTCTACGTTTTCTTCAAGTTTTTCTAGTCCCCATTGGGCATTGTCTTTTCTTCGTGCTCCCTCCATCTGAAATGGTGTGGTTACTATTCCTACTACGAGTGCTCCTTGTTTTTTTGCTACTTCTGCTATTACTGGTGCGCTTCCTGTTCCTGTTCCTCCTCCTAGTCCGCACGTGATAAAGACCATGTCTGCTCCTTGTAGTGCTTCTCGTAGCTCTTTTTCTTGTTCTTTTGCTGCTTCTTCTCCTACTTTTGGTATGCTTCCTGCTCCTAGTCCTTTAGTAGAGTCTTTTCCGATAAGAATTTTTTTGTCACACGTGCAGTACAGGAGGTCTTGTGCGTCTGTGTTTATTGCTATGGTTTCTACTCCTGTTATTCCTACTTCTGCTATGCGGTTTATGGTGTTGTTTCCTCCTCCTCCGCAGCCGATGACTCGGATGTTCTTTTTTTGTTGTGCGAGTAGTCGTTCTAGTTCTTCATCTATTGCGTGTTTGGGTGTTTGTGCGTGTTCCATCTCTCCGTAAAAAGTTTTTGTTTGTTTGCGTATTTAAGCGTTCTGCTTCTGTACTTCGTAGGTTACGCTGGTTACTTTTGTTAGTTCAACGATTTTTTTTGTGAGTGTTTCTTGGAGTTGTTCTGGTAGTTCTACGGGAAACGAGATGGTTGCTTCTTGTTCTTTCACGCTTGCTTTTGCTGGTGCTTGCAGGAGTATTTGGGCGAGTTTTTCTACTTGTTCTTGTGTGTTTGTTATTTTTTTGTGTATTTCTATTTCGTAGGTGAGTTCGTGGCCTGCTAGTTGGTGGTTGAAGTCTACTATTACTCTGTTTCCGCTCACGCTTTTTATTGTTCCTGGCATGTCGTCTATGGTTACTTGTAGTCCTGGTTCTACACGAATTTTTTGTTTCTCAAACACTTTTTTTGGCATTAACTTAATGTTTTTTGCGTTTTTTTTGCCAAACGCTTCTTCTGGTGCTAGTGTTATGCTAAACGTTTCTTCTTCTTTTCTTCCTTCTAGTGCTTTGTCTAGTCCTGCTAGGAGGTGTCCTTCTCCTACGCACACAGTTATTGGCTCATAGCTCATATTTCTTGTTGTGATGTTGTGTTGTTTTGCTATTTCTTCTTTGGTTGTGTCAAAGATTGTTTGTTCTTCAGTGAGTGTTCCTGTGAAGTCGAGGGTTATGAAGTCTCCTTTCTTAATTGCCATGCATATACGTATTTTAGGTTGGTTTATAAAAATTGTTTAAAAAAAGTATTTTTTTGCTCGTGTTTATGGGTATAGGTATACTCGTTCTGTGCTTATCAGGTCTGGTGTAGCGAATTTTACGAGTGTTGGCGTCCCTACTTTTGGTATGAAGTTTAGCCGTACTGCTTGTGAGCGCCCTATTGGGCTTGGGCTGCTAAAGTCTACTTGTATGACGTCTCCTCGTTGCAGAACTCCTGCTACGTGGTTGCTTCCGTTGATGAGGTAGCGTACTCCGTATGTCCCTGCACTTCCTGTTGTTTGGTATGTTTCGTTTCCGCTGTATTGTAGCGTGAGTGTTTCGTCATCTGTGTTGAGTGTGAGGATTACTTCTTCTAGTTTTAGTGGGTCGCTTCCTGGGCTTAGGCGCATTTGCATGCTGAAGTTACTAATTGTTTGTGTGCTTCCATTTGTTGCGGAGACTTCTATTACTCGTGCGTTCGTGCTTATTTCTGACTGGGTTGCTTTTCCTGTTGTAAGCGCTTGTTGTTGCAGGGATCCTGCTGTTTGTATGAGTACTCCTGCTGCTACTGCTGCTACGAGTAGGAGTGCGATAAATATGATGAGCGTTCCTACTCCCATTTCTGCTTTTTTGTTGTTATTCATTGCTTTACTTTTTGCGCTTGTGCGCATGTGTTTCTATGTGTGTTTTTGTGTTTAGGAGTATAAAAGCGTATCGAGAAATGTTTTGTGCGTCAAAAACGCTTATTTTCTTTGTTTACGTGCTTCTTAGAGCGTCTATTAATTGTTTTTTTTCTTCCGAAAAAGCGATTTTTTCGTTGTTAATGAGGTTTTTTCACCTCTAGTATACGTTTTTGTGCAAAAAGGCATGTTTATAAAGCAACGCTTCTGTTAGTAAGGCATGGAGCGTGAGAAAGAACCTTCTGTAAAAGACTACAAAACGTCACTTACTCTTATTGAGTCAATGGATCGGTTAGCAACGCAGATTAGTAAACTTATTACGTTGTTTGAGCAAGCGAATAAAGAAATGCACGCAGAGTACCAGCAAGGCTTTCATCAAGACGCGCAAAAGCTTGATCAATTAATTCATCAAAACGAGCGCATCGCTAAAGGTATTCTTGCACTCGCGGATAATCACTTAAGTACCAATCCTAGCTACCCACTAAAGTCTTCTGAGGAATCAACTCCTCCTTGGAAGCGTGAAGAAGAGGTTCCTGCTACTCGCAAAAGTATTATGCGTGAGTTTCAATGAAAAAGCATTGGTACGTATTTAGTAAGCTCGTTACTGCTCAACACGTAGCTAAGCCTGAGCACGTGTATTTTTCTAATCACCTCCCTACACACATTCCTTCTCGCCAGCAAGCAACTATTTTGTTGTTAGAGGAGGAGTTAGCGCAGATAAAAGAAGTTTTAGCAAGAAGTAGAGATCATCCTAAACAAGCAGTTTTGCAGTCTCAGGTGCGTTTGCTTGAAGAAAAAATAAAGAAAAAAAAAGTTGGACCTTTATAGGTCCTTTGCCATAACCGTTTTTCGGTTGTTAGCTTCAGCTCGCTTAACTGCATCTTTGATGAGTTTTCGTGCGTGTTTGTCTAGTGCTTCTGCGAAGTCACCAGCGATGTTGTAGCCAGCTGCGACGTCTTTAATTTTTGCCTTTACGACAATTGAATCTGCCATTTTTTTGTTTTTATCTCCGTATATTTTTTTGAAAAGAACGCCTAAACGCTCTCTCTATACTTCTTAGCAGAAACTTATTATATAAAACTTGTGGTTATACGGCTTCTTACGCGCGTATTCGTGCTTTTTAGGGGTGAGTATACCAAAAAGTAAATGTTTTTTTATCGTCTAGGCGTGCGTAGCCTACTCTCTCAAACTGTACGATCGTGTCCTGTTCGTATTCTGCAACGCTTTTCTCTGCTTTTGCTGCGTGTACTCGTCCATCAGGTGTAAGAAGCGTTGCTTCTAGAGCTTCTTGTGCTGGTACGTAATGCAGTATGCGTTTCTTAGGTGCTTGTTTGTACGTTTCTACGTCGCTATCAAGGTATACAAAGCTGCCGTTAATGTACTGGAAGTTATACGCGTCTATGAGGCGAAAAATTACTCCTTGCGGTTCTTTAAGGTCTTCTTCATCCACGTATACGTCTTCTCCCACTACTAATTCGCGAGTTCCTACTTTTTTGTCTGGGTGTTTTGCTTTCTGTACAGTAATCGTTGGTGCTCCTTGTATGGTTATGAGAACGGGTGTTTGTATGAGAAACGCTCTGTTTGCTTGTGCGTCGATGAGTTCTTTGTTATACGCGTTTATGGTCTTAAAATATTCTTCTTTACTGAGTGTCTTGTCTGTTTGGGTTATCCCTACCTCGTCTGCGAGTCGTAAGAACGCTTCTGCTTGGTATCCTCTTCTTCGTAGAGCAGGTAGAAAGGGTAGTCTGATGTCGTCCCAGCCCGTGTATACTCCTTCATCAATGAGTTTTCTTGTTTGTGAGGTGGAGAGTTTTAGGTCTGTGAAGTTGATTTTTCCTACAAAGAACGTTTCTGGTATTGGTTTGTTGAAGTATTTGTAGAGGTATTCTTGTCTTTTTGCGTTATCTGCGTGGTCTTTTGCTCGTAGGATGTGTGTCATGTTGCTTTCTACGTCGTCAACGAACACGGAGAAGTTCATAAGCGGCCAAACAGCGTATTTTGTTCCTGCTCGCGGGTGGTTTCCGTGGTGTATTCTCATGAGCGGAAAGTCTCTCATCGCGGGGTTTTTGTGTGTGAGATCGGTTTTTAGTCTCATTACTGCGTCTCCTGGCTCCCAGGTTGTTTTCATGAGCTCCCATCGCTGGATGTTTTCTCCTACAGATAATTCTCTGCATTCACATGCTTGTTGTTCTTTGAGGTGTTCTCTGCTCTTCTCTGCTTCGCACGTGCAAATATATGCGTGTCCTCGTTGCAGGAGTTGTTCTGCGTAGGTGTAGTAGAGTTCTAGGCGGTCGCTTTGGATGATTACTTCTGCGATGTTTTGGTGCGTGTACCAGTTCGCGTCTTCTTCAAGGAGTTTGTATGCTGGCTCATAAATATTGTCTGGGTTGGTGTCTGCTATTCGTAGGATGAGTTTTGCGTCGTTACGAGCTGCTAGTAGGTGGTTTACTCCTAGGCTGTACGCGTGTCCTATGTGCATCGGCCCGCTTGGGCTTGGCTCAAAGCGTAAAACAAGGTTTTCTCCTTCTAGCTCCCATTGGTTCTTCTCTTCTTTTTCTGGAGCTCCGCTACCTCCTAGTGTGCTGAGGAGTTGTTTTTGCTCCTCTACTGATAAAGCGTTTATTTCTTCTACGAGTGGTTTTGTTAGTGCAAGTATTTCTTGGGTTTTTCCTCTGTACTCAGGGTATTCTCTCATTACTGCTCCTAGAGCTGCTTTGGGTGTTGTTTCTCCTTCGTATTTAATTGCGTTATCAAGGAGTACTTGTTTTATGAATTGCTCAAGTTCCATGAGTTCGTTAAGCGGCGTGCTGTTTATATGTTTATTCGTACAAGAAGTCTATTGGTTGCTGCGCGTAGGAGGTATCTTTTTGTGTTGCGTCTATGCATTGCTCAATTACTATTTCTTCTAGTTGCGAGAGGGGAGTTGGTGTGTTTGATTGAGCAGAGGGTGTAAGTGCTGTTGCTATGTAGAGCGGAACTGCCCATCTCCACTGGTACAGAACAAGCCCTACTCCTGCTGCTGTTGTTTCTAGTGCGCTCCACGGCTGTTTTTTTCCTAGTTTGTAGGCTGCTGTCATTAAAGGAGCTATGAGTAGTCCTGTTGCTACTCTGAGCCGTTGTTTGCTCGTGTTCTCTGTTGGTTCTGTAGAGGTCATTTCTATGGTTGTGGTAACTATCTTCGATATTTATAAATGCTGTTGTCTTTGTGTTGTGTATGAAAAACGTATTGTTCGTCTTCGCAGCGCTCCTGCTCTTTGCTGGTTGCGTTGCTGTGGATGATTCCCAAACCCTTGATCCTGTCAGCGAAGTGCCTAGCGAGGCTACTTTGTGTGACGTGGATAACCGCCCTGAAGTGTGTACTCGCGAGTACATGCCTGTTTGTGGTGATTACAACGTGACATATAGTAACTCTTGTGTTGCTTGTAGCAATGAGAACGTAACGTACCACACGCCTGGTGCTTGTAATGAGCAAGACGACGTGCCTGTTTTTGATGAGGATGCTTGTGGCGCTTCACAGCTTCAAGACTATCTTGGTTTGTCTATTGAGGAGATGGATGTTGCTGGCTATAGTGACTCGTACAGAGTTATTCGTCCTGGTGACGCTGTCACTATGGATTACCGAGTTGATCGTCTAAACGTGTATCTTGATGAAGCTGACGTTATAGAAGCGATTATTTGCGGATAAAGTGCAGTAAACAAAATATTTTTTTCTTTCTTATATCCATAACGTACTTATCAGCACTCCTACTGCTATGCATGGTATTGTTGTAAGTATTGCTAGTGCTAACTCTTTTTTTGTGCTCTCATTTACGTACGCAGCTAGTGGCACTCCTAGTAGTAGTGCGTACGCGAAGATGCTAAAGAGCGTGTCTTGGTAGAACTGCGTTGTGTAGTAGACTAGAGCGGTTGCTCGTGCGGTGTATCCTTCGTATGCGTAGAGGTTTTGTGTTATGAGTAGGAGTGCTCCTGTTATGAGTACTGGCGTTGCAAACTCCCAGTACGGCTCGATAAGTGCTCGTACGACTACGAGTGCGTAAAATATCCAGCTTCCTAGTGCTAAGAAGTCTCTTGCTAGTTCTCGTAGTGACTCGCTCATAGGTGTTGTTATAAGAACAGAACTTTTTATAGCTTCACATCCGCTCTAAGCGCATAATTCGTTCTTCTGTTGGGGGGTGGGTACTAAATGCTTTGCTCCAAAATCCTGTTTTTTTTCTGTCTGGGTTACTTATGTACATGTGATTAAGCGCGCTGTTCGCTATTTTTTCTTCTGGTCGTGGATCGTTTGATATCTTTCGTAAAGCGTTTGCTAGTCCTTGCGGGTATCTGGTTATCGTTGCTGCTCCTGCGTCTGCTGCGTACTCTCTTTTGCGGCTAATAGCGAGTTTTATCATTTCACTAATTATTGGGCTAAGAATTGCTAGTACTATTGCGATAACAAGCATAATAACTCCTGCTTTTCCGTCGTTTCGTCTACTGCCGCTAAAGAAGAAGCTTCTGAGAAGAAATTGGCTTAAGAAAAGGATTATTCCTGTTATTACTGCTCCTATCATCATTACTCGTATATCGTAGTTTTTTATGTGTGCAAGTTCGTGTGCTATTACTCCTTCTAGCTCCTCTCTGTTCAGGTGTTTTATGAGTCCTGTTGTGAGTACTACTGCTGCGTTCTCTGGGTTTCTTCCTGTTGCAAACGCGTTGAGTGCTGGTGTGTCGATAACGTATCTGTCTGGTGTTGGTATGCCTGCTGCTAGGCTAAGGTCTTCTATTGCGTTGTATGCGTGTGGAAACTCTCGTTTTGTGAGTTCTCGTGCACCAGTCATTCGCTTAACCATGTTTCTTCCTTGAAAGTATGCTATGAGCGCGTACATACTTGCTGCTATAAGCGTGATGATTGCTCCGAACACGTAGTTATCCCACACCCATCCTATCGCTGCTCCTAGTGCTGTCATGAAGACTAAGAAGAATGCTATGAGTAGTGTGCTTCGTAGGTTGTTGTTTCGTACTTCATCAAAGCTTACGAGCTTTCCCATCGGTTTAGAAACTTACCTT
This sequence comes from Candidatus Woesearchaeota archaeon, assembly GCA_047602905.1. Classification (GTDB taxonomy): domain Archaea; phylum Nanobdellota; class Nanobdellia; order Woesearchaeales; family SKIA01; genus SKIA01. The sequence goes on along the minus strand of JBLKOP010000001.1, from coordinate 85,069 downwards.
GACGGGTTTTCTGTCTGTTGCTTCTGCTTCAAAACTGTCCGCCTTGCTAAAACCAAAGACTCCGCTAAAGAGGTTGTTTGGAAAGCTTTGTAGTTTTGTGTTGTACTTCATTACCATGTCGTTGTAGTGTTGTCTGCTATACGCTACTTTGTTCTCCGTGCTTACAAGCTCTTCTTGGAGTTGTATGAAGTTCGTGTTTGCTTTTAGGTCTGGGTAGTTCTCGCTGACTGCAAACAAGCTTTTGAGTGCTCCTGTGAGCATGTTGTCTGCTTTTGCGTTCTCAGTTGGTGTTTGTGCTCCCATAAGCGCTGTTCGTGCCTTGGTTACTTCTTCAAGAACAGTTTTTTCATGCTTCATATACCCTTTTACGCTTTCAATAAGGTTTGGGATGAGGTCTGTTCTTCTTTTGAGTTGAACATCAATTTGTGCCCATGCGTTTTTTACTTGGTTGCTTACGCGCACAAACGCGTTGTACATAAGAATAATCCACAGTACCGCTACAACAATAATTACTATTATCCACCATTCCATAGTGTGTTGTAAAGAGGGTTTTGTTCTTAAACGTATCTATTAATACACTAAAAAAAAGAGGTGCGGATGCGGAGATTTGAACTCCGGACCCCTACGTATCTCCTGTCATCAATCAATAACTTGATCTCAGTGCTCATCAATATGAGCGTAGTGCTCTAACCAGGCTGAGCTACATCCGCGTCTTATATGGTGTATCTGTGTCTTATTTATAAGGTTTTACTGGACTCACCGGGGATCGAACCCGGAGTCTCTCCGCTGCCAGCGGAGTATCATACCATTAGACCATGAGCCCGTGTACACACAGTATTCTTGTTTGCTTTTTTAACTTAAGCATAACACTTATAGTTGTTTACGTAATAGAAGAGGTATGATTGATGTAACCACCTTCGTTTTTGGAGTGTATCACGACACTGTAGGACAACACCAAGGCTCTCCTCCTGCGTACGCGCAGGACCCAACAAGTATTTTTTGGTTCTGGGGTGGTTTTGCAGTACTTATCGCGGTTCTTGCGTATTTGTATGTTCGTGCTCAGAAACAAACTGCTGCTAAGCAGTCTGGTAAACGTAAGAAAAAGAAGTAACCTTTATGTGTGCGTAACGCTTACTACATGGTATGGTTGATGTTTTAGTGTTTGGTGCTCACCCTGATGATGCTGAGTTTGGTATGGGAGCAACGCTGTGCCGGCTTGCTCAAGAGGGGTTTTCGATAGCTATTTGTGTCTTGACTCGTGGTGAGTGCGGCACGTTTGGCACTCCTGTTGTTCGTGAAGCGGAGATGAAGCAGGCAGCGAATTTCTTAGGCGCTGATATTACGATTCTTGATTACATGGATTGTTCTGTTGAGGATAATGTTGTTTTGCGTAAAGAACTCGCAGGTGTTATTCGTAAGTACCAGCCCTCTATGGTCTTTGCTCCTTGGTACGATAATCCTGACAGTCACGTTTCTGGCTCGTCTCATCCGGATCACCTCGCTCTTGGTAGTGCTGTTCGTTTCGCTACTCGCCTTGCTCGTTTCAAAAACGCTTCTTCTATTTCTGGTTCTGCTCATCGAGTGTCTCACGTTCTGTACTATATGCTTGGTCGTTTTGATAGACCTACCGTGTGTGTTGAGGTAACTAAGTATATGCAGTTGTTTCGTGAGTTAATGGCTTGTCATGCTTCTCAGCTCGCTCTTAAGGAGGGTGGTGTTGCTGAGTACTTGGTTTCTCTTCGTCAGCGCGGTGAAGTGTTTGTTGAGGAGTTTGTGAGCGTGGATGCTGTTCCTATATCGTTTTCTTCTCTTCTAAGAATAAACACATTTAAATAATATTCACTCACTAGTAGTTTATGAATAATTTAGTACTTCAACATTTTTATATTGTTCGTCATGGAGATCATGATCATAGCTATGAAAAGAACCCCCTTACTACGGAAGGAAAACAGCAAATAGTTAATGCAAGTAAAGGAATATGCCAAGACATGAAACAGTCAGGTCTTCCAAAAAAGATACATATTTTTACCGGTCCATCCCATAGAACAGTACAATCTGCTTGGGTATCAAAAGAGGAACTAGAAAAATTGATACAAGGAGTTAATGTTGTTGTAGAAGAAAAAAATGAGCTTATAATCCAAACAGGCGGTATAGTTGAATTAATTAATGAAACTACTACATCGCACAATATCTTGTATGGACATGAACAGGATCTGGGACTCGCAGCATTCAAGTTTGGAAAGGACATGTACTTTGAGCATGGGCAATGGTTACGAATAGATAAATAACAATAAAGTTCTTATTTTCTTTGCTGAATCCATGCGTATCCGCTGTTTGCTATTTCTTCTCTGTCTATGAATTCTGCTGGGTGTTTTATGTTTACTTCTTCTAGGTATTCTTTCTCGCTGCGCCCTACTACGTAGTGCGTTGCTTGTATTGCTGTTTGCATCCAGTCAAAGCGTTTCTTCCAGCCTGGGTTTAGGCGTTCTTGTTCTAACTCCTTTACTTCTTCGAGTTCTTGGTACTTTCCTCCTCCTTTATGTAGGCGTAATTGTTTTCCTTCAAGGTTTGCTCGTACGAGCTCCCCGTTATAAGTTGTGTCGTAGTACCAGCCTTCTTCTGTATCCCAAACGCTTGCTTGTTTTCTAAAGGCCTCGTCACTTGATCTAACCACTTCTATTCCTTCAAGTAGTCCTAGTTGTGTGTACATTTCTATGCAGAACTCGCTTGCTGTTCTTGCTTGTACTTTCTCAAAGGCTTGTATTGCGTTTGGTGCTAGTCGTAGGAGTGTTTCCCGTATCTCTTCTAGGCCACTTATTTCTTTGTGGCTTAGTGGCGTGTATTTTCTTTGCGTCTTGTTTTTGAAGGTGAAGTTAATGTCTACGTGTCCTTCTGGGTGTTGCTTACTAGGTATTCTTGTTCTTGTTTCTTGAGCGTCGTGGTCGCTGTCATGACAAAACCACACTATTCTTCCTCCTATTTCTTCTTGGAGTTTCTTTGCTGTGCGTAGTTTTGCGATGAAGAAGTTTGTCGGGAGAACTCCGTTTGGTTGTTGACCAAAACAAATAATTGGCTTCACTGGACGCCGCAACCCGGATTTGAACCGGGACGCCCGTGAGGGCCCGCCTTTCCAGGGCGGTGCAATAACCAGATTATGCGATTGCGGCTTAGTGTATTTCTGAATTAGTTGTTTCTTTTTGAATGTAACGCTTTATTAAGTGTTAGAATCTTATTTTTATGCCGAATAGAGTTAATTGTGTGCAGTGAGAAAAAAGAAAAAGTATTAGAAAAAAGTTATTCTTGTGCTGTGAGTTTTTCTAGTTGCTCTGTTAGGAACGCTATTGTTCTTGCGTTGTCTTGCATTTCTTGTATTTCTCCGCATTCTGGGCATTTAAAGTTGTACTCTACTGCTTTGTCAAAGTCCATGCGTACGCATGCTTGTTTGCACATGTAGAATTGTCCTTGTTGCTCGGTTGCGAGTCTTTGCGTGAGTTTTGCTATCTTGTTTTTTTGTATCTTTGCTTGTAGGTGCGGTATTTGTTCTGCATTGAAGTTCCAGTAGCAGATGTACCATCCTTTCTTCTTGTCTTTTCGTCGTACGAATGTGCATATGTTGTGGTCGTAGCAGCGGTACAGGATGTTTCTCATCTCGTGGATTTCTATTCCTAGGTCTTCTGCTATGATGAATTCGCTTACGTTTTTCTTTCCTTGTAGGTATTCGATTGCTTCTAGTGCGTCTTCTCCTACGAGTTCTGTGATGACGTATTCTGTTGGTTTTTGTGTATCGTTCATAGATTCTTCTCCTTGTTATAGGGTTGTTGATAACGGCCAGTTCCCCCAAACTGAGTATACTACCTTACTGGTATTAACCCTTTTTAAGCTTTACGCATTTTGTCATACGTGTTCAGTGACAAGTACTACTGAGGAGTGTTTTTTCCTCCTTTAAGAATTCCGTACCCGATTAATCGAAAGCGTGTACCGAACTTTCTTGACAGAGTAATACGATCATTTGTGTCTGCGCAGATAGGCATTCGCAAAGCAAGTGTTGCTTTGTTCTTTCCTAAATCAATGATTTGTCCTGCTGTGGTGCTGCTATGAACGTTTAGTAAGAGTAGCTCTCCTGATTTAAGCGGGTGTATAGTTGCTTCTGCTCCTTGCATCCCTACCATTCGTTCAAGAAGAGTCGTTTCTAGTTCTATCGTGTACCATACTGGAGGGAGTTCTCCTGGCGCTCCTACTACGCTTCCTGTTAATGAGTCACTAGCTACTACTGCTGGGTCTAGTGTTGTCATGAGTGCGCTGCTTCCTCCTGCGTGTAGTGTTTTGAGTTGTTCTCCTCCGCTTACTAGCGAGGTGATGGTCGTGGTTATTGGGTGCGCTACAAGCTTGTTTGCTTCTTGACTCATTCTTCCTGGTCGAATCTCGATTTCTTGTCCTTTCCTAAAGACTCCTTGAACAACTGCTCCTCCGAGAACGCCTCCTTTAAGGTTTTCTGGCGTAGTTCCTGGTTTATTTACGTCAAAGCTTCTTGCTACGTGCATGCGAGCAGGTGCTTTCTCGTCTCGCTTAGGTGTGGGTATGTGTTCTTGAATTGCGTATAGTAGTGCATCAATATTTGTTCCTTGTAAAGCACTTATAGGAATAATAGGTGCTTCTGTAAAGCGCGTATCTTTCAAAAAAGCCTTGATTTGTTCATAGTTCTCTGTTGCTCGCTTCGCACTTACCGCGTCTATTTTGTTCTGTACCACGATTACGTGTTCTATTCCACTCATCTCTAGTGCCATGAGGTGCTCTACAGTTTGTGGTTGCGGTACGCTTTCTGTTGCGCTTACCATGAGTAGTGCTCCGTCCATAAGACTTGCTCCTGCGATCATTGTTGCCATGAGGCTTTCGTGTCCTGGCGCGTCTATAAGACTAATTTTTCTTGCAAGAGTGGTTTTTTTTCCGTTAACAGTTTCTTTTGTTGTGTACGCATCAAGTTTTTTTGCTCCAGGAACTTCTCGTATCTGCGCGTCTGCGTATCCTAGACGTATAGTGATTCCTCGCTTAAGCTCCTCTGAGTGCGTGTCAGTCCATTTCCCGCTGAGTTGCTGGGTGAGCGTGGTTTTTCCGTGGTCTACGTGGCCTACTAAGCCGATATTTATTTCTGGCTGCAAGATTTATTCCTCTGTTGGTGTTGTTTCTTGTTGTGCTTCTTCAAATAACGGGGTTTTTCCTTCTTTAGTTACTTTGACGTTTAGCTGCGAGGTTTTTGCTCCTACGGTGTTTCCCGCAACGGTTTTTCTTACTCGTTGTCCTTGTCGTTTTGGTTTGTGACCTACTCCTCCTGTTATAAGAATCTTTTTTTGTCCTGGTCCTTCAACATCCCATCTCATTGGTAGTCCGCTGTTGTTGCTTCCTCCTGTTATGGTGAACTCGTAGCCGGTTTTATCAATCATTTCTCCTTTAAAGGTCTCTCCGATTTTTAGTCCGTGCAGTGCTTTTGCGTCTGCTACTGTGAGTTGTTTCGTTGTTCCGTTCGGGCTTGCAATATTAATTTTTAGTTCCATGTGTTTTCTCCAAGGCCTTTTTCATCCTTAGTCGTTTCTTGTGAAAACGCCCTGTATTTAAAAAGGCCGCTCCTTTTCTTTCTTGTATGGCTTTTGCAAAAATTCCTCAGGTTCCTCGCTCACAAGAGCTTATGCGCTCCTCTTTAAGCGCTGCTCGCCCTAAGTCTATGCGTAAGAAGCCGTATGATGACGCGTTAAGTGCTTCTCGTAAGTTTGAGCGAGAACGATTATTTGCTTTTCGCGAGGTTGTTATTAGTCGCTTAGCTAAGTTAGTTACTTCTTTTCCTAGCGTGGATGCTCTTAGCGAGTTTTATCGCGCGTTATTAGGCACACATTTTTCTCTTGATGATTATAAGCGCGTTCTTGGCCGTGTTGATAGTACTAAACAAGTGGTTAGTACGTTGACTAAGAAGTATAAGGGGCGTGTAGAGGCTGCTGGTGATGTTGATGAGGTTAAGAAGGCTATGAGCGAGTATTTTGGTCGCGTTGCTTCTGTGCTTACTCGTTTAGAGGAGTCGTTTATTTGGTTGGAGGAGATTCGTCGCTTGTTAGAGGATTTGCCTGTTGTTAAGGAGATGTTTACTGTTTGTATCGCTGGTTTTCCTAATGTCGGTAAGTCTACGTTGTTTCAAAAAATTACTGGTAGCGCTGCTGAGGTGAATAGCTACGCGTTTACTACGAAGAGTTTGAATGTTGGTTCTGCTAAGCTGGAGCATTATAAGGTGCAGTTTATTGATACTCCTGGTACGCTGAATAGGGAGTACACAAACGCTATTGAGGACCAAGCTGCTCTTGCTCTAAAGTACGTTGCTGACTTAATCATTTTTGTGTATGACCCTACCGAGCAGTATTCTGAGGAGTTGCAGCGTGGCTTGCGAGCTTCCTTAAGTGATTTGCGAGCTCCTATTCTTGAGTTCGTCTCAAAGCTTGATATCGCTAGTGATGAGCAGGCAGAGCGGTTTGTTTCTGAAAAAACTGTTTCTGATGTGGATTTGTTACGAGAAGAGATTCTTGCTTGTGCAAAGAAGTATTATACGCAGTTATAAGTTGAGTTTCGTATTTACTTTCTCATTACTTCCTGTTGGTTGGTTCTCGACTTGTATGTAGTAGTCGTTAGGAAGTTTGTTGCGTACGAGGCGTAATGCGTCTTTTGCGAGTTGAACGTTTTTTTCTTCTACACCTATTTCAAAAATAATTTTTCCTTTAGGTATTTGTGCAGCTACACCCACAGGTTTTCCAAAGCTTTTCTTCATTCCTGTAGAGAGACGGTCTGCTCCTGCTCCGCTTGCCAGAGCGTTTTCTCGTAGTACGTGGTGTGGAAAGGTGTGTATTCTCATGTAGAAGTTGCTTCTTCCTAGGCGTGTTTCCATGCGCCGGTTAGCTGCCATTCTTCCTGCTTCTAAGGCGCTGTGACGGATTTGTAGTCCCGTCTTGCTTACAAGACGCACGCTTACTGGAAACGTTCGTGTTCTGTTTCCCATGACGTATCTGTTTAGCTTGTTGTGTGGTCGTCCTCGTACGTACATGTACTTTCGGTACTTACTTTTTCTTGTGTACGGCCGCTCGAGGCGTCTGTAAGCTACAAATTTTCTATCTTTTGCCATGAGTATACGTGGTGAAACAACGTTTTGTTTATAAGTTTACCTCTTCAGAACGCTATTCCGAGTAAGTGAAGGATGATGATTGCTAAGAAGCCAAAAATTCCTCCTATTGCTGTTATGATAATACTCCAAAAGCCTATTTGTAGTTCTGGCAAAAACAGGCTTGCAAAGAAAAGTGCGAAGAAGCCTATGATGCTGTTAATAACCAGCGCTATTGTTTTCTTAAATAACCAGAACAACGCTACTACGATGAGTATAACGATAATGAGTGTTGAGAGCTCAAACCAAACCATACTAGTAGTAGGTAGCAGTTGTTTTTATACTTATACGTTCATCATCCAAATAGCGTGTGTGAGCAGTACTTCTAGGACTTTCTGCTCTCCTGCGCTTAGTCCTTTCGTGTAGTCTGCTGCTTTAAGTACTACTTTGTCTTTGAGTCGAGAACCCCATATTTGTGTGCTCTCCTCGTTAAAGGAATGATAAAACTTTACCTCGCTTACGTCTCCTTGTAATAATCGAAGAATATCTCCTAGCTCGACATCACTAAACTTTACGTTCTTCCACTCCCATTGCTCACCAACTTTTTTTCCCCATTTAAAGTACACGTTCTTTGCTCGCAGCTGCACGGTTAGGCAGTTATCTTTGCCAAAGAATGCTTTGTCCATGAGTGGTTGTATGTATTGTTCGTTTTCAGTTCGGGTTTGGGTTTCTGAAGCCATGTAAGAAACATACTTCTTCTTACTTATAAGCATCTTGGCCGTGCATGTCCAGTGTGTCCAGTGAGCTTTGTTGTACGCTAACTCTTTTAAACAATTCTTTCCTTCTTGTTGCTTATGGATGACATTATTGCTGATAAACACGATAAACTCGCTGCTCTTGAAGAAGCAGGTATTACCGCGTACCCTCACCGCTACGACGTAACTCACCAAGCAAAAACGGTTCTTGAGGAGTTTAAGAACGTTACGAGCACTCCTTCTGAGGAGATTGTTAGTGTTGCTGGTCGAGTAATGTTTTCTCGGGATATGGGAAAACTTGCTTTTCTTAAGGTACAAGATGATTCTGGGCAGATACAAGTTCTTCTGAGTAAAAACGATACTAAGGAGTTCTCCTTACTAAAGAACTTAGATGTTGGTGACATCGTTGGTGTTGCTGGTCCTGTGTTTCGTACAAAAACAGATGAGATTACTGTTCGTGCTCATCAATTAACCCTTCTTTCAAAGAACCTTATGCCTATGCCTGAGAAGTATCATGGAATACAAGACGTAGAGATTCGTTATCGTAAACGATACCTTGATTTACTCTATAATCCTGAGAGTAAGGATCGTTTCGTAAAAAGAAGTAAAGTCATTAGTGGTATTCGTAAGTTCCTTGATAAACAAGGGTTTTTAGAGGTAGAAACGCCTATCTTGCAACCTATTTACGGGGGCGCTAATGCTCGTCCGTTTGTTACTCATCACAACGCTCTTAAGCAGGACTTATATCTTCGTATTAGTAACGAGTTGTACCTGAAGCGACTAGTCATTGGTGGTTTTGAGAAGATTTATGAGATAGCAAGAGATTTTCGTAACGAAGGAGTTGATACCACGCACAACCCAGAGTTTACGCAGGTTGAGTGGTACCAGGCGTACGCTGATTATACTGTTATGATGCAACAAGCCGAGCAGCTCATTAGTGGTTTAGCACAGCAGTTGCATGGAGAGCCAAAAGTAGTTGTTGGTACAGAAACGATTAGTCTGAAGCTTCCGTTTACTCGTTTACGCATGGTGGATGCTATTAAGAAATACGCTAATCTTAACGTGGAGGATATGGATGAGCAGGAGATCCTTGCGTATTGTAAGAAGCACAAAGCAACTCCTAACCAGCCTACTTGGGGCTACGCTGTTCTTGCGTTGTTTGAAGAACTCGTTGAGGAGCAACTTATTCAGCCTACCTTCATCACTGATTACCCTGTTGAGACCAGTCCGTTAACAAAAATTCATCGCAAAGATGAGCGGTACGTTGAGCGTTTTGAGCTCTTCATTAATGGCTGGGAGATTGCTAACGCGTACAGCGAACTTACTGATCCTCGCGACCAAGAAGCTCGTTTGCGCCAGCAAGTTGATGAGCGAGTTGCAGGAGATGACGAAGCACACCCTATGGATGAAGATTTTGTTGAGGCTATGAAGTACGGCATGCCTCCTACTGGCGGTATAGGTATCGGTATTGATCGTTTAGTCATGTTACTTACGAATACCACCAGTATTCGTGACGTTATTTTCTTTCCTGCTATGAAGCCAAAACAATGAAAGCAACTATTCATACTGATGGTGCTTGCCTGGGCAATCCTGGTCCTATGGGTCTTGGTGTGGTTATAGAGACGAGTCTGGGTGTTCGTAAAGAAAAGTTTTTTCATGGAGTAGGTACTAATAACGTTGCTGAGTACTCCGCTCTTCTTAAGGCGTTGCAGTTAGCTCTTGATATGGGAGTTACTGAGGTAGAGGCGTTTCTTGATAGCAAGTTAGTTGTTGAGCAAGTCAGTAAGAACTGGCGCATTAAGGATGAGAAACTACTTCCCTTAGCAGAAGCTATTTGGGCGTTAGCGCAGCAACTTAGTTCGTTTACTATTAGTTACGTTCCTCGAGAAGAAAACAGTGTTGCTGATGAGCTCAGCAAACAAGCTGCTATGCGCGTGTAAATATTAGGAGGCTGGAAAGTATAGACGTAGTTGTGGCTGTGTTTCTCGTATATAGGCATCTAACTTATTTGCTTGCATCAGTAGCTTATTAGCAGAGTTTCTCATGCTTGTTTGTTTAATGATTTGATCAGATAATGATTTATTAACGGATAGTACTAACGAAACTGGGCTAGGAGTCCACCATTTATTTATGAAACGTTTCTGTTCAAGGTCTGCTTCTAAGAAATATTTTGATTGTGTATCAAAGGGTTCTTTTGTTATTAGCATAAGTTCGTAAAAATCACTGTGTAGTTCTTGTTCTTGTAGAGTTGTTTTGTGTAGTCGTTCTTTCAGGGATAAAAAGAGTTCTTCTCGTACGGTTGTTTCTCCTGCGTAGACTCTATCAAGTAAAGTGTTTGATCGATAGTCTAGTTCTCTTCCTAAACTTCTTATTCGTTTATTGTTGATAAGATTTTCTTTTCTTCGTTCTTGCTCTACGTCTTGCTCAAACAAAGGAATAAGATGATCCAGTTCTTTTTCTGGAAAGTCTTCGTGAATCGTTTGAAGTTCTCGTTGTGCTTTGCTTGCACTAACAAGAGCTTCGCGTGCTTCTCGCTGCTGTGCCTTGTAGTGGCGATTTATTTGATTGAGTTCTCTAAGCAGTGGGTTCATGCGTGTGTTCAAGGTATTAACAGCAGTATTTAAACACTTCTTTTCGTAACTACTTCCTCGAAGATACAACAAGCACGTTTTTTCGAAACAGTAATGAATACATAGCTACTGCTTCTTTGTATGCAAGCACTTCAAAACATACTTTCTCTTGTGTACGCTCACTCAAAGCACGAAATTATTCGTCCACATACACAAATACTTTCGTTACTACATGCAGAAAAGTATTCTGTGCGCAAAGCAGTTCTTAGCGCTTCTTGCGTGGATGAAGATATGCGCATTCCTTTAGAGGAATTAGCTGATACGTTTTATGAGCAAGAGGGTTTGTTAATTGCAAGAGGATTCATAAGTACTCAGCAATATTTTTCTTCTTTACTTAGCGCTCACATATCTGCTAAACAAAAAGGTTCTTTACGTATTGACAAATACACTCGTCCTGTGCTACTAGGTGTAAGTCCTGTTTTTTTGCAGCTCGTACACGATGAACAAGTAGTGTTTCATGCTTCGTATAAACAACAAGTCTAGGCTCTCCAACACGTTTTTTCGTGGTCATCAACAAGACCAATCGCTTGTAGGTAGCTGTAACAAATCGTTGCTCCTACGTACTTCATTTCTCGCTTCTTAAGTTCTTTACTAAGTCGTTGTGAGTCTGTTGTTTGTGCTGGCATGTCAGCGAGTGTTTCGTACACGTTTTTTACTGGTAAGCTAGGAAGGAGTTGTTCTAAGAAGTCGCTGAAACTTCCAAATTCTTCTTGTATTTCTAAAAATATTTTTGCGTTGTGTATTGCTGAACGAATTTTTCCTTCGTGTCTAATAATTCGTTTGTCTTGAAGAAGTCGTTGCACGTCTTCTTCACGCATAGCAGCTACTTGTTTTGGGTTAAACCCGTAGAAGACTTCTTTGTACGCTTCTCGTTTCTGCAGCACCGTATTCCAAGAAAGGCCTGCTTGTGCTCCTTCTAAGATAAGAAATTCAAAGAGCGTGTTCTCATCAGTAACTACAACACCCCATTCTGTGTCGTGATAATCCGCCAGTAACGTATTCGTGCACCAAGAACAGCGATTCATGTGTATAGAGATAGCGAGCAGTTTTATAAATAAACGCCTCCTTAACCCATGGTAAGGGAGGTAAAAAAAAATTATGTTAGGAAATATTGTGTGGATTATTGGCTTGTTATGTGCTGTATGGGTCATTTATGACGTGTTCGCAAACAACAAACGATTATCAACAGTAGCCAAAGTCGTCTGGACTGTAGCTGCTATTGTGTTTAGTATCATAACAGCAATTGTGTACTACTTCGTTGAGAAGCAGTAACTGTGCGAAAAATATGTTTTTTTTATTTATCTAAACTAAACACAAAAAAAAAGTTTTATCGTAGTTTTTGATACGCGCTAAAGAATGCATCAAAGATTTCTTCGTCTGTTCCTACACTTACAAAACCCGCTCGTGTTTGCTCACAAGCCACTCGTAGCTTGTCTAGGTGCGTTTCTAGGCTTTCTTGATACTCTTTTTTTACTCTTCGCGTAATAAAGGTTCGTAGCGTCGTTTTTTCTTCTGCGTCCTCAAGGATCATGTCTCCTTGTATACTAAGGTGTTTTTCTTGTTTATCAAGGACTTGTATGCACAAAACAGTGCTTTTTCTGAATCGAGTAAGGGTTTCTTGCACGCTTGCTGGCTCATACAAGAAATCGCTGATAATAATAACTAAGCTCTTGCTACTTATGCTTTTGCGCGCACTCTCTAGGCTTTCTTGAAAAGCCGTTTTTCCATCTAAGCGTGATTGAGTAAGGTACTCGAGAAGTGCGAGGAGTTGTTTTCTTCCTTTCTTTGCACGTACAGGACTCATTTCTTCTGCAAACGTGCTGAAATCAAATTTTTCGTTGTTCTTAAGCGCTAGGTACGCAAACCCTACTCCGAGTAGCGTTGCGTACTCGTACTTGCTTGGCACTCCAAAATCCATGCTTGCGCTCGCATCAACGATGATGTGCACTGTTAAGTCTCGTTCTTCCTCGTATCGCCGCACGTACAGCTTGTTGGTTCGCGCATACACTCTCCAGTCGAGGTTTCGAAAATCATCTCCTGGAACGTAGCTTTTATAGTCTTTAAACGTTAATCCGCTTCCTGCTATAGTAGTTTTTCTTGCTCCTTGGTACTTGCTACTTACGTTCTTTTTTAGTACTATACGAAAGCGGTCGAGTTGTTTAAGAAAGTCTTCGTAATCAATTCCGTTGTTCTTGCGAGTCATTTATAGCTTGTCAAGGAGTTCTTTGATGAGGTCATCAGTAGTTTTTCCTTCTCTCTCCGCACTAAAGCTAGCGATAATTCTGTGCCGCAGAACTGGTAGCGCCATTGCGTCTACGTCCTTGCTACTAACAAATTTTCTTCCCTGAATAAGCGCGTGTGCTTTAGCTGCGAGTATGAGTCCTATGCTTGCTCTCGGGCTTGCTCCGTACTCAATACGCTCCGGCGTATTTCTTGTTTGTTGTACAAGTTTTACTGCTCGTTGCTTGATATCATCTGCTATAGGTACTTGTCGAGTAAGTTTTTGTAAGAGCTTAATGCTGTTCTCCCCTAAGAGTTTGTTTACTGGCGTTATCTCTGCTGCTGTCGTGAACCGATTAACTATTTCTAGTTCTTCTTCTGCTGTCGGGTACGGCACAACGATTTTGAGTAAGAAACGATCTACTTGTGCTTCAGGCAAGGGATAGACGCCCTCGTTATCAATAGGGTTTTGTGTTGCGAGTACGAAGAACGGTTCTTCTAAATAAAACGTTTCTGTTCCTACTGTTACTTGTTTTTCTTGCATCGCTTCTAGAAGTGCTGCTTGTGTTTTTGGTGTTGCACGGTTAATTTCGTCTGCAAGAACGATGTTTGCAAATAACGGTCCTTTCTGAAAAATAAACGTCTTTTTTCCTTCGTGCTCCTCTATCACGTACGTTCCTGTAATGTCACTTGGCATGAGATCAGGAGTGTTTTGTATCCTGCTAAAGTCTAAGTCAAGTACTTGCGCTAAACTTTTTATCAGCGTAGTTTTTCCTAGTCCTGGAGGGCTTTCTAGAAGTGCGTTGCTTCCGGTGAGTATCGCTACGAGGATGTGCTCGATAACTTCTTGTTGTCCTACAATGGTTTTGCTTACTTCTTGTGCTACGTTGCCAAAGGTTTCTTTGAGTTTCTCCAGGTTCTTTACTTGCTCTACCATGAGTAGTTTACAACTAGCTTGGTTTATAAAGATAGTTTTTTAGCAGTCTCCTCGTTGCTTGCAACTATAGCGAGTAATAAGCGCTACTTCGCTCTCATCATACACTCGTGCGCTGCTATCATACTCTGACTCCACTACTTCTATTTCTCCACTTACCCTTCCTTGAGCGAATTCTCTTTCGCGTAGTTCTTGCTCATTAGAAGAGTCCATTGCTCCCGCACTACTTCTTAGCGCTAGTTCCAGCTCGTCTTCGCCAAGCAAAGCAAGATTAATATCTCCATAGCTTATTCCTTCCTCACTAAGATTTACTGGTGTTGTTTGTTCTAAAAAAAACCTCTCTCCTCTCATTGCTAAAGCACTAAAGTCTATGTCTGCAAGCGGGTTTGCTTGTATAAGCGAAGGAGTTACTGTGTATATCGCTAGCGGTATGAGTGCGAGTATTGCTATAACAAACACTTTTCCTATTGCTCGTCTTGGGTCTATGAGTACTCCTGTGCTTACTGTTGCGAGCTTTTTTTGTAAGTCATACATGAGTCCTTGCACCATTAAGCTATCTACTTCTTGGTGCTCATACGCTGTGTGTAGGAGTTCATGTACTTCTGGGTTTCCTTGCTCAAGTTTTTGTATGGTGTTATCCTTGAATGCTCGGTAGAGTTTTATTACGAAGAAAAGAGCAGTTGGTATGAGTGCGTACAAGAAGCTCATGCTCATAAGTGATAACGGTATGAGCAGGGCGAAGAAAAGCATTGCTGCGTTAAGGAATTCTTTTGCTACAAGAGCCTTGATGATTTCGTATCGTAGTTCGTTAAAGAGTTTCTTTGCTTGTCTCATGAAGCATCCTGGCAGGCTTGTAAATCCTCTTCTAAGTCTTCGATTCGGTTTTGCAGCGTGAGGATTGTTTGGTCTCGTGTACTAATAGTTGTTTGTAATTGCGTTACTCGTGTTTGCTCTTCTGATAAGCGCACTTCTAAGCGGTTAACCTCGTTTTCTAAGGCGCTAATACGTGTTTGTTGCTCATCAATAACTTCCTCGTTTTCTTCAAGTAGCGCTACTGTTCTATCTACATCTCCGATGTTTGTGCTTAGTTCTCTTTGCGCAGTACTCAGTGCTTGTTGGGTTTCTTCAAGTTCTTCTGTGCACACAGCAAGTTCTTGGTTTCGTTGCACTAAGTCGTTACTAAACGTAGAGAGTTGTCCTTGGTACAGGATAGTTACTCCTGCCAGTAACCCAATACCAAGTATGATAAGAAAGAGCAAGAACATGTTTACTTGTTTTTTCATTACTGCCATAGTACTCTGTATAGCTTAACAAGTATTTATAAACGTTTATGAGTGTTTGCGCATACTCGTTACTCGTCGAATGAGCACTTCCAGTAAGAACACGATAAGAGCTGCGAGTACAAACGGCCAGTATAGTGGTTCTTCACGTATGTCTTTGAGTTCGCTAAGCGTGGTTGCGTGCTTAAGTATTTGTTGTGCGTCGTTAGGAGCGTACATGTCTC
The DNA here is from genome assembly GCA_047602905.1 of Candidatus Woesearchaeota archaeon. Lineage (GTDB taxonomy): Archaea > Nanobdellota > Nanobdellia > Woesearchaeales > SKIA01 > SKIA01. The sequence continues at coordinate 69,897 of JBLKOP010000001.1, read as the reverse complement.
CTCCGCTCAGATTAACTGCTTCTCGTAGCTCATCACTTATTCCTAGTGCGTCAAACTCTGAGGGGTAGTTTACTGCGTAGCGAGTACCGAGTACTTCGTGTACTCCTTGGTTGCGTGCAGGCAGGTTTGCTTCGTACTCGTTACGAGCTACTCTGCTAAACGCTACTGCTTCAAGAAGCGGTCGTTCTCCTCGAGCAACGACAAGCGCTTCTTCTCCCTCGCGAACGTCTTCTACAAGAATAAGTGTTTGTTGTATTCGCTCTAGTGGTCCTATAGCCCAGTTTCCTAGGCGGCTGATGTACTCGCTGTTAGGAGCGTGTAGTAGCGCTCCTAAGTCGTCGTTACTAAACGCAGTAATTGCTCCTACACGCCCTACTCCGTAGTTCCACACAGTAAGTACTGGTTGTGCGTTGTTTGTTGCAAGAAGTTGCCTCGCTCCTCGCTTAACAAGTACTTGGTTGCTTCCAAATAGGGTTGCGCTTGGAGTAATTCCTCGCGTAATGAAATGGTACTCGTCTACGGGAATAAGTGCGAAAGCGTCTTCTCCTTCGCTTTCTTGTGGCTCACCAAACAAGACTGCTAAGCGATTGTTTGCTCCTGCTACAAAAGCCACTCCTCCTGTTGCTGTCGCGAGTTCTTGCAAAAACCCTAGTCCTTGCTCGCTGTTTCCTACGTGTACTGCGTAGAGCGTTCCTCCTCTCGCAGCAAACGTTCTTGCTGCGTTAAGCGCTTGGTTAGCGTCCTCAACACCTGTTACTCCGTCACTAATAAGAACAATGTTTTGTGAGCCGCTTACTTGCTCAAGTAATTGTATGCTTCCTTGCACTCCTGTGCTTATACTTGTTCCTCCAGTAATGTTTACGCGAGCTACTCGGTCTATGAGTTCTTCTTGGTGCTCTCCTAAGCTTCGTATGGGTGCAAGTACGCATGCTCCTGTGCACGAGTGTTGGTCTGGTAACGGATAGGTGAACGCTAGTGCTCCTACTCGGTTGTTTTTGTTCAGCCTATTAAGTAAGTCTATTGCGAGCGCTTTTTGTACGCTCTGTACTTCTTGACTTGCACGTATTTGTTCTCCGTCAACAAAAGCAACGCTTCCAAGCGCTCGGTTACTCATATCTATTGCTAAGACGATGTTTGCGCTTGGAGCAGCGCTCGCTCCCACTCCTACGCGTACAGGAAGTAGACTCTCAAGTAAACTATTACGGTACCCTCCAAACTCAAAGCTCCTCTCCCCTCCTATAACTATAAGTCCTCCTCCTGCGGTTACGTACTCAACAAGTGCTTGCTCGTCTAGCGCGCTTCTTGGTGTGTCAAAAACAACTATTGCTGCATACTTATCTAAGCTAGTAGGAATTGTTGTTTTTGTATCCACGCTGTAGAGTTGCTTAAGTACTCCTTCAAAAGCACTACTTCGAGAAGCGATAAGAAGTACTCGTGGCTTAGTAGTCGCTGTTACTGTTGCGGTAAACTCATTGTTACTCATGAACTCATCCTCTGTAAGTATACGAGCAGTTACGGTGTTCTCACGAGAACTAAATGCTTGTGAGAGCGTAAAAGAAGTGCTTGTTTCTCGCTCATCAACTACTTCGTTATTAACAAGTACTTGTACTGCTCTAGCAACGCCATCAGTTGTGTGTACGCGTACATGAATAGGTGTTTGTATATTCTCAATAACAAGGCTCTCAACCTCTACCTGCACGCTTGCGTCCTCAAAACGCCTAGGAAGCTCTACTGCGTTAATTGTTGCTTGCTGGTTTTCTGCAAAGCTAGCAACACTAGCAAGACTAGCTCCGCTTGTAAGACGCCCATCACTAATGAGTACTACGTGACTTCCTACTCCTATGTGCGTAAGAATAGCGTCTCCTAGTGCGCTTGTGTTTCCTGTTGCTATTACGTGTTGTTCTACGCGCGCAAGCTCAGAGAGTTCTTCAATAAGGTTTGTAGCGGCAAACACGTTCATGCTCTCACTCTCATCCACTAAGACTACGATGCGCGGGTCTGTCTCGCTAAAAAAATCTGTTGTGAGCACAGGAGTTGCGAGAGCAAGTAGTAAGCACGTGAAAATAATTGTTCTTGTAATAAGAACAAAGCGACGCATACGAGCATGTTTTTTGCGAGCAACTACTTCTTCTGAGAAGCGCGTATCAAAAGAAACAAAGTCTTTTCTTACAAGCCAGAGGATAAAAAGAAGAACTACGGGTATACTAAGAAGAACCCATGCGTTAAGAAAAGAAACCATTTAGAGATCCCCCCGGTACTTTACGTAGAGTAATTCAAGAAGAAGTAATACGAGCACGAGAAGAATAAGCCATTGCGAGAGGTTTCTTGGCTGTGAAGAAACAATTTCAGCACCTACAGACGTACTTGTCTGCGTAGATGCTCGTACAGCGATGTTGCTTTCTGCAGCGTTAGCAAGGTTAGCGGCGAACACTCCTTGGTTTGTTTGATAAAACCCTGCTTCAAAAAGCGCTACTCGTCCAGAAACTACTTCTCCACTAGGAGTTCTTGCTTGCCCTACTCCTCCAAGTACTGTTTGTGTTCGTAACGTACGCGAAGAAGTACTTAAGCGGTTTAGTGAGTAATCAATAGCTTCCTTAAAGAAAAGCGCGTAGTCTGGAGTTGCAGAAAACCCTGCTTCTCCAGAAAGACCGTAATACAGTACTCTGCCTGCTCCAAGGTTGGTAACTGTAATGAGAGGGTTTTCTTCTTGAGAAGTAGCGAGTACTAAGGATTGTTGTGTTAAGCGAGTAATTGGGTGTGTTGGTGTGTAGCCGTAATCAAGGCCTACGAGTCGTTGCTGGTTGTTGGTGTTAATAACCGCAGAAGCACCTCCTACTCCTTCGTACTCGTGAGCAAGTAAGCTACCAAACGGCAGCCCAAAGAGTCCTTGCTGGTACAAGATAATCGCTGCAGAATCCCCTGCTCGCACACGAGACTCTACGTCTCGAAACGTTCGTTCAACAACTGTTGATAAACCTACTTCATAAAAGATTATGAGGTCGTGGTTTACGTCCACAAGACGAGGAGGAGTGTTTATTTCTACCTCTACAGCAAGGTTTGTGCTCTCACTAAGCGCTGCTAGGAATTGCGCGAGTTCATGAGACTGCCAGTCGCTGTTTGTAACGACAAGCACGCGTAGTACTCGTTGCTCTTCAGAGCTAATGTACGCTACGTCATCAACGCTAAACGCGTCCTCATGAGATAAGCGCACCTCGCTTGTTCCTGCAGGAGTGTTAAACGTCCATTGCTGCGTTTCTTGCGCTTCAAGAACAAACTCTCTGCACGTACCCGCAATACACGCTTGTGTTTCTCGTGTTTGTTCATCAAAGTTCTGCACAGTAATGGTTGTTGTCGTATCCGTTGCTGCCACATCCACTATGCCGATGTTGTTTGTGTTCTCCTCGCCCACGCGTACCTCAACAACTTGTGCTGCTCGTGCGCGTAAAGCACCAAGCGCCTCAGCAGGTCCGTTGCCTACTTCTGTATCGATAAAATCACTTGCGATAAGAACCACGGTGTTTTCATCAACGCGCGTAAGAGCTTCTTGTAAAGCTACTCGCAAGCGTGTTGGTTGGTGACTAGGAGTCCATGATCGCAGGAATTGCTGTGCTTCTCGAGCAGATGCTTCTTCTACAACAATCTCCGCGCTCACACCAGCTAAGATAATGGTGTTAGAGGAGCCAAGTAACGGCAGTAATTGAGTGATTGCTTGCTCGTAGCGAACACCTGATGAATCAACTGCGTGCATAGAAGCGCTTGAGTCAAGAACGATTACGGTGTTTTGAGCGCTAGAAACGACAGGAACGCTAATGTAGGGTTGCATAAGAGCAGCAGCTAGTCCAAGTAAGATAAGGAGTTGTAGTAATAATAGGAGGTTAGGGAGGAATCGACGAAGAAAGTTTTGTAAGCGTTTCTTCTTTGCGTCTTGTAAGAAAAACATGAGACTAGGAATGGTTTGTTTCTTTGGTTTAGGCTTAAGTAAGTACAGCAGAATAAGAGGAATAAGTGCGAGTAGTGCCCACGCCCAGTTTGGTGATAAGAAGTATTGCTCTAAAACCATTTCTCTCAGAGAAAAAACGACCAATCAAGCTTTTTAAACGCTTGCTTTTCGGCAAGAAAAAATAACAACATATAAAAACAAACACCACTTACTAGTAGTCATGAAATACGTGTTTTTTGTACTGGCAATCATCATCAGCCTAGCAAGCATACCACTAACAGAAGCAATCAGCGTCTACAACCCAGCAACCCACGGATACCAAACAATACAGCCATACAGCTACAACACACCAACAATACTTAGCTGGAACAACCAACCACCAAGAACCAACCCCTACCAACGATACGTAGGAGCAACAGGAAGACCAGAAGGGTACATGAGAGTACAACAACCAATAAGCTACCCGCACAACCGCTACCTATACCAACACAACAACCAACTCCTCGGACACACAAGCGCATGGACACCAGGAAGGTTCTACAGCGGAGTCAACGGACAACGAATGACACAACCAAACCAAAGACCACAAACAAACAGCTACAACACACCAAGAACCTACAACCCAAACGTATACACATGGTACTAAACAACAAAACACACCAACTACTCAGCATACTAGCAGTACTCCTACTAGCAATACTCACGCTACAAGCAATTAGCATAACAGCACACACAACAACGTATCACATACACAACCCACAAACAACCACACACGGAATACACAACCCAACACTAACTCACGAACTACAAACAACAATAACCGCGCCCGGAATAACCGAGTACCAACGAGGAATACACACATGGAACTAAAAACAACAACCCTACTCCTAGCAGCACTTCTCCTACTCCTACCAGTAGCAAGCGCACAGCACACAACAACAAGCAACCACTGCCCAACACCCGAATGCCCGCTCTGGGCAAGAGCACCAAATTACAGCACACCAATAAGTACTAGCACACACCAAAGAAGCCACCTACAAACAACCATACCAAGAGCACAAACTCACTACGTCTTTGAAGAAATAATCCATCCACCAAGAACCATGTACGTACACTACAACCAAAACTACTACAACCACTACAGCAGCACGTACAAAACACACACAACAAGACACTACGCGCACAACCAACCACACCTACACAGAAACCACCAACCAACCATACTACAAGGAAGAAACTTCAATAGATACTACTAGACATCCCACAAAGCAACAACCGCCTCATCAGTACGCTCATACGGATCAAAATCTACCTCAGAAACACAAACAGAACCAAACCGGTCAAAAACAGAGAAACCAAGAACACCAATCATAGCAGCGTTATCAACAAGAAACCGCTTCTCAGGAGCAAAAAAAGAAACTCCACGAGAAGAACACATCAAAGAACACATCTCCTGCAAACGAGCATTACAAGCAACGCCACCACCAAGAACCAAAGAAGACTTACCCGTATGAGCCAACGCTCGCTCAGAAACCTCCACAAGCATAGCAAACACGTGCTCCTGAACAGAAAAAGCAATAGCCTCAGAAGAAACACCCCTCTTAAGCAACAAACGAACAGCAGACTGAATACCAGAAAAAGAAACATCCATACCCTTAACCACGTACGGCAACTCAACAAGAGAACCACGATAAGAAGCAGCTAGCTTCTCAAGAGCAGGGCCACCAGGAAAACCCAAACCCATACTACGAGCAAGAGAATCCAAAAAATTACCCACCCCCAAATCAAGCGTCTCACCAAAAACCCGATACCGACCACCCTCCAAAGCAATCACCTGCGTATTAGCACCAGAAGCATACAACAACACAGGATCAGCCACCCCACCAAGAACCCGACCAACCTCTAAGTGAGCAACGCAATGATTAACCCCAACAACAGGCAAACCATAACGAGAAGCCAAGCAACGAACAACACCACTACCCACACGCAAAGCATGACCAAAACCAGGAGCGCGAGAATACGCCAACAAACCAATAGAAGACAAAGAAACACCCGCCTCAGCAAGAGCAGAAGAAACAACTTCTCGCCAAACAAGAACATGATGATCAGCAAGCTCACGAGGAATAAGACCCCCGCCCTCAGTAGTAAACATATCACGAACAGAAGACAAAACACTCACCAAACCAGAAGAAGACTTCTTAACAACAGAAGCAGCAAACGTGTGAGCAGTAGACTCAATAGCCAAACACAACATAAAACAAGAAGAACAAGAACGAACTTAAAAACGTATCCAACCAACTTAAAAACAACCAAAACAACAAGAAAGACATGCAAGAAGAAGAACTACAAACCATCCACGAAAAAGCAAACAAGAGATACGGAGAAGCACAAGCAAAACACATACTCTACGCAGCCATCTACGCACAAAAAAGCCACGAAGGACAAACAAGAAAAACAGGAGAAGAATACATAACACACCCACTAAACGTAGCCAAAAAACTCCTAGAAACAACCGACAAAAGAATAACACCAACAACAATAATAGCAGCACTCCTACACGACACACTAGAAGACACAAAAACAACAAGCAAACAACTAGAAAAACACTTCGGAAGAGACGTAACAAGAATAGTACAAGCACTCACCAAAACAAAAAACCCAGAGAACAAACAAGAAGAAGACAAACAATACCACAAACAACTACAAGAAGAAACAAAAACAAACCCGCAAGTAGGAATCATCAAACTAGCAGACGTAATAGACAACAGCCAAGACATGAACGTATACACAAAAAAAAGAAAACAACAACGAACACAACACCTAACAACAATGTACAAACCACTAAGCAAACAACTAAGAATATACGAAAAAGAAATTCAAGAACTAGAAGAACGATACGAAGAATAACGCCGACCACCAGAAATCTCCTTCTCAACACGAACCAACAAACCAAACAACATCTTCTTAACAACATCCAAATCCTCCCGCAAAGAAACAACCACCGAATCATCAAGAAAAGCAAGATCACAAGATAAAGACAACAACACATCAACCTCCTGAGAAGAAGCATACGCGTAGGAGAGATGATTACGAAAAACTTTTTGCGAACGAGAACCACAACCCTCAGCAATATTTAACGGAACAGACAACAACGCGCGACGCAACTGAGAAGAAAAAGCAGCATCAAGCAAAGAATCACAAACAGCATAGCACTCAAGAACAAACGAGTAAGCCTTCTGATACACCAACAAATTAAGATGATTACGAGACATAACAAGAAAAAAAGAAACACGCCTTTACAAAAGTAACGAAGAAAAAACCGAAGAAACAACAAAAAAATAAGAAAAAAAATGAAGTCACGCATACACAAACCACAATATCCAAAAGGAACTAAAACCAAAAGATTGGTAACCAACCTGTTGGAAACCGCGGACTAAACACCTCGCAAAAGCTTGGTGCGTACATCCCAGTCCCATCAACCGCGTGTTCTGCGCGGAGTTGTGCTATCTCTTTTCGAGGACTGCTTCGCACTTAGATGCTTTCAGCGCTTATCAGATATCGCGTAGCTGCTCGGCCTGCCTTGTAAGACAACCGATAGACCAGTGGCGACGAACCATCGTTCCTCTCGTACTAAACGATCCTTCCTCTCAGATAGTCCACACTTCCAGTAGATAATAAACAAACTGCCTCACAGCGTTCTGAACCCAGCTCACGATCCCTTTTAATAGGTGAACACCCTCACCCTTGGCCGCTTCTGCACGGCCAGGATAGGAAGAGCCGACATCGATGTAGCAAGCCCCGCCGTCGATACGAGCTCTCGGGCGGGACAACTCTGTTATCCCCGGAGTAACTTTTCGGTCATACCTGAGCCCCATCAAGGAGCTACAGGGGTTCGCTAGACCTACATTTCTGTACTGAGATCTGTCATGTTGAGATCCCAGTTAGGCTGGCTTTTGCTCTTGCACTCTACGACGGATTTCTGACCCGTCTGAGCCAACCTTTGGGCACCATCGATACATTTTCGACGGTGTGCCATCCCAGCCAAACTGTCCGCCTGCTGGTGTCCCTCTCTTTGGAGGTAAGTAATGCAGTTGTTGAAGGGTAGTGTCCCATCTTTCGCATCCAGACGCGCTAGCGCGCGCCCTTCGATTGCTACTACCTAGCCTTCACGTCAAAAGCCACATCACAGCAACAGGTTACAGTAAAGTTTCACGGGGTCTTCACTTCCCACTGGAAGTCCCTGGCCTTTGCACCAGGAGGAATTTTCGGAAGGGTGTAGTTAGGGACAGTGGAGATCTCGTTACGCCATTCATGCAGGCCGTCAATTAAACGGCAAGGCATTTCGCTACCTTAAGAGAGTTATAGTTACCCCCGCCGTTTACCAGCCCTTAGGCCCCTTGAACGGGACTTTTAGGTATTGGCACTGGGCAGACGTCACCGGCTATACAAGCCCTTGCGGGTTAGCAGCCAGTTAAGTTTTTGTTAAACAGTCGGAACTCCTTTGTTATTGCACCCTGCACTCGCATTGCTACAAGCGCAGGGACCACTTATGCCGAAGGCACGTGGCTAATTTGCCGAATTCCCTTAACTACAGTATCCTTTCACACCTGAGGCTTCTAACCTAGGGGCACCTGTGCCGGTTCTGGGTACGATCAAAGTACGTCGCTTCGTATTTCCTTTTCATGGGCTCTAGGCATCAGAAAAATGCTTCATACGAAGCACTCATCACAATTTTGTCTTTTTCTCGCCATGACAGCACTCCAAAGACATGTCTTGCTTAACACATTTGACTGTGTTTTCTTAGCCCAAAGCGTCGGCTATACGACTTCACGTCGCCGTCTAGTACTTTGGTACAGGAATATTAACCTGTTTCCCTTTCTTTCTCTCATCCAGTTAGGATGGGAATTAGGATCGACTAACCCTTAACTGATGTACAGTGTCAAGGAACCCTTGCCCTTTCGGTGACATAGATTCTCACTATGCTCAGATCCTACTATTACCCGGATTTTCGTTAGTGGCTAGTCCACGTGATCTCACGAACACGCTTCTACCCGACCACTACGCCTACCTACCGCATTTCTGCTGAATGTATCGGTGACTGATTTAGCCCCGTCCATTTTCGATACTGGCGCCCTTGACAAGTAAGCTGTTACGCACTTATTATAGGGTGGCTGCTTCTAAGCCAACCTCCTCGCTGTCTATGGACACCAACAATCTTCACCCGTTAACACTTAAACAGTACTTTGGGACCTTAACATTCATCTGGGTTGTTTCCCTCTCGTGACACAGGCTTACCCCGTGCCACCGTCTCCTGAGGTCTACGATGTATTCGCATTCGGAGTTGGACAAGGAACCGAGGAATTTCTTCCCCTGCATCCCCAATCCGTATCTCTACCGCGAATACGGTCTCGCTCAAGGCTTGACTACGGTCAACTTTGGTAGGAACCAGCTATCACCGGTCTCGATTGGCTTTTCACCCCTAGACGCAGGTTAGGAGAACGCTTGTTCACAGCACCTCTTCGGGCCTCCACGTCGTTTTACCGACGCTTCACCCTACCCACGCCTAGTTCGACCGGTTTCGGGTCGAATCCCTGTGACTCCAGGCACTTTCATACCTCGCTTCTTGCAAGCTGCAAGCTGTCGCTTTCGCTTCGGATCACTCGTGTCGAGTTTTCCTCGCCACAGAGACGCACTCCCGGGCTCGTTATTCAAAACGAACAGTACACAACCTCGTTAGTTGCGTACTTCACTATAATTTCTTGGTTTCAAGGTCTTTTCATTCCCTGTCACGGGTTCTTTTCAGCTTTCCCTCACGGTACTTGTTCTCTATCGGACTTATCGATTATTTAGGGTTAGAAGTTGATGACTCCTATCTTCAGACGCCAAAACCAAGACGCCTTACTCCGGGATTCCTCTGGTCCTTCTTTGATTCTATTACGGGAGTTTCACCCTCTGTGCTGCCGCTTTCCAGCGGACTTCATATCTCAAAGAGAGGTACCGTTGTGAGGTCCCTATACACTACATTTCCAACTGCATTTCTGCAGAGGATTCAGTTTGCCCTTTGCCCTTTTCGCTCGCTGCTAATAAGGGTATCTCTGTTGATTTCTTTTCCTGCGGGTACTAAGACGTTTCAATTCCCCGCGTTTGCTTACCTGTCGGTATTCTTTGGCGATGTCGCATTCGGATATGTTGGGTTCGTAGGCTGCTTGCGCCTCGCCCAACCTTTTCGCAGCTTGCCACGTCCTTCATCGCATTTGATAAGCCAAGCTATCCACCAAGAAACATTCCTCCAATCCGCTAAACACCTAGTGTAGTGTTTAGCGTCTTTTAGTAACTTGCGTTACTAAAATTTGGTGTTATTTCCAGGATATTGTGGTTTGTGTATGCGTGACGTCATGAATGCAATTCGTTGTGAAGAACACTGCTTGGTACGTTGATTGTAGGTACAATCTGCAGTGAACTTGCATCTCTGTCTGAGATCACGATTGTTACGTCGTGATCGGTTTTTCATTATACCACACGGTCTTTTTTGACGCGCGTGGCGTAAATGGACTCTACGGGAGTCGAACCCGTGGCCTCCCGCTTGCAAAGCGGGCGCTCTACCAACTGAGCTAAGAGCCCGATCGTGTGGTTGGTGAATGGGAAAGGGTTTGAGTGACACGCAACGTGTTTTTGTTTGATGAACTTGTTCATCGTTTTCTTGATTTTCTTTGTTGAAAAAAAAAGAAAAGGAGGTGATCCATCCGCAGGTTCCCCTACGGATACCTTGTGACGACTTAACCCATCTAACTGAGCCAGGGTTCAGCATAACCAAGAAAGCTATGCTTTACCATGACCCTGCTCGATTGGTTTGACGGGCGGTGTGTGCAAGGCGCAGGGACATATTCACCAGAAGCTGATAACTTCTGATTACTAGGGATTCCGACGTCACGAGGCTGAGTTACAAACCTCGATCTGGACTAAGATCGCGTTTCGAGGATTAGCTTCACCTTTCGGTGTTGCAGCCCATTGTCACGACCATTGTTGCGCGCGTGTAGCCTAGAAGATTCGGGCCATACAGACCTACCGTAGCCTGCACCTTCCTCCTTGTTACCAAGGCAGTCTCATTACTGTGCTCAGTCCTCATAATTGAGCTGTTTGCAAGTAATGATACAGGTCTCGCTCGTTACCAGGCTTAGCTGGACATCTTACGACACGAGCTGGCGGCGGCCATGCAGCACCTCTCGGCTCATCCGGTAAGCCCTTTAGACTGACCATCATCTTGCCGTCGCCTCTAGTGAGATTCTCGGTGTTGAGTTCGATTAAACCGCACGCCGCACCCCTTGTGGTGCGCCCCCGCCAATTCCTTTAAGTTTCAGCCTTGCGACCGTACTCCCCAGGCGGCGAGCTTATTGCCTTCGCTTCGATACTGCACTTCCTCAGGGGAAGCGCAACACCTAGCTCGCAGCGTTTACGGCCAGGACTACTCGGGTATCTAATCCGGTTCGCTCCCCTGGCTTTCGTCCCTCACCGTCGGACATGTTCTAGTTAGATGCTTTCGCTATCGGCGGTCCTCGTAGGATTATACCATTTTACCGGTCCCCTACAAATACCTCTAACCTCTCCCATTCCCTAGACGTGTCGTGTCCTCTGCGCGCTATCGGGTTAAGCCCGACAATTTCACAAAGGATGTGCACGTCCGGCTACGGACGCTTTAGGCCCAATAATGCTGATTGCCACTTGTGGCGCTGGTGTTACCGCGGCGGCTGGCACCAGTCTTACCCACCACTTATTCTCCAAGTTATTTACACTTGGCAAAAGCCCATGCTTTGCATGAGCACGTAGGATCCCCTTATCACACTTTCGTGCATTGTAAAGGTTTCGCGCCTGCTGCACCCCGTAGGGCTGGGACCAGTATCTCAGTGTCCCTCTCCGGGCTACCACTTTCATGGCCCGTACCGATCGTTGGCTTGGTGGGCCGTTACCCCACCAACTACCTAATCGACCGCCGTCTCATCCTCAAGCACGAGTTTGTGCTAAAGCGCATTCCAGTTGCTTTAGCGTATCTAGGTTTACCCACACTTTCGCGTGGCTATCCTTGACTTGAGGGCAGATTATCGACGTGTTACTGAGCGATTCGCCGGTGACTTCTAGAGTCCCCTGACTTGCATGGCTAAGTCGAATCCTACTAGCAGCAATCTCCCGCAGGATCAACGGGTATTCTGTTCTAGCATAATTTTGCTATTATTGTTATGTTTGTACTTTTTTGGTCGCAAGTTCTTGTACACAAAAAAATGTTTTTTTTTGCGGAATTGCGTCAATTGTTGCGTGTCTACTCTGCCACATATTGTTTGTTTATGTGACCCTTTTTGTTGCTCACAAATCTGTTTGTTTGTGTTGCAAGTGTGATTTCTCCTTTTCGGAGTGTGTGCGTTCCCTTGTGTGGGTTTGCGGTGGTGATTGTGCTACGTTTTTTTTGTAGCGTTGCAAGAATACGTGGTTTGTTTATAAACTTTTGTTTTTATGTTTGTTCTGCTCTTCCTTTTCGTATGAGTATTTGTGCTATGTTGTTTGGGAGTTCTACTGTGCTTCCTTGGTTGTATGGTCCGTGTGTTTGTCCGTTTGTTCCTATGAATTTTGGTGTTTGTTTGGTTATTGTTATTGTTGTGTTGTTTTCTGTGCTTTGTGTTTTGTTCTCTGTATTTTGAGTTCTGCTCTCAGTGCTCTGGGCGCTGCTCTTAGTTGTTTTCTCTCTTGGGTCTGGTATTGTTGTTGGTGGTTTTGGTGTTTGTATGTTGTTGTTTTCTCTGTGTTCTTTGAGTGTTTCTAGGAGTTGTTTGTATAGTGGTTGTTCGTTTGTTGTTATTGTGCTTGTGTCTATGAGGTTGCTGTTGGTTCTTGCTTTGTTGAGTGCTAGGAGGAGTATTTTTTTTTCTCTTCTGTCGTAGAGTTCTCGTAGGAGTTTTTTGCTGTTGGTGAGTTGTGTTCTTGTGTTGTCTGTTTGTGGGTCTAGTGGGTCTTTTTGTCGTATTTCTTGTTCTAGTTGTTCTTGGTGTTTTTTTGCTTGTTCGTAGAAGTTTTCTTGTATTTCTTGTAGTTGTTCTCTTGCTCGTTCTCGTCGTACTGTGTCGAAGAGTTCTTCGTAGCTTATTTCTTCCCCCATGGTGTTTGTTTCTGTGTTGTTGTATTTAAAGGTTGTTTTGTTGTTTGGGGGTAGTTTCTTAAATCGTTGTTTTTTTCTTGTTTGTTATGAAGGTTTGTTTTTCCTCTATTCGTTTTGTTTCTGCTCCTGGTGGTGGTGTTTTTGGTGTTTTGCATCGTTTTTTTCGTTTTTTTTTGTCTGATGAGTCTTTGTTGTCTGTTGGTTCGTATGTGGTTGTTGATGGTTGTTTAGTGTTTTCTTGTCATGAGAAGAAGCGTACTCGTTTTATGCAGTTGCTTGGTGTTGCTTTGCGTTCTGATTTGGTGTGTACGATTACTGGTAATCCTTCTGTGTATATTGATTCGTTGTCTGGTGTTCCTTTGCAGGGTTCCTTAGAGTTTGGTATTATTGATCGCGGTACTAATCTTATTGAGATTCGTCCTATGTCTGGTTGTAATTTGCAGTGTACGTATTGTTCTGTTTCTGAGGGTCCTGGTGGTGTTAAGGTTCGTGATTTTGTTGTTGAGCCTGAGTATTTTCTTTCTGAGTTTGCTAAGGTTGCTTCTGTTAAGTCTGCTCCTTTGGAGGTGTTTATTGAGACTCAGGGTGAGCCTACGTTGTATTGGCAGCTTCCTGAGTTGATTAGTGAATTGAAAAAGCGTGATGATGTGGTTAAGGTTACTATGGTTACTAATGGTACGTTTTTGTCTCCTTCTCGTATTGATGCGTATGTTGCTGCTGGTTTGGATCAGATTAATTGGTCTATTAATAGTTTGGATCCTTCTTTGGCTGAGGAAATTGCTGGTATGCCGTATGATGTTGAGCGTACAAAAAGGGCTGTTGTGTATGCTTCTGATAAGATTGATTGTTTGGTTTGTCCTGTTATTATGCGGGGCGTTAATGAGCATGAGATGGAGTCTTTTGTTGAGTTTGGTTTGTCTGTTCGTTCTGTGGAGCCTGTTGTTGGTTTTCAGAATTTTCTTTTTTATAAGGGTGGTCGTAATCCTGTTGAGGAGGTTGGTTGGGATGGGTTTACTGAGAAGATTCTTGAGTTGGAGAAGCAGTTTGGTACTCGTTTAAAGCTTGGTCCTGAGGATTTTTCTATTGTTGAGGATGCTCAGCTTCCTAAGCCTTTTAAGAAGCGTGATGTTGTTGAGGTTGAGCGGTTGTTTCCTGGTCGTTTGCCTAATGAGACGTTGTGTAAGGCTTCTGATCGTGTGGTTAAGGTTATTGGTCGTGTTCCTGATAAGGAGAAGTTTTTTGTTCGTATCATTCGTGATAAGCACAACATCTTCTTTGCTAAGGCGTTATAGGTGTTTGTTAAATTCTTGTTCTTGTACGCGCGCAAGTTTTAGGATGCTTTTGAGTGTTCCTATGCGTAGTTCTTTGTGTAGGGGTACGACTGTTCCTATGGTTTCTTTTCTGGTGTGTTTCTTTAGTATTACGTGGCTTCTTTTTTGTCTTGCTATGAAGAAGTCGAAGTGTTTACAAAGTATTTTTATGCATGTTTCTCCTGAGATGATTTTATGCTTTGGCAATCTCGTTTACCTCAAACGTTGTGAGGATTGTTCGAGAGCTGTTTTTTCTTGGGAATTCTTCTAGGTATAGTTGTGTTGCTTCTTTGAGATTACTTATTGCTTCTTCTAGTGTTTTTCCTTGGCTTGCTGTTCCTATTTCTGGGCAGCTTGCAACGTACATGTCTTCTTCTTGCTGTATGACTGCGCTAAGTGTTGTCATGAGTATCATGTGTGTTTCTCTCTATTTAAATTTCCTCCTTTGCAAATTGTGTTTTTTGTTGTTTTTATTGATTGCTTAGGAGTTCTTGAAGGATTTTTGTTGCTAGGCAGAAGTTTTTTGGTTTTTACTGGTGATTTAGTTGAGGTTAAACTCCCTGAGAATCTTTGAGTTTTCTTCTGCACTAAGGGTGAGTTGTTGTTTTTCTTGCGGTGTTAGTAGCGATATGTTTTTGGTTGCTTTTTTTCTGTATAGTTCTCGTATTGTGTGTAGTTTTTGGGTCTTTTCTCTGAGTGCTTCTAGAGTTATTTCTTGTATGTTTGTGTAACCTAGCTCTTCTGCGTATTCGTGTAGTTGTTGTGCTAAGTTATCTGGTAGGGTGAGTTTTATTGCTTTGCTCATGGTTTTTTGTAGGGGGAGGGACTATATAAAAGTTCTTTTAGGCACTTTTAAGTACTTATTATTGGTTTAGGAGTTGTTTTTGAATCAGTTAGAAAAACTTAGTACTCAAATGCGTCCGTTTCTAATATCGCTTATTGCTTGTTCTAGAGATGCGTCTAGTTCTTGTTCTATTTGTTTAAGTCGTTCGTACTCTTTTTGAGATATTGTGACTGTTTGCATCGTAGTAGTAAGGCGTATTAGTATTCTTATACGTGTTGTGAATCGTTTGTTGAAAAGTTTTTGTTAGTAGTAGAAAAATTGTTAAGAAAAAAAAGGGATGAAGCCCCTTTCGGGGCTTCTAAATATTTTGTTTTTAGTTGCTAGGTGCTCTGACTGAGACGTCGTTTGCTCCTGCTACAACAACTTCAACGCTTGTTCCGCTTAGGGAAGGTACTGTTTCTGTTGCTGCTCTTGCAAGAACACGGCTGCTCTCAACAGTGTCTTGAGCGCTGTAACCTGCTACTAAGATAGCGAAGTTGTCTCCGGTATCAAAGCTTTGGATTACTCCCATTCCGTCTGTGAAGCCTTCTGCACAGTCAGTTGGGTTTCCTAGTAGCTCAGCTGCGATGGTGTTAGCACATGGACCTCCTACAACAATCATGTTGTCTTGGTCAAAGCTTACGTCGCTGTCAAGTACTGCAATTCCTACTGGAAGAACGTTTACTTGAGCTGCTCCGCCGGTAGCTACTGTTCGGGTACTTACTGCACCGCCTACGATGAACACTTGTGGCTCAACTTGGCTGTGTGGGTACTCGATGCGTAGCGTGTCTGGGCTGTTGCTCTCAACGATTGTGTGGTACTTAGCTCCGTATCGGTCCATTCCGAGGTATTGGTCTACGTTTCGTAGTTTTTGCTCGTATAACGTATACGTGTTGTTACTTGTAGGTCTTGCTGAAAGATCAACTTCTCCATTAGCTGGTGCGTTGAAAGTCCAAGAAGTTTCTACTCCCTCAGTTTCCGTACCGTCGTCGATGTTTTTCTCAAGCGTTTGTAGACTTACAGTTACACTAGCTGCTCCTGGTCCGGATCGGTTATATACATCAGTTCCACCTGTTGCTGTGAAACTTAATATTCCTCCTCCTCGGGTTACGATGTTCACACCTGTACTTGTAAGTGCTTTATCGTTGTTCATATCTACAGCTAGGCGGTAGTTTTCTCCACCATCATGGCTTAGCCAGAAGTCGAAGCTTCGCCCACCAAGTAGGATGTTACCGCTTGGATTATTCAAATCAACTCCAGTAACAGAGGTTACATTCTGTACTTGAGGTGAAGATCCAGTATCGTTTCTATTGTATGCTGTCGTATAACTGCTTACAATTTCTGCTCCTGTAGCTGCATGACTGAATCGTAGGATGTTGTCGTTTGTGTTAACATCTGTCCATTCCAATACATAAGTATCTCCTGCACTG
Source organism: Candidatus Woesearchaeota archaeon (assembly GCA_047602905.1). Lineage (GTDB taxonomy): Archaea > Nanobdellota > Nanobdellia > Woesearchaeales > SKIA01 > SKIA01. Next base: position 53,252 of record JBLKOP010000001.1, on the reverse strand, counting down.
TCAGCCCCATTATGAGTTACTACGAAGTACTCGTCTGGTGCGATGTGATCCCATTCGTTGCTTTCATCAAGAAGTAATCTTTCTTGGTCGCTTCCAAAGTACACTGTTTGATCTGATTGCCTTGCGTATAGGAACGGTATGCTGAATGTGTCTCCTCTTCTGTTTGTGAAGGTGAGTTCGTACTCGTCGTCTCCTCGTGGGTCAAACTCGATAAGGCTGTGTGCTGGTTGGCTTAGTCCTTCGTAGACGATGTCCCATCCTGAGTTTAGCATTGCCTCAGGGTATCGTAGGAACTGTGCTAGTCCTTGTCCTGCTGCTAGGTGTGCTTCGCTTCGGTATTCGTAGTCTGCTCCAAGTGTGTACTTAATGTTGTTAATTCGTACTTGGCTTGTTCCAGTAGCTGTGTGTTGGATATCTACACTTGCTGTGTTGATGTTTTCGTTTCCGATTTCTACATCTCCACTGTGTTTAAAGACCACTTTGTTTGCTCCTAGGTAGAATTCTACTAGGCTTCCTTGGTCACCTTCGAATGCTCGGTTGCTTCGAATAACTTCCTGTACTCCAATTTCCATTCCGTTACTTAGTGTGTCCGTGTCTCCTACTCGTAGGGTGTCTGTTACTTCACCGTTTACAAGGAATCGAACTGTGTTGTCGTCTCCGGATTGTCCTACGATGAGTACTGTTACTTCGTAGTCTTGTCCGTCAACGCTGTAGGTTCGTGTTTGTCCTTGTTCTAGTGTGTCACTAACATCTCCTGCCATTAAGGTCATTTCGATTGTTCCATCACCAGAATGCCATTCTGCACCTACAATTGTGTAAGACTGTCCTAGCATACTGATTCTTTGGTCTTTAAGATCTCTTAAATCCCATAAGTTACCACCACTAATTTCTTGTGTGTTACTTCGTAGTCCTGATGTAAAGTCTAGCTCGTACACAAATAAGTCATCGTTTCCGAATCGTAGGAAGTCTCCGATGTTTCGGCTACCGTCTCTGAGTCGTTGCTCAAAGACTCCTACAACTCCGTGGTTAGCTACTGAACCGCTTGCGATTTCTAGTGTTTGTGTGTAGTCTGTGCTACCTCTTCGGTTTGTGATTCGTCCGCTTGAAAGCATTTCTAGGTCGTCGCCTGAGAGAATTTCAAGAACGTCGCTAACTTTCTCACCGATTTCTAGCATGTCGCCTGGTTCTGCTACTTGTTTAGCATCTCCTTCTACTACAGTTGTGCTGTCGCCGCCTTCTACTGGGCTTGTGCTTGCTGCTTGTAGGCTGCTTGCTATGTCGATTGCTCCGATGATGTCTTGGCTAGCTGCTGCTGCTCCGACAACGATCTTCCCGTCAAACTGTCCGTCTACGATAAAGTCGCTTGGGTAGTTTGCCAGGTCTGGTGCTGCTGCCATTGCGCTCATTAGTGTAGCTCCTGCTAGACCAATTCCTGCACTGACTGCAACAATTTTCTTTGCTGTTTTTTTAATATTCATTTTCTTTTTAGACCTCTATTTTTTGTACAAGAACGCCTCTTTGTGCGTTCAGGCACCGTGTCTGACTTGCTTTTTGCATGCAAGTTGCACTCAAAAACGCGTACACGTTAGTGACCTGTGCTTGCACACTTCGTTGCAGACTGGTGAGTCTGTGTGATGCTTTGGATACGACTTGGTTTATAAGCGTTTCGTCGTGTTTTCGCGAACGAAAACTTATGTTGCGAGTACAGGGTCTGTACTGCTCAAATTCCTCACCAGAGACCTTTTGTTTCTGTGCGGTGACAAATAGCTTATGATGTGTATCTTTTTGCATCATGAAACGAATCAGGGGTTTCTCTTTATAAGCGCTATGAATAACACGTACAAAATCATATAACGTATGAAAACCCGAAAAGAAGAAACCAACAAAAAAAAGAAGAAAAAAGAAGAAAAAACAAAAACACCTAAAAACGTTTTCGTACAAAAAAGCAAAAAAAAGAAGAAAACAACAAAAACAAACAAACAAACAAGCTAAGAAACAAGAATAAGCAAAAAAGAAGCGCTAAGAACAAACTGAATAAACGTACACAAAGAAGAAACAAAAAACACAAAACAAACAAATATACGTATTTAGTACGATACAAAGAAAAAATACATACAAAAACATATAAACAAAGCACACCTACCTAGTATTGCGAGATTTCCAGACCAGGAGATCACGCACTTATATAACTATTTTTATTAAGAAAGTTGTTGATAAGTAGGATACAAAAAACACACCTATAGTTGAGTAAAAGAGTTTTTTGATAACTGTACATATTTATGCACTGATTGTATGAGCTCGTTTGAGGTTGAAAAGGGAGAGCGTCTTTTTTTATCAAAGTACGTGTACAATATTGTTTGTATCCCGTACTGCTTTAAGTCAGTAATTACCGGTACAAAATCACTATCGCACGCAATTAAGAGTATTTGTTGTATTTCTGGGTATTTCAGCGGCGTCCTCATAAGATCCATTACTAGTAGCGTATCCACTCCTTTTTGTTTGTACTCAGTAGTTGTAGGCGTAACTAATTTTTGCACTCTTCCTTCTCGAACAGTAATTGTTTTATATGCTGATAGCGCTTGGATAAAACCATCGTAGTTTTCTTTTCTTCTTCGTTCATTCTCTAAAGGAGGAGTGCTTTGAAAAGGCGGCGCCGTATAGTAAAAAATATGTTTACAAAACAAGTTCTCTTGTTTAGCAAGGTTTTTTGAAAAGGCCTCTATATCAAAGGAAATGTGCTTTCCTTTCCCAAAGTGCTTTGAGAGCTTGGATAAGAAGCCTGCATCTATAAAGACTAGTGTGTGTTGTTTCATAAAAATAAAAACATCTATTGACCCACGTAGGATCAATAGGGATCATGTTATGTATACAAAGCACACAGGAATTTATAAGCCTTATGTATGCTTTTTCGTAAATACTTCAAAAACACGGAATACTCTTGCTAACAAAGCAACACCTAAAACAAATTTCGAGAAATAAAGAGATATCTTTATAACTTTCTCATATAATAGAAACTATACACAGACTTCCCAGACCAAGGAAGATCATCTGTTAATTCGAAGAACACAATCTTTTATACAATCACGATTAAAATCTTTTTATTATACAGAAAAGACTTCAACACAACAACTCACCCACTAAACAAGCTATATGAGCGCACGTAGCAAGCCTGCATCGCAAAGAACATAACAAACAAGAGAAAACATTTAAGTACTTCAAAGTACTATCAAGTACTATGCCTGTCGTAAAACTCACCATACCTAAACACCTGCACACACAAACACAAGCAATCACCACTCACTGCGGCTATCTTAACCGTCAAGAACTCATACTAGAAGCATTACGCGAGCACCTCAAACGAAAACAGCTAGAGCTACTCGCACTACAAAAAGGAGCTGGACAAACAAACTCCATTGATCGAGAAGCAGTAATTAACGCATATGAGAAGTCACAACGAGACCTCCTTACAGAGCTGAACTTGACACTACACGAACCAAGTCAGAACTAATCCCTTTATCATTAGTAACCAAGAATCTAAACGAGAACATGATACAAAAAGATCTTGTACGTATGCAGCAAAGTCAAATTTGAAGTCTGTATAGCGTGAATTGATTGAACGAACCCCATAGTAGAAGTTAGCTCCATCAATAAAAACAGATATTCTTGTCTTGGAAATATAAGATACTTGCCTTTGCACGAGGCAAAGACAGGGAATACTTTTGCGGCGTTCTGTGAATAATCACAGATTTACTCTTGCGAGCAGGCACCGCCTGTCACCATACATATATAGTGCGTGTTGATATTTAAATATTCTTCGCTAAGAAAAACGAATTGTTTCCGTAAAAAACGAAAATACTCCAGAAGTAATTCATAACACATAAAAGACTTGTTTTGCTAATATGAGTTCATGGTCACAAAAAAGGATCGGCGAAGAAATGGGTACGTAACGCCACAACAAACAATTCCTACACACCAATTAACTAACTACTTCATAACCCCTACGTATAGCGATTGGGATGATTACCGGGATGGTCTAAGAGATTCGTTTGGAGATAATACCTTACTTAAGCATACCGAGCACAAAGAGCTTCAAGGCTGCGATACTCGCGCAAAGATGAATGCTAAGTTACAACGACTTATTCAGCGAAGAAAGCAGCAACAAAATCATTTCAGAAACGCACCTTCTTCATAAACCACTGGACACACTGGACACATACAGCAAAACGCGTTATAAATGAGTATTTCTTTGTTCAGCGTATGTTTGCACAGACACAAAAAACCCCTGCATTTATAAATAAACATCACTTATCTTTGATTATGTCAAAAAATAATGATATTTCCTCTCTTTCTCAACGAGAAGTACGCATCATTCAAGAACTTGAGTTCAACAACCAGTACTTCTTCACACAAGAAGACATCAAACACCACGCAACAAACAAACAACAACTCTATTACATAATACACCGTCTTCTACAAAAAAAGCGCATCCTCAAACTGAACAAAAACAAATACTATCTCCTACCAATACAAGCACCAAACAACACATGGTACGAGCACGAATTTATTATAGCAGACGAGATGATGAACTCACAAGACTACTTCATAGGAGGGTGGGCAGCAGCAAATTATTACAATCTAACAGACCAAATACCTCAACAAGTAGATATTTACACAAACAAAAGAAACAACACAACAACAATACTAAACACGAGATACAAATTCAAAAAAACGACAAAAAAAAGACTCCAAGAAGCACAAAACAACACAATACAAGGACACAACATACGAATAGAACCAAAAGAAAAAACCAAACAATGGATGAAGAAAAGAAACGTATAATACAAACAGCAGCAAAAACAGGATTCGCACAGCGACTAATCCTCAAAGACTACTACCTCACACAAGTACTCTACGCAATCAAAGATGTAAAAAACATTTTCTTTAAGGGAGGAACTGCACTAAACAAAATATTTCTTAATCATGCAAGGCTCTCAGAAGACATAGATTTTACTGTAACAAATCTCAAACAAGCACGCAAAGACATACAACAACTACTCAGGCAAATACCGTTCATACAAGCAATAACAACAGGAAAAGACGTGAAAGGGTTTGTTCGTATCATCTGCGAGTACGAAACATTCACGCAAACAACAGACACAATATACGTTGATCTTAATGAGAACGCAACACTACTTAAGAAGCCGCAAAAACAACAAATATCTCACTACTACGAGAACATACCTGTTTACGAAGTATTTTGTCTAGATAAACAAGAGCTTATCGCAGAAAAGGTTGCTGCAACTATACAACGAAACAAGCCACGAGACCACTACGATATATACCAAATAATCAAGCACCAACTTCCTATATCAATGCAATTAGTAACAACAAAGTGCGCGCATGAAAACACTGATGAGCTAGTTATACGTATGTTTTCGCAAGCAAAAAAACTCTACAACAGATGGGATGAGGACATGGTAGCTCTTCTACAAGAGCCAGTTTCTTTTCATGAGGTTATGCAAGTAAATGCGAAGTACTTTACTCTCTCAGAAGTAAAAGAACGCCTACAAGCAAACAAATAGCTTCGTTAACCCAAAAACACCATTTTAGAAACGCACCTTCTTCAATAAGAACCTAAAGCAATCTATTGGTGTGCGTAGCAAAATAAGTAGTGTGAAGAGTGCTTATCGTCTTCTTCTTCTGCGCTTTTCTTTCTTCATGCGCTTGCGCTGCCATTTCCAGCGCATCTGTCCTTTCTTTTTCCAACGTCGAGAACTTCTCTTCATATAACTACGTGCAAATCGCACTTCTTTTATAAGGCTTTGTTTTTAGAAATCGTTGGTAAACGAAGTTAGTTTTGCATCTATTGTTTGTGTTTGCTCAAATAGCGAAGGGATTGTTGGTATTTTGTCTGCGTTTGAGTAGAGTGCCCCTAGTGTTGCTATGCTTGCAGCCACGAGACCTGCATATATTCCTTTTTTTATTTTTGGTGGTTGTCGTTTAACAAAGTCAGGATACGTTTTCCTGTTGCATTCAGAAAGTCCTGTTAGGTCTCTACCTACATCTATTGCGTAGCCAAGAAATGGCCCGTTTGCTGCTCCAAGAAATGATCCTGTAAGAGATGCTAGCCCAATAGTTTTTGGATCTACAGGTTCTCCTGCTATAAGCGTCATTGCTGTGTATAGTACAGGAAGAAATGCTGCGTTAAAGCCAAACGTATATGCCACATCATGTCTTGCTCGCTTATCTTCTGGAATTGAGAAGTATTTCATGTAGGTGTCTCTTCCTTTTGAGTATAGGCTTGCAAGTCCCAAGTATCCTAGTGTTGTTGCACTTATTTTTGCTCCAAGTGACGCTGCTGCACTCATTCCTGATACGAGTTCCACAACTGCAAAGGGAGGGTTTGATTCTGAAGCAAGTGAAGTAGTGTCTATGAAGTGTTGTTTTAGTGATGCTTTAGGAGGTGCTTTTTCTGGCATTATGCAAAGAACAAAACAAAACTATATAAACTTAGTAGTAGTGACAACTATATTCCAAAGCTATCAAACAAGTCCTGTGCTTTTTTGTACTCGTGCAAGAACGCTCTTCCTTGCTCGGTTATACGAATTTCTTCCTCTCCTTCAACGACTAAGTTACTTTCGGTAAGTTCCTCTAAGAGTTTTTTCATTCGTGGATGACTAAGGTTTGCTTTGTACATGAGGTGCGTTGGTTTGCGTGGCTTCTCAGCAAGTACTTCAAGCATTTCCACAAGCGTTTCTCGTTTGGTTCGCTTCTTCATTGACGCACCCTCCACAGCATAACAAACAGTGCGAAGTAGCCAAGAAGTGTAAGGACGAGGTACGCGTAATGAGCAAGTAAGCTTGTGTTCATAAATACTGCTGCTACTTGCGCAACTAGCAATAACAAAAACGCTACGTACACAATAAGCGCGTTTACGGAGTTCTTCTGTAAGAAGTTCATGTAGAAGCGGTACGCGAGAAGAGATAACAACGTAGCTGTGGTTACGTGCATCACCGCAGGTAGGTATGTGCTTAAGATAACTGCGAGAACAAGTAATAGTGCAAAGAGAATCTTTGTTGCTGCGTTACGAATTCTCTCAGCAACCAATAACAGCACTGTGTACGCGGAGAGTAAGAATAAGTTACTCATGATAGGAAGAACCATAACTTCCAAGCCAAGAATGTGCGTTGGCAAATACAGCGTCTCAACTAATAAGCGCATCCCAAGACCAAGAGTAATTAAGCTAAACGCTGCAAGAAACGCTTTACTAGTGCTGTTACGAAGAACACTGTTTGCTTTATACGCTCCTACAAGCAACGCTGCTGCTGCGCAAAACGTAAGCGTTGTTAAAGCAAGTATAGGCGTGCTGTATACCACACAGGAGTAAGAGAGTAACTAGGTTTTAAGTTCTTCGAAAAAAAAGGGTTATGCAGCCACCGGGAATTGAACCCGGGCCTCAGCCTTGGCAAGGCCGTATCATACCACTAGACTATGGCTGCTTTGTATGGTTGTTATTTGTGTGTTGTTTATAAGGTTTTCATCTTGTCGATAAGTTCTTGAATGATTCGTTGGTGCTCCTTGAGTTCTTCTTTGCAAATCTGCAGTGAAAGAATCGCGCGTTTTTCTTCAAACTTCTGTATTGCTAAAGCAAGTGTTTCTGTGTATGGTTGTTGTTTTCTTCCTTGCTCGTGTATAAATGAGAGCCAGTTGTTTAGGTCTAGGAATCGGTAGCAGTCCGCGTTAGCGCATATCTCTGCTTCTTTGCTACTCCAGCTTGTTTGGTGGTGCTCGTGTACGCAAGCAAGTACTTGCTGAATGAGTTTGGGGTTTGCTTGTTGTTGGTTTAGAAACTTCTCTGCTGCTTGTACGCTTAGGTGTACGTGGTCTTGTATTCTGTTATTGTGTTTTGCTTCTCCAAGCTTTACGTCCATGAGGCGAGTTGCGACTTATATTACTTGTGTGTTTGCGCCAAGTTGTTTTGCGAGTTGTAGTCCTTTCTTGTTTGCCGTGTCGTAGTTTTTTTTGCTTGGTAGGCCGTACTTGGCTATTTCTTGTTGTGCAAGCGTATCTGCTTCTTCTAGAAGTTCGTTCATAAAGTGTTGTTTGGTAAACGCGTTTTTTAGATGTTTCTTTTTTTTTGCTGAAACGAAGCGTTTAAGAATGAATGCGTTCTTGCTCTTCATAGCCGAGCCCATAGCTCAACCTGGTAGAGCGCTGGTCTTATATGAGGCAATAAGGAATTTCCTTAGTGTTAGCACTTAGGTCTCTGAGTGTACCAGTGGTTGAGGGTTCAAATCCCTCTGGGCTCACCTCTTTTTTTTATGAAGAAGGAGTTGTTGGTGTTTCATCATACTCATCCTCTATTTCTCCAATGATTTCTTCAAGTACGTCCTCTAAAGTAATTATTCCTACTGGGTTATTGTCTGCGTCTAAAACAATAAATAAGTGAATTCTTTTTTCTTTAAACAACCGAAGAACTTTATCCAGCTTGTTTCGCTCACTGACTACTTCTACTGGTTGCTTCATTAAGTCCCGTATTGTTTGTTTGTCTTGGTAGTGCACCTCAATTAAGTCTTTAGCGTACAAAATACCAACGACTCCTCGTCGTTCTTCATCAAAAACTGGTATGCGACTATACCCTTGCTCTTGTATTTCGTGCAATAACTTCTTTGTAAGTCGTTGGTTTTGCTGCAGGCTATACGTGTTTTTTAGCGGTGTTTTTATGTCTCGCACGCGCTTATCACTAAAGCTAAGGCCTCGAGTTACTATGCTGTAATCAAGGTTGTCAAGATCACTTTCTTGTATCGTTACTTGCTCTTTTACCATCATACCAATCTCTTTTTTACTAAATATTGTTGGTAGCTCATGACCAAGAGTCTTATCCAGCAACACACTTACCGGTTTTGCTATTGGGTACAGAAGGATCATGAAGAGCCGTGTGAGGTGTCTTGTTCGTGCTCCAAACCTCAACGCGTGCTTGTTCATGAGCGCTTGAGGAATGATTTCTCCAAACACCACGATAAGAGCTGTTGCGAGCACCACAGCGATTACTCCTGTTGTTAGGCTTCCTAAGAAGATACTCAGAATGGTGTTTACAAGCACGTTTGCAAGAAGCAGTGTAGTTAAGAGGAGGTTTCCGTTTTTTCGCAGAGGATACACCTGTTTTGCTTGTGCGTCTCCAAGCTTTGCTTTTCGTTTCAGCGTCTGCGGCTTAAGCGTCATTAAGCCGAGCGTTAATCCACTAAATAACCCACTAAAGAAAACAAGAGCCACAACGATAAGAATCGTTTCGTATACCATGTATGTATCAGTAGGTGTGCGGAGGGGAGAAGTGTTTTTTAAGCTTGTTGCTTTTTTACCGTAAAGCGAACAAAGTGGTATCCAATAACGTTTGTTAGTGACGCAAAGAACACGATCCATACTTGCGGATAAAGTATTGCTAGTGCTGCTAAGAACAGAAACGAGTAGAGGTTGTATGTGTGAAAGACTCCTAGACGGTTTTTTAGTTTGTACTCTCGTGAGAGCACTCCAAAAAACGTAAATAACGCAAACGTTACAAGCATAATAATGAGTTCTAGTTGCTGTGTAGGGTTTACGAGTAGTATTGAGAACAGCACAAGAGCGCCTCCTATTCCGTGCGAGTAGTAGTCGAGTTTGTAACGTACTACCCAGCTAAGAAGGATGCCAAAATAAAACGCTGCTATTAAGCTGCTTCCAAGCACTACTAGTGATGCAAAAAAGCCCCATAAGAATCCGTACAACAAGTTTTTTGTTGTTGATTGACGCACTCCATCATCCACTCCTACATCCGCTATTTTCGTAAATAAGCCTGTTATAAGCGCGTTTAGACAGATGAGGTAGGGGTTTGTCAGGAGTTCTAGCATGAAGTAATTGCTACAGAAGAGTTTTTTTATATGTTTGCGTAATTTCTCGATATGTTTATAAGCAAACCCTGTTTTGCTTCACTAGACTACTACGCCCCGTTAGTGTAGTCCGGCCAATCACTCCGCCCTTTCAAGGCGGTAACCCGGGTTCAAATCCCGGACGGGGCATATATAGCTTTGCTGACATCTAAGGAGTCATCAAGGCATATTTTTGAATGTACTCATATGCCTTCTTCAAGTTATCTTTATTAAGCACTGGTGGGCGAGGCAGTTTATACGTTCATTAATTCCTAAAATCACCTCTCTTAACTTTTGTACACACACCGCAAACATGGTGAGTGTACTCTAGAAAATAAATATTTTTGTTTCAAAAACGTCACGAAAAGGAATTATTTGAAACAATTAAGTATATAAATAAATTAATCCATTCTTATTGTAATGGATTTCACAGCTCCTAAAAACATTCTTTTACACTATCTAGAGCAAAATAAGACAAGAATTATTTCTAGAGATAAATTAGAAGTGTTATTTCAGGATAAAGCATATCCTAAACGCATCATATATCAATTACGAAAACAGGGTTGGGTTACCTATATCCTAAATGGATATTACTATATTTGCGATACTGAGGAGCACAGATTTGATTTTACCAACTACACAGCACTAGAAATGACTTCTGTGGTACTTAACAAGCTCAAAATTGATTGGTATCTTGGACTTACAACCGCTTTAGAAAGAAACAACGTCGTCTGGCAAGGACATAACACAATAGTCATTCTGAATAACAAACTTTCTCGAACACGTACAGTTCAAGGAACAAAAATTGAATTTCGTAAACTCAAAAAAAAATTATTTGGTTTTGGGATTAACAAGATTAAGACGAAAAACCAGCTAACAATGTTTTATAGTAATACAGAAAAAACGTTCATGGATTTTGTATATTATAAAGAACAGCCCCCTCAAGAACTTATACAGAAAATACCAAATAATAATCCGTACCTCACAAAATACCCTCTAGCTGTTCAGAAACGAGCACAACAACTCCTATGATTACACAAAAACGATTACAACGATATATTCAATTCCTCAAAAAACAAGGACAATATACCACAGGAGAAGAACAGTTTGAGAAGGACTACCGACTCAGCTTGTTTCTTTCAGAACTCGCACAAGCAGCAAAAAAGAAGGAGATACAACGGTTACAAACTCTTGTGTTTAAAGGAGGGACTCTTCTCACAAAAGCATATCTGAAGTATCATCGCATCAGCGAAGATCTTGACTTCACACACCCGCAATGCAACGATATACGAGAGTTAGAATCCATTCAACAACAAGAAAGAGTAATAAAACACCTCGTCAAAGAACTCTTTGACGAAATAGAACTTATAGCTCAAAGAACAGGACTTGACTTCGTTCATGACAGAACAAACAAGCGTTACGTACAGCTACGTAATAGCCGAGCGATATACGTTCTGCACATGCATTATATCTCTACAATAACAAACCAAAAACAGAGTATTAAGTTAGAAATAAGTTTTACCGAAGAACTTCAAAATAAGCCCGTACAAATAACCGTTCCAAACCTTCCAGATATTCTAGGCGTGCAAGAACAAGCACAAGTTATTGGAGTAACTCTGCACAGCCCAACAATTCCGTGCTATCCAAAAACAGAAATAGCTCTAGAAAAATTTCGAGCAATACTCACACGAGAACAACCAAAAGAGCGAGACATACTTGACATGTATTTGCTTAACAAACAACTAGACCTATTTGAAATACCCGTACAACAAATAATAAGAAAGATTCAAGCAAGCAAGCGAACACTGCAAAACTACACAGAAACGCTCACAAAAAACTGCACGCAATTACAAAATCAAGAATTACATACACAAGAAGACGTACAGTACTTATCACTTCAAACAATAGACAAACAAGAATATCAAGAATTCAAAAAGCAACTATTCACACACCTAAAGCAAGTTTGCTCATATTTCTACTGCTCCTCGTAGCATGTGCTGCAGTGTTAGTGTATCCTGCTGAGTAGTACCAAAGGGTTTATACGTTGCGCAAGTAATGTTCTCGTGTGTGGTCTCGTAAGCAAGTAAAGATTTTTGTGAGTTTCTTAGTGTTTGGTGTAGTTATTGGTCTTATTGAGAACTTGATTGCTATTCATTTCGCTACGAGTCACGCTATTGATTTGCGTGCTGTTGTTATTTCGTTTTTAGTGGTTGTTCCGTTTGCTGCTCTTGGTGAATTAATTGTTGATAGGCACTCGCTTATTCCTCACGCAAAAAGTGCTCGTTTGCAGCGTTTGGAGGTGTTTCTTGAGTTTTTGGTGTTTGGTATGGTTATGGGTGTTGTTGAGGACTTAATTGTTATTACCTTACTTACTGGTGAGCCAGTTACGTTACAAGTGGTTTGGATTGTGTTCTTAGTTACTCTTCCGTTTGCTGTTCTTGGCGAGTTAGTTGTTGATCGCGCTAAGTGGTTTGTTTGGCTTCAGAGTAAGGGGTTGTTTTTGTGGGTTGATTCTGATTAGGAAGTTCTTGGTTGTTTTGTTGCGTCTAGGCGCATTTTTCTGTGTAGGTATACGTCCATGTAGTTGGGGTAGTTTCTTTTAATAATTGCTAAAGCGTCTCCTCCTGTTATTTCTTGGTTGCTTTGTTGTAGTTTGGTTATGGTGTTTTTGTTTGCGTCCACGTCATAAATGGTTAGTTCTTCATCGAGTTCTAGGAGGTTGTAGATTGCGTTGTGTAGTCCTGCGTTATTAAGTACGTAATGAGTGTTTTCTTTGTGTAGGTGTTGTGTGTAGCTCCAGTGGTTGTGGCTTTGCACCCAAATAAGGTGTTGTAGGTTGCTTGTTTGGTTCATGAATTCTTTTGCTGCCGTGCTTGCTGGCATAAACGTGCTGGTGTTTTTGTCGTAGCTTCCTTGTGTGTGGTTGTAAATAATTGCGTTGGTTACCTCAGGTAGTTTCTTGCTTGCTTTCTTAAGTACAGCAAGGGTTTGTTCTTCTTGTTTTCTTGCTGGTTTGCTACTTCCTATTGCTGCGTGGCTTTCTCCTGGTATTCCTATGATGAGCGTGTCTTCTTGTATGTATGGTTTGTCTCGTATGTACACGAAGTTGTTAGTGAGTTCTAGTACTGCTAGTGCTTGTTCGTGTTTGTAAAAAATTGTTTGTAGTTGCTCGTCTGGTACGGAGAAGTTCATTGGTTGCTCCAGTAAGAAGGGGAGTTCTTGCAGTACTAAGAAGTGCTCTGGGCTTTCGTGGTTTCCCATGTTCCAAATAGTTGTTGCTAGCTTGCTTGTTTCTCTTAAAGTCTTCTCCACCCACTTGTAGCGCTCCTGTGCGTATTCTAGCACGTTTTCTACGGTTAGTTGCGTGTTCATACCGTGTTTTTTATGCCATTTCGGCGCTGCTTCTTGTAGGTACGATTCTTTTTCTTCTCTGCTAATGTCTTCTTGTTTGTGTTTGTTGCTTCCTTGCATACTAAACACTCCTAGGAGGTCTCCGTTAATGACTATCGCATCTACAGCGCTTTCTTTAAGTACTCGTTGCTGTACGTGCTCTAGGATGAGTCGTATTTGGTCAGGTGCATGCGTGTCGCTGATAATGATGTGTCGAAGCATACAGTAAGGTTTTTAGGCGTTCTTTATATGGTTGTTGTAGTTACTTGTTGGTAACCGAGAGATTTTTATAGCTTGTTCTTCATTGATACGTGTATGCGCTCAGATAGTGTTCAGACAGAGGTGTTTGGTAAAGAAGTGTCTTTTCCGTACGCTCACCAAGCTGTTGGTTACTCTCTTGTTCTTATGCGCGTAGCCATTGGTTGGATTTTGCTTGCTGGAGGTCTTGATAAGCTTTTTAGTTCTTCGTGGAGTGCTAGTGGGTATTTGCTGCACGCAATTCATCCTGCTAACCCATTTGTTTCTGTGTTTGCAAGTCTTGCTGGTAGCGTATTAGTTGATTGGTTGGTTATTATTGGTTTAACAGCTACTGGTCTAGGTCTTATTCTTGGTTTATTTACTCGTTTGTGCGCGTTGTTTGCTGCTATTCTTATGTTCTTGTTTTATTTGGCTGCTCTGCAAGGAGGTCTTCTTGCGTTCCTACCTCTTGAGCACGGGTTTGTCGTTAATGAGCACATAGTGTATGTTATGTTATTGTTTGGTATTTCTTCTTTTGGTGCTGGTCAAGTTCTTGGTCTTGATGCTTGGCTAAGAAAGACGCGTTTTGTTGTTAAGCGTCCTTGGTTGATGTATGTTCTTGGATGAGTGCTGTTAGCAGAAGGTTTTCGGTCTTGTTAGTTCTTCCACTTAATTCCGCAACCAGCACTTGGGATTTGTTCTTCTGGCGGTTGCTCTCCTGCAAGGAGTTTGTTGAGTGCTTCTTGTAGGTGGCTTGTGGTTACTGGTATGTCGTTTCCTGGTCTGCTCTCATCGAGTTGTCCTCGGTAAAAGAGTTCGTCGTTACTATCATAAACAAAGAAGTCTGGTGTGCACGCTGCTTTGTACTTCTTAGCTACTTCTTGTGTTTCGTCATACAAGTACACAAACGGGTATTGTTGTTTCTTCGCTACTTCTTTCATGTTTTCTGGGCTGTCTTCTGGGTAGTTTTTTGCGTCGTTGCTACTAATAGCTACGAAGCGTATTCCTTTTTTCTGGTACTGGTTGGCTACTCGTACGAGTCCTTGGTTTATGTGTTTGACAAAGGGGCAGTGGTTGCAGATGAACATAATTACTACTCCGTTCTCTTCTCGCAGTTCTTCATAGCTTTTTTTCGTACCACTAACGACGTCTAAAAGAGTAAACGGGTGTGCTTTGCTTCTTAACGGTACCATGTTGCTGGGTGTGACTGCCATGTATGTGCTTATGGGGTGCTTGTGTTTATAGGTGTAACGTATTCAGGTATGTGAGCAGTGTTTTCTGGTGTTAAGTGATAAAACAGTACCGGCCCTTCTCTTGGGTCTCCTCGGAGTACTGGTTCTGGGTGGTTTGGTTCTAGTCCGTTCCAAAAAACGCTTGTGTTATCTTCTTGTTTATTAATCTGCACTACTTGTACTGCGTCTATGAACCGTTGTAGTTTGCCGTCCTCGTTAAGGTCTAAGAAGAAGTATATTTTGTCTTCTACGCGTACAGCGTATGTTGGTGCGTCTCGTATTCCTTGTTTCTCTGCAAATAGGGTGTTATCTACTCGTGTTGCTTGCGAGAAGTATTGTGTAAATATGTCTGGTGCTTGTAAGGCTTCCTCTAGCGTGTTTGCGCTTATCCAAACGTTTATGCTTTCTGATCCTGGGTATAGTATGCTAGCGATTGGTTCTTTATGATTAATAGCTACTCCTAGTTCGTACTCTCCTGTGTTTCTCTGGTCTACAAGGTATAGTCTGTGGGTTTCTGTATCGGTGTAGACTGCTGTTTGTGCTTGTGCTGTGGATGTTGCTAATAAGCCGACAAGTCCTGCTGTGAGTAACCAACGGTTCATACAGGTGTGTTTCTTTACGAAGTATTTATGTGTTGCGTGAGTTCTTCATGAAGGTTCTTGGGTGCTGCTAGTACGCTGCGTACGTTTTTGTCCTCCCACAACCCTCCTTGTAAGTTGGTTATGGTGCAGCCTGCTTCTGCTGCTATAAGGCATCCTGCTAAGAAGTCCCATGGTTGTATTTCGTATCCTACAAAGCCTGCTAGGTCTCCTGTGGCTACCATGCAGAGTTCTAAGTTCGCGCTTCCTAGTCTTCTAAAGTCTCTTGTTGCGTTCTTTAGTCGTTCATATCTTTGAGTAATCCACGCTACTGCTTCTTGGTTGTTTGCGTGACAAAACCCTATGAGTGCTTCTGAGAGAGGAGTTTCTTGTACGCGTAGTAACGCACCGTTTTTTGTTGCTCCTCGCCCTCTCGTTGCTAAGTAGACGTCTTGTGTTATTGGTTGGTGTACTCCTGCTGCAATGACTTCTTGGTCGTGTAGGAGCGCTATTGCTACGCAAAAAACGGGTATGTTGTGTGCGTAGTTTGTTGTTCCGTCTATGGGGTCTATTACCCATTGGTACTCGCTTGCTGCGTTGTAGTCTTCTTCTTCCTCTCCTCGTATTCCGTGTTCGGGATATGTTTTCTTAATTTCTTCTCGTATGAGCTGCTCTACTGCGAGGTCTGTTGTGGTAACGAGTTCCTTGCTTGCTTTTTCTTCTACGTCTCGTATAGGGTACGGGATGTTTTGTGTTACTAGCTCAAATACTTCTTTGATGAATGCTTCATACTCCATAGTACAAAAGAAAGTAAGCAGTCTTTATGAGTATATCTTTAGGCTCCACGCTTTGTCCAGGTATTCTTGTACCATTCGGTGCGTGTTAAAGTAGCTTGCTAGTGCTAGTGCGTGTACTTGGTGCTCGTTCCATCTTGTTCTGTGCTCGTGATACACTCGTGTTATGTGCTCGAGTTGCTCATACAGGCTTATCTCGTCTCGTCCGTCGTGGCGGTGGTGTATGATCCATCCTGCTAGTGGGTCTTGGGTTATTCCTTCTATCCACCAGCCGTCTAGTGTTGAGAGGTTGGGTACTGCGTTGGCTGCTGCTTTCATCCCGCTGGTTCCGCTTGCTTCTTTTGGTGGTACGGGGTTGTTTAGCCATAAGTCGCAGCCGCTTACCAGGGCTTTTCCTACGTGCATGTTGTAGTTGGGTATGAACGCGACGTCTATTCTTCCTCGTAGCTCTTCTGCTTTCTCTAGTACTCGTCGAATAATGTCTTTTCCTGCTTGGTCTTTTGGGTGTGCTTCTCCTGCGAATACGAACTGGATTTTTCCTTCTGCTAGTTCTAAAAGGCGGTTTATGTCTGTGAATATGAGGTCTGCTCGTTTGTAGGGTGCAAAGCGCCTTGCGAATCCTACGGTGAGTTTGTTCATATCGAGTTGTATTCCTGTTGTTTCTTTAACGAAGTCTAGGAGGTCTTGTTTTGCTTTTGTGTGCGCTTCGTGTATTTGTTCTGGCCCTATTACTCTGTACGCGTGTTGTAAGATGCTTGGTTCGTGTCTCCAGCTAGGCATTGTTTCGTCAAGAAGTGCTTGTATGTGTGGGCTCATCCATTCTCCTAGGTGTACTCCGTTTGTTACGCTTTTGATGTCGTATCCTGGAAACATTTTTCTGCTTACTTGTGCGTGTTTCTTTGCTACTGCGTTTGTGAAGCGGCTGAAGTTGAGTGCGAGTTGTGTCATGTTGCATTCTTCATGACCTGCTAAGTCTAGGTGTTTCCACGCTACGTCCTCTGCTCCTAGAACTTCTTTGATGAGTTCGTAGCTGAACTTGTCGTGTCCTGCTGGTATTGGTGTGTGTGTCGTGAATACGTGCATGCTGCGTACTAACTCCTGGATTTTTGGTGTGTTAAACTCGTAGTACTTACTCAGGTACCTTGCGTCTTCTACGGGTGCTAGTGCTGCGTGTCCTTCGTTCATGTGAAACGTGTTGATGTTGGTTGCTTGTAGTCGTCGCAAGACTCGTTTTCCTGCTATTCCAAGTATTGCTTCTTGTTTTATGCGCATACGGTTGTCTCCTCCGTACAAATAATTCGTTATTTCTCTGTCTGCAGCGTCGTTTTCTTCTAGGTCTGTGTCTAAGAAGAGTACGGGAACGACGTCTTCTTCATGTCCCACAACGATTCCTACTCTTGGCTCTACAATGACTTCTCGTCCTTCAATAATGAGTTGTACGCGTGCTTGCGGGAGTGCTGTTGTGTATTCGTCTACGTTCCAAGGCTCGCTTGCTTCTTGTTGTTGCTTGTCGTGTATTATTTGCTCAAAATAGCCTTTTCTGTATAGTAAGGTAATTCCTGTTACTGGTAGTGCTAGGTCTGCGCAGCTTCTGAGCGTGTCTCCTGCGAGCACTCCTAGTCCTCCGCTGTACGTCTTTACTTCGCTAACAAGACCTATCTCCATAGAAGCATATATTATTTCGCTTTCTTTGATTTTGTTTAGTGCGTATTCTGTGTCTTTGCTCTTATAAAAACTCACTTCTTCACACCTCGTATACAGTGTTTTGTATGGATAGGTTCTTATAAACGTTTGTTTTGTGTAGTGTGTATGTCTACGAGTTACTTGTTCTTAACTTCTGAGCACAAAAAGCCTCGGCTCATTGCTCTTGGTGTGAGTTTGGTAGTTGTTGGTGTTGCTTTGGCTGTGTTGTTGCGAGGAGGGTTTTCTGCTCTTACACCGGATTTTTCTTCTTTAAGCGCTTCTACGCTGCTGTATTTATCGTTTGTTTCTGGCTTGTTCTTCTTGGGTGTTCCGTTAGAGGCTGTCTTGTTTACGGCTGTTTCTTCTGGTTCTGCTCCTATAGCTAGTGTTGCTGCTATGGTTGCTGGTTTTGTTCTTGGTAACTTGGTTAGTTACGTTATTGGTTGGAAGCTTTCTCGTATCGCGTTGTCTTTGGTGAGTGCGAAGAAAATGTATGGTCTTCGTCGTAGAGTAAACGCTCATGGTTCTGTGTATGTGTTTGTTGCTAATGTTCTTCCGTTCGTTCCTGCTCCTGTTCTTACCTTTGGTTTGGGTGTTGCTCGTTATAACATGCTTCGGTTGTTTGTGTTTTTAGTTCTTGGTTGTGTTGTGAAGTTCTCTGTTACTGCGTATCTTGCTGTTCTGTTAGCATAAAGCATATAAGCTTCTAGGGGTACGGTACATTCATGATTGAGGTTTTTCGTAAAGAAGCTGCTGTTTTTGCGCAGACAAAAAAAGCACATGATCTTCTTGGTAAGCGTGTCTTAACGAAGAGTGGTTTGGTTCTTGGCAGGGTTTGTGAGGTTCGTTTGGATGATTCTCATAGAAGTTTAGAGGGCGTTCTTGTTCGTAGACGGCCTTGGCAGTCTAAGGTGTACGTTAGTCATGAGTTTGTGAGTCGCTTAACGGATAAGGCAGTTATTTTGCGTGTGGATCCTGTTATTGTTTTTCGGGGTCGAAGCGTTGTTTCTAAGGATGGGAAACGTTTTGGCAGAGTCGTTGATGTTGTTCGCGAGCAAGAAACTAATGATTTAGTCTCCTTTATTGTTCGTCGACGATTGTTGTTTATGCGTGAAGTTCCTGTTAGTGCTGTTGCGAGTATGAACTCCGCTATTATTCTTAAGGGAGGCTACGTTGATGTCAAGGACTCATTCAAACCTACCAAGTAACGCTATTACTTCCGAGGATATCCTTGGAAAAGACGTTCTTGATGCTGACGGGTTGCATATCGGTGTTGTTGATAAGCTCTACATAGACCCTGCTTCTATTCAGGTTCTTGGCTTTAGTGTTGATAAAGGGTTTTTGCGAGACGGGTTAATGATTGGTACAAAGCACGTTGCTGAGATCACTGCTCACGCGATTTTTTTGACTATTCGTCCTGCTTTTCGTTTGCGTGGAGTGCCTGTTTTTGGTGTTGATGGAGGCCTTGTTGGTCATGTGCAGAGCGTTTCTTTGCACGAAGAAGATAATACGATTAACGAATTAGTTGTTCGGGTGAGTAGGCGTAAGACGATTGTTATTACTCAGGACGTTATTGATCGCGTTGATGAAAGCGTTCTTCTCAGCGTAAATGCTGATGAACTAGAAGAATAGATACGTATAAGAACGAGTACGCACAAAGAAGGCATTATGGCTAAGAAATCGTCTGCTAAAAAGAAAGGCTCTGAGGATAGAAGCGGGTTGTTTATTCCTGCAGGTATCATGCTTGGTATTGGTGTTGGGTTCTTACTGGACGCTCTTATTGCTAGCTTATTTATTGGTTTAGGTCTTGGATTTGCTGCTATGGCGTTAACTAAGCAGTAGTCCCAAAGTAGTAATAAGAAAACAGTTATATAGTTGGCTTTAGAACTTATTAAAAGGGGTGTTGGGGGCAGTAATGTTAAAGCCAAGAGAAGACAGTTCATTAAACAAACACGACAAAGCATATCATCAACACAGCTATGATTTATTGACGAGTTCAAAGCTAAACTTTCGAAAAGCAAGTAGAACAGTTATACACACCATAGGTTCTTTTGGTACACAAGCAGTGTACGATCTTAGTGACGAAAGCTTTCCTCTTTCTCAAACAAAACCCATAGGCTACAAATCACAGTTACTACCTGAAATAGTGGGTTTTATTCGTAACGAGACGAACCTGAAGTGGTATTTGGAGCAGGGAATGACGATATGGACTGCTAACGCGTTTAATTTTTATCGAAACAAGCTTCCTGACGATCATAAGTGAAAGCAACTCAAAAAAGACACTCCTGCTTTTGAGGATGCACTACAAGAGTATGAAGAGCTTGTTTTATCAGGAAATAATCCTGAGGCAGGTGATCTAGGTAAGTTTTATCCTGAACAGTGGAGAAACTTTGCAGGCGTAACTGAGCAAGGAATTGTTTATGTTGATCAGCTTCAAGATATGGTAACTCATTTACAAGAAGATCCTACGAGCAGATATCACATAGTAACTGCTTGGAACCCTGTTGATGTTAAGCTGAAACGAGCAGCTCTTGCTCCGTGTCATAACATGTTTCAAGCGTACACATACACTGATAGAGCTGGAGAGGAGCGCCTTGATTTGCAAATGAATCAAAGAAGCGCAGACCATTTCTTAGGCTTAGGGTTTAATCCTCCACAATACGCAGCATTAACAGCAAAAATAGCTGTTGAAGTAGGTGTAAAACCCGGAGAGTTCATCCATAATATTGGTGATCACCACATATATGTTGGTTCAGATAAACGCGCTTCTTGGTATGCACAAGAAGATAATCTTCGTTGGCTTCAAGATACACTCAGAAAAGAGCACCCGCACACCGTTCTTGAGGATTTGCTTAAGAAGCTTCCTGAAGAAGAGGGTACTCCTGGCTATGATCACGTCCCGTATTTATTAGAGCAGCTTGGGCGAAGAAGTCATGCTGAGCCACCGAGATTACGAGTTGTTTCTAATCCACTAAACGAGACAGAAGTAGATGATTTCGTAGTAGAAAACTATGCTATTAAACAGCGCGCAGAAAAAGTACTTATTAATGGTTTTCCTCCCCGTATGGCTTCATGAGGTCTGCTCCGTTAATTACGTTTGAAGGCCTTGATGGTTGTGGTAAGAGCACACAAATTGAGTTGCTAAAAGAGTATTTTTCTAAGCAAGGCATAGATCATATTGTTCGTAGAGAGCCTGGAGGTACTAATTTGGGGGAGCAGATTCGTTCGTTGTTGCTTCACGGAGAGGATATGAGTTCTTTGTCTGAGTTGTATTTGTTTAATGCTTCTCGTGCTCAGATGGTTGAAGAAGTTATTCGTCCACACCTTGCTCAAGGAGTTACTGTTGTTATGGATCGTTTTTATGATAGTACTTCTGCGTATCAAGGGTTTGCTCGTTATCAACAGCAACAACCACATTGGGGGTTGATACAGCGTATGAATGAGTCTTTTGATATGGTTCCTGACGTAACGTTTTATTTGAGTATTAGTTTAGAGGAGCGCCTTCAAAGATTGAATTCTCGTAAAGGAGAGAGGGATCGTATGGAGTCTCAAAACGACTCGTTTCATGCTCTTGTTAAGCAGGGCTATGATGAACTTGCTAGGATGCATAGTGATCGTATAGTTACTCTTGATGGTTCTCTTCCTGTTCAGGTTATTCACGAGGAGTATATTGTTTCTTGTGTTGAGAAAAAACATAAAAACTTTTAAATAACTACTAATTGGTAGTTATATGGATTCGTTGTTTTCTTTTGGAAACGTATGGATGGCTTCCTCGCCATTCACTGACAATTTTAGGCATGCAAAGAAAGCAATAGATGCAGGAATAGACGCTCTTTGAGCCAATTCCAAGAAAAAAAGATCGACACATCCTAAAAGGAAAAGCACCGCTTTTTTCAGGGACCAACTCAAAATCACCAAAGTATATCATTCCAGAAATAAATGATCAAGAAGTAATCGAAGGAAAAGATATGCGAGCGCTTCAAAGCGTTAATTGTTGGTCTGATAAAAAAGATATAGAAATACTTACGCTCAAGCAAGCAAATAAGTTGTATGAAGATATCAAAGAATACAGTCCTAAAACAAAAGTTATTCAAAGTCACGCTCCAAGAAATGAGAAGCAGTTTGATGAGGTATACAGGCTACGAGCAGATGCTATCGAGATTAATAGTCGTTGGTTTAAGGGAAGTCATAAGAAACCAATTAAGCTTCTCTACGATGAACATTTAGACTTGAACACGCAAGAATACCGGCGATTTGTTAAAAGAAAAGTCTCTGCATTTAATGAGTTCATTCAAGGAATAGATAGGTCTGTGCTCGGAGTTCCTTTGCTTTTTAAGCTTGCTCGTCAAGAGCAAGAAATGCCGTTATTAGATCAACTAGCGTTTGCAGTTGATGGGTTTACGTTTTCTGATTCTGAAACGATAGGAGTGTATTATTCCTCACCAACTAACAGTCCTGGGTTGTATTGGGGAAAGAGTTCTCGTTGTGGAGAAGGGTTGCGAGCAGAAACAATGACTCTTGTTCATATACTCTCAGAAAGGTTTTCTGATACATATTTTTCTGCTTCAGGAGGCATCATGAATGCTCAAGACGCGCAAGAAGCAGTACACGCAGGAGCGAGCAGTGTTCAGTTGTGTAGCGCAATATATTACCATGGATTTAGTGTAATTACTGATATTAAAGAAGCACTAAAAACTCGTAGATCATAGTTGTTTAAGGTTTTCTTTGGTGTGTTTTTTGTAGTTTTCTACTGCTGGTTGGTCAAACGCGTTTATTCCTAGGAGGTTTGCTTGTAGCATTGTTTCTAGCATCATTGTTTGCATGAGTGCTCCTATGCTTTTCTCGTGTATTTTTTGTAGGGTTAGGTGTTTGTAGGGTCTGTTTGCTTCTTCATACGCTTTCATTGTTGCTTCTTGTATTGCTTCTAGGAGTTGTTTGGTGGTTTTGTCTGCTAGGTCTTCTACGAGTTGGCTTGTTTTGTTGTTGGGTATGGGTATTGTTGGTGTTTCTTCTACTGTTATGAATGTTGTGTAGGTGTCGTTTGGTCCGTCTAGGCTTCTTTGTGCTGTGCTGTGTAGGTCTGTGCTTCCTATTCTTGTTGTTGGTAGTGGTCCTTTGCCGTTTTTTCCTAGGCTTTCTGCTATGAGTTGTCTTCTCCACTGCCCTAGTCGTTGTAGTGGTGCGAAGAAGAAGGCTTCTGTTATTTGTTTGTTTGCTTCGTGTTCTTTATTGACTTGTTGCGCTATTGCTTCTAGGTTTTCTAGTGCTCCTCTTGCTCCTGCTAGGAGTTGGTTTATGTTTATTCCTAGTATTGCTAGTGGGAGGAGTCCTACTGCGCTAAAGACGCTGTAGCGCCCTCCTATTTGTTCTTGTATGTGTAGCGTGCTTGCGCCGTTAAGTCCGTCTAGGAGGCTGTTTTTTCCTGTTATGATGATTGCGTCACTCCAGTCCTTTACGAGTATGCTTGCGTTTGCTATTGTTTCTGCTGTTGTTCCGCTTTTGCTTATGACTACGTATACAGTTCTTCCTTGTATGGTTTCTAGTCGTTGTTGTAGTTTTGTTAGTTGGTGTGCGTCTGTTGTGTCCGCAAAGTATACTTTTGTTTTTGCTGTTTCGTTATGGAGTTCTCCGTGTATTGCTTCATGCACTGCCCACGTTCCTAGGTTGCTTCCTCCTATTCCTATGATTACGAGTGCTTCGCATCCTCGGTATTTTTGTGCGGTGAGTTCTATGGGTGTCGTGTCTTGGTACGGTAGTAGTACGCTTGCTCGTGTGTCGTTGTAGTCGTTGTTCTTGATTACTTCTTGTATTCTTCGTGTTTCTTCTTGCGTACTCATAGGGGTGTTTTATAAGAAGAGCTTTTTATAAGTTAGTTTTTTTAATGAGTGGTTGTTTGTTGGTTGTTATGGCAGAGTTTGTTGTTGTTTGTGGAAGTGTTCGTGATGGTCGTGAGGGGATGAAGGTTTCTGAGTGGGTTGTTTCTTCTTTGCAAAGAAGGGGTCATGAGGTGTTTCTTCTTGATCCTCTTGAGTACGAGGAGTTACTTGTTATGCGTGAGCGCTACGGTTTCTTAGCGAGTCCTTCTGAGAAACTTACTTTGCTTCGCGATCGTATTGTTCGTGCTGATGGGTTTGTTGCGGTTACTGCTGAGTATAATCATTCGTTTCCTGGTTCGTTAAAGAACGTTCTTGACGTGTTTGGTAAGGAGTTGTTTGGTTCTCCTTTCTTACTTGTTAGTTATAGCTCTGGGGGTTTTGGTGGTGTTCGTGCAGTTGAGCAGTTACGACCTATTCTTAATAAGCTTGGTTGTAGTAGTATTCCTGAGTCTTTAGCGATTAGTAGGGTGCAAGAAGTGTTTGGTGAACAAGGTGTTCTTGTTGATGAAACCTATACTGATCGACTAGCTAAAGTTCTTGATTCTCTTGAGCGCTACGCTGAGATTATGAAGAACGAATAAAAACATTTTTTGTTACTCAAAGAGTCCGATAAGGTCTTCTTTTGTTAGTTGTTTTACGAAGCTCTCCTCTGTTGTTATGAGGTTGTTTGCTAGTTCTAGTTTGCTTTCTTGTAGCCGAGCTATTTTTTCTTCTACAGTGTTTTTTGTTATGAACTTGTAGACAAACACCGGTTTTTGTTGTCCTATTCTGTGTGCTCGGTCTATTGCTTGCATTTCTGCTTGTGGGTTCCACCACGGGTCTATGATGAATACGTAGTCTGCTGCTGTTAGTGTGAGGCCTACTCCTCCTGCTTTTAGGCTGATAAGAAATGCGTTTACGTGTTTGTTGGTTTGGAACTCTTCTACGAGTGCTTGTCGGTTCTTCGTGCTTCCGTCTATGCGTAAGTAGAGGTGTTCTTGCATTTGTTTCTCTACGAGGTCAAGTATTTTTGTGAAGCTACTGAAAATGAGTATTTTGTGTCCTTCACTTATTGCTTCCTGTATTTTCTCAAAGAGCGCTTCGAATTTTCCGCTTTCTGCGTGGTAGTTGTTGGTGAGTAGTTGTGGGTGGTTTGCTAGTTGTCGTAGTCGTAGTAGGGCTAAGAATATTTTGTTTGTTGCTCCTTTTTGTTGTAGTTCGTTTCTTACTTCTTCTTGGAGGTGTTGTTTGGTTGCTTCGTACAGACTTGCTTGCTTGTCTGTCATTTCGCAGAGTTGTGTGAGAATGGTTTTTTTTGGTAGGTCTTTTGCTACTTGTTGTTTTGTTCTTCGTAGCAAAAACGGTTTTATGAGGTTTTTTAGGGTTTCTTGTTCTTGAGTGGTTGCTTCCCCATAAGTTGTTGTGAATGCTTCGTAGCTTCCTAGTAGTCCTGGGTTTGTGAATTGCATTTGACTCCATAGCTCGCTTACGTTGTTTTCTATTGGTGTTCCTGTTATTGCGAGTTTGTTCTTTGCGTTTAGTGTTCTTGTTGCTTGGGCTACTTTGCTTGCGGGGTTTTTTATTGCGTGGCTTTCGTCCAGCACCGCGTACTCCCATTGAATGCTTGCTAGGAGTTCTTGGTCTAGTCGTAATGTGTTGTAGCTGGTTATGGTTATTCCTGCTGGTATGTTCTCTGCTTTTGTTTCTCTGCTTGTTCCGTAGTGCGTGTATACTGGCATTTCTTGTGCGAATTTGTTTCTTTCTGCTAGCCAATTATCTACTAAGCTTGTTGGTACGACTACTAAGAAGCGTGCTTGTGGGTTGTTTTCATACGCCCATTGTAGCATTGCTAAGCATGTCAACGTTTTTCCTAGTCCCATGTCGTCTGCGAGTATTCCTCCAAATGAGTGTTTGTTTAGAAAGTGTAGCCAGTCATAGCCTGCTTGTTGGTATTCTCTAAGAGTCGCAGATAGGTTTTCTGGTAGTTCTGCTTGTTGTATGTGCGTGAATTCTTGGAGTCGCTCTTTAAGCGCAGTATACGCTTCTGTGTGTTGTACTTCTTCTGCTAGTTCTTCAAGTTCTTCTACGAGCTTTGTGTGTGCTGGATGCAGTTTAAGACCGTCGGGCGTTTTTTCTAAGAGTGCGAGTTTGTGCTGGAGTTTGTCTAAGTATTTTTGTGGTATGACTGCTGTGCTTTGGTCTGCTAGTTTTACGTATCTTTGTCCTGCTCGTAGCATCTCTGCTATTACGTGCGAGGGTATGTTTTGCTCTCCTGCGCTTGCGTGTATGCGCAGCTCCAAATAATCTGGTTGTTCATGCGTGCTTATGCTTATCACAGTTTTTTGTGCATTAAAATGCAGCAGATTGTTTTTTCCGTAGATTTCAAAACCTAGCTCTAAGAGTTCTTCTGCGTCATCTACTAACCAGCTGTACGGGTTGTTTTTTGGTGTGTACCCGTCTCTTGTTGCTTGTACGTTGTTGGTTTTGAACTGTATACTAAAAAAATCTTCTGTTTCTTTGTCTCTTGTTGTGTGTGTTATTGTTTCGTTTCTGTACGTGTAGAGTTCTTGGTTGCTTCCTGCGAGTACTTCTTTTTCTTCGTACGCAAAGCGGAGTTGTAGGAGGAGTTCTTCGTCTTGTTCTTCTAGGTATATTCTTGGTGTCGGGCTTACTTTCTTGCTGGGTATTTTTCTGGGTATTTTGGTTCTTCCTAGGTTTTCTGCGTGTGGATAGTATTGTTCTAGGTGTGTTTTCAGAAAGCTAATCGGTATGAGTTCTTCGCATTGGTTGCTTATTGTTTGTGTGCTTTCATGATTTACTCGTAGCTCGTATATGGTTAGGGGGTTTTCTGTGTACGCCCATAGCTCGTCTATTCCAAAGAGGTGTTGTGTTTCTTTTTTGTTTACTGCAAGTATGAGTTCTTCTTCGTGTATATGTAGTTCTAGGAGGCGTGTTTCTTGAGGTATGTTTGCTTGTGTGTGTTGGGGGTGTTCTCGTAGTTGTGAGAGGAATTTGAGGTCTCTAAACGTTTCTAAGCCTGTTATTCGTAGGGGTTCGTCTTCGCTTGTGTGCTTGTCCGTTGCTGCTGCTATGAAGAGTTCTATGAGTACTCGGTTCTCGTCTGTTGCTATGCTTCGTAGTGCTTTTGTGTGTAGCGGTATTTTTGCTTCGTGTTCTGCGTGTACTTCTAGGGTGTTGTTTTTTGTTGTGAAGACGAATTGTGGGTACTGCATAGGTAGTTGTTGCTGGAGGGGGGTTTTTATAGAGTTATTGTTTTGTAACTTGTATGCGAGAGTATGATGAGTTGGTTAGTCGGTTAGAGAAGAGTGCTTGTGCGCGGATATATCCGAGTACGCAGGTAGTTGTTGGTCGTGGTTCTTTGTCTTCTCGCATCGTTATTATTGGTGAGGCTCCTGGTGCTAAGGAGGAGGAG
Organism: Candidatus Woesearchaeota archaeon; assembly: GCA_047602905.1. Classification (GTDB taxonomy): domain Archaea; phylum Nanobdellota; class Nanobdellia; order Woesearchaeales; family SKIA01; genus SKIA01. The sequence continues at coordinate 26,148 of JBLKOP010000001.1, read as the reverse complement.
TTGGGTTTGCCCTTTGTTGGTCGTAGTGGCGCTCTTCTTGAGGAGATGATGGGTTACGCTGGCATAAACGACTATTATATTACGAATGTTATGAAGACGCGTCCTCCTAAGAATCGTAATCCTACCAAAGAAGAGGTTGCTGTGTGTAGGCCGTTCTTGGAGGAGCAACTAAGAATATTAGATCCTGAAATTATTGTTCTGGTTGGTCGCTTTGCTATGAACTTCTTTTTTCCTAAGAAAAAAAAGGTTTTAGAGGAGAGCGGGCGGTTAATAGACGGTACGTACTACGTCATTCCTCATCCCAGCTATTTTTTGCGTCGAGGAGGCACTGGTTGGCAGAAGTATCTAGAAAACCTCAAAAAACAAGTAGACACTCTTAAAGAGTAGTTACTAAACAGTATCTTTTTAAAGAATAAACATATTCTACTAGTATGCATAACAAAACAGGTGATGATAAATTATCTTTTAAGGAGTCTGAGGAAATACCTGAAGAAGCTACAACAGCAGATGAACAAGCTAAAAAAGCACCTACTAAGGAAGGAGAGCTTAAAAAAAGAGTAGTCAATAACTTAACAGATATCGTAGTCTCAAATAACCTAAACTTTTTTCAACCTGAAAGAGAAATTGCTCAAACATACGATCACACGCTTAGCAAACAAAATAATAAAGTAATTATTTCAGGAACAGGAACAAGTAACGCATTTAATGGGTGGGAACAAACTACCTTTATCAAATTAAACGCAGAAGATAAAACAAACTACGCGAATAAGGCAATAACATTTATTGAGTCACTAACCAAAAATAATACTGGCGGAGGAGAGAGTTCTGACATAATAGCACACTTAAGCGTATTCGGAAATAACGCGTGGAGAGGAGTTCAAAAATATCTTGCTAACCAAACAACACACGGAGAAGGGTTTGCGCCAGATAGTTTTTGGATTACACTTGTTGATTCACATATAGGAAGAGACGGATTAAAAGGTTCTTCGTTTGGAAGTATAAAAGCTACAAAAGAATTTTATGAGCAATTAACTAGAAAGGAAGAAACGATTGGTAAAAACAGTCTTGAAAACGCCAACCATTACTTTGTTGAGATGCAAAAGATTGGCGAAGAATTTGCTCATCACAGCGATAATATTGTTGTTATTGGAGGAGAGATAGCTTCTGGAGCATTTTATAACGCTAATAAAATTATTGTGTGTAATGTAGAAGGAAACATTAATGATATGTACAGAGCAAATTCTGGATTAATCATCGGACAAAACATAAAAGGGATGATTGATAGCGGAGCAAACGGCAACCAAAAAGTGCTTATTAGCAGTCAAGCAGTAAGAGGAGCAGGCGATAGTTTAGTAAAAGTTGATTCTCGAAAGCTTGAAGAAATCACAAACAGAATAGTAGACGAGTTTGAACAATTAGAAACGACTGGAGCAAGTAATTATAACCGTGCAGAAGCTAAAAAAGCGTTTGCTAACACCACCAAACACATATTTAGAGCAGTGTACTCGGTCGTCGAGGATAAACTAAGTGACCCTCAAAAAACCTATTTTGAGAAAGAAATGAAGTAAATTCACTTAAGTGTTCTATACGCTTCTAAAAAATTTTTTACTCCTTCGTGCACTTCCCCGCTCACGTCTACTTCTATCCATTTCAACCCTATAGTCTCTAGGTACATTCTAAACCATTCGCTCTCGTAGGCTGCAAAGACTTTTGTTTGTACTTCTAGGTTTTCGTGTTTGTCGTAGTTTCTTCCTTTCATTCGTTTAAGGATTTGTTTTGGTGTAGCTACTCGTGTGTATATCACTGCTGTTGGTAAGTATTGTTCTGCGAGGATGTTTCCTGGTATTGCTCGTAGTTCTGATACAGAAAGTTCTTTGTTGAGAGCTTTTTGGTATATTATGCTGCTTATCCAGCTTCTGCTCTGAACGACTGTTTGTCCTCGTTTTAGTGCTGGTAGAACGATTGTTTTTAGCAGTATTTCTCTATCCAGCGCGTATGCTTGCGCGAGTGTTTCTTGGCTGTACTCGCGAGAGGTTATTCCTATTAGCTCGCTGCGTATTACGCGCCCTATTCCTGAGTGCGTTGGTTCAGCAACAAGCACTACGTCTGCTTCTTGCAACGCTACTCCTCTGTTTACATCTACTGCTAAGGGTTTTCTGTCGTGTATCTTCTCAAATTCTACTACGTCAAAAACCTTTTTTGCTTCTAGTTCTTCTGAGAGCGCGTTAAGTAGCGTTGTTTTTCCTGTTCCGTCTAGTCCTTCAAGAATGATGTGCATGTCGTTTTTGTGTACGGAAGTGTTTTTGAATGTTTGGGTTTGGTGTTGTAACTGATTTATGTGTAGAGTGCTTCTACTCGGCTTACGAGGTCTTTATGGATTTCTTGTGGCTCTCGTTCTGCGTCAATTACGTGTATTCGTTGCGGGTGCATCTTTGCGAGTGTGTCATAGCCGTTTTTTACTCGCTCAAAGAACTTTCTTGATTCTTTCTCCATACGATCTTTTTCTTGATGCATTGTTCGCTGATACGATGCTTCCAGCGATACGTGTAAGTAGAAGGTGGCGTCTGTTTGTTTTTCTGTTATTGCGAAGTCGTTTAGCGCAGTAATGTTTTTGATGTCCGTTCCTCTTCCGAATCCTTGGTACGCAAATGTGCTATCGTAGAATCTGTCTAGAATGACGAGCTCGTTTTGTTCTAGGAGAGGAAGTATTTTTTCTGTGGTGAGTTGTCTTCTTGCCGCAAGAAATAAGAGGAGTTCTGTTCCTGAGTCCATGTATTCTGTTTCGTGCAGTAATAAGCTTCTTATTCTTTCAGAAATGTCTGTTCCTCCTGGTTCTCGAAAGATGTGGTGCGGTATTTGTTGAGTAGTAAGGTGGTTTCTGAGTAGATTAATCTGTGTTCCTTTCCCGCACCCGTCTATTCCTTCTAAAGAAATGAGTTTTCCTGTCATGGCTAAGAGATTTCTCCGAGTAGTTGCGCAGTGTTACGTAGTTTTGTTTGAGAAATATGCGTAGGTTTGCAATATTGCTTCATTAAATAACTATTTTAGAGTAGTATATAAGTATTTCTTCGTTGTGGGTGTAGTGAACAAACGAATTTATTAACGAGTACGTACATTCGCATAATGATGAAGCAGTTAGAAGCTGAGATGACACTACGGGGACTCTCTAAGCACACACAAGTTGCGTATCTGCGCTATAACGAGATGTTTCTTGAAGAGACTGGTTTAGAGAAAGAAGCTGTTAGTAAGGATGATATAAAAATTTTTTTAGCAAAGAAAATTAATGAAGGGTTAGCAAGTAGAACGATTGGTCTTATTCGCTCTGCGCTCTTGTTTTATTATAATGAAGTCTTAGAGAAAGAATTTAGCAACGTTCGCGCTCCTAAAATTCCTCAAAGCCTTCCCAAGTACTTAAGTCAGCAAGAAGTTGCTTCTCTTATCGAGGCTGCTTCTAGTAAGCAAAGTAAATTAATGATTCAGTTACTCTATGCCTGTGGTCTTCGCGTCTCTGAATTAGTTCGTCTTCGCTACGAGGACGTCGGTAGTGATGGGTTGTTGCAGGTACGCATGGGTAAGGGCCAAAAAGATCGCGTTACTGTTCTTCCAAAAAAACTAGCTTCTCAACTCGTTGGCGAAGGCTTTATCTTCGGCGATGGTTCTATGAGTACGCGTAACGTACAAGCAGTCGTTTCTCGAGCAGCAAGAAAGGCTGGTCTTGACAAAAACGTTACTCCGCACATGCTTCGCCACTCATTCGCCACTCACTTGCTTGAGCAAGGAGAGAATATTCGCGTAATACAAGAGCTTCTTGGACACAGTAATTTGCAAACAACACAGATTTATACGCACGTATCTAGTGATGCTATTCGTGATGTTAAGAGTCCTTTGGATTAATAATGTCTAGTTGTGCTCTCGCTACTGGTTCAGGTTTGTTTTCTAGTTCTTCAGGCCTGTCTGTTTTTGTGTGCGCGTACGACACTTCTGCTATGATATGTATCGCTTGTACGTATTGTCCAAGCACTTGTTTTAGTACGCCAAATCCAGAGTAATCAACAAGGTTTTTTGCGTCTTGAGGCGTAAGTTCGTCTACGTGGCCAATAGTTACGCGTACTAACTTGCTTTCTGCAGGTGCGTAGAGCTCATTAAAGGAGGAGAACGCTGCGTGCGTGTTATCTTCGTAGGCGAGAGTAAATAAGGGCTGTACATCATCAGATATGTTCTTCTTTCTATTTTCATGGCCTGAGTAGCGTACGCCAAGTTGGTGTAGTTGGTTTTGTGTTAGTAGATGTGTTTTGTTGTCTTTGGTGGTGGCGTACATAGCTATTGCGTATCGGTAAAACCCTCCTTTTGATCCTCCTTGGCGCGTTATTTCAAAGTCGTACGTGTTTTGAGTAATGAAATCGGATGTTAGTTGCATACGCGTATCTAAGGGTTCTTGCTTGGTAAGGATTCCTCCTTCTTTTGGCGTTATGCGTACGAGTGGTTTTGTGTACTCTTTATGGTCTTTTTGTGTTTGAGTAGTTACTTCTTGTTGTTTCTTTCTGGAAAAAAGTTTTCGCAAGGAGAAACGTTTCGCAGGGAGTTCTTCTGAGGATTCTTTTGTTGTTCTGGAGCTATATTTCTTTGATACTTCTTCACGTATCCTTCTGTATTTTTCTTCGTGGCTAACTTCTTCATCAGAACTAGCCGTTATTTCTTCAAGAAGATGTGGTTCTTCTTCAGGAATATTTTTTTCTGATAACAAAAAATAGTTGTATGCGAATTGTAGTATCCCTTTTATTTTCTTATTGAATGTGGTGAGTGCTTCAAACAATTTTTTTGGGGTGTTTGCATCCACTAATTGTTTTTGTAAGCGCTCTATATCGTCAATAACGGATTTCTTAATGTTTTCTTTGTCTAAGTACGTTACGTATAGCTCATGTGATTTTTTGTAAATCATAGGTATTGATTCTTTAGCGAACTGTGTTTCTTGCTTGGCTAATGAAAGAAGAACTCTTGCTCGTGCTTCTGCATTTAGTCCTGTGATAATAATTCCTGTTTTGATTTTTTGTAAGGAGTTGATGATGCCTTGTCGTAGTAAGTTATACGCTTCTTGTGCTTGGCTGCTTAGGTGGTTTGTTGGTTCGTTTGTATCAAGTATTTTTTCGTATTGTATTGAGAGGAGTTTTTTTGTCTCATCCCATAAGTTAATGAGAGATTCTTTATGTCGTTTCGACCATGAAGGGTAGTTATTAAGCACCTCAATTGCTTGTTTTTGTTCTTCTGGTGTGTGCGTTACTGTTTCATCAGTGAAGGCTTCATTAACATTTTTCAGTGCTTCTTGGTAGTTTTCATCCTCTGAGGAACGAGTAGCCGGTATCCTGTTAGAAGTTTTTTTTATTTCTTTAATGAGCTTTTTTTCTTTTTTTGTATCTGCTGGTTTGTTTCTGGACTCGTTTTGTTTATTTGTTGAAGTAGCGTCTTCTTCTACTGGGTCTGGCGAATTTTTTTCGTACACCATAGTTATGTTTCTTGTTGTTTTATCACTTGAAAAGTCTATAGTTATTGTTCTTTCTTGTTTATCACTATCTACTCCTCTCCATTCTTTAAAGACGTACTCGTCTGTTTCTTGTGCTTCTAAAGTAACTTCTGCTCCTTCTATAGGTAACTCTCCTGTAGGTGTGCTCATTGAAGTGGCGTTAAGCAAGAACGGCATGTTTGGTAGTTCTTCTCCTCCCAAGTCTTCGCTGCGTACGCGTATCGTTTGTTGTTGGGTGTAGTGCGCAGTGAGTTCTAGGATGTCTCTGTGTGCTAAGGGTACCGGTAGTGTTCGTTCGTTTATTCGTTCTCCTGTTCTTATCGTCCAGTGCGAGAACATTTTTCTTTCTCGTTCTTCTTCTGCTTCTATGGTGTAGTTTCCTGGAGGTGCTTGTTGGTCTATTGGCGTTTCGTGAGTGTCTTGTCCGTTTATTTGCGGAGTAATAGTTATGCGTGCGTTATCCAGTCCTTCACTAGTTATTTTTATCGTTGCTTCTTCTTGTTCTTTTGGCTTAAAGGAGAGGTTTAACTTGGATATGTTTTCTCCTTTTTTTGTTGCAAAGATTGGTTGTCCATCAGTTGTTCTTTCTCGTAACTTACTAAAGGAATAATATCCTCTTTTCGTGTCTATTTCTCCTATGTGTGTGTGTTTACTAGGTTCAGGTTCTGCTGTTATCTTATTATCTTTGTGCCAATAACCTACTATGCTGTATCTTGCTTGTGTGTTGGGCACGGTAAAGCTGTAGGTTCCATCAGTTGCAGTTAGTGTTCTTCCTTGCTCACCAAGAAGCACTCTCTCTCCTCTCGCGTTTACAGTTGCTAATATGATGAGTGCTCTGTTTAGAGCGCGTCCTTCATCTGCTATATATGCTTTTCCGCTTATCGTTATTGTTTCTTGCGCGTCTTCTCGTACCGTAAACGTTGCTCTTGCTGATTCTCTTTGTCCTGCGCTTTCTACGATGATTACTACTCGGTGGTTTCCTGCTCCTGGGTTGGGAAAGTCTATTTTTGGGTTTGCTTCTGCTCCTCTATGTCCTCTTCGTGTTGTTTCAATGGTTGCTGTCCAGTTGTAGGTTCCGTCTCCTCCTACTATTCTTGCTCGTAGAGGTATTGTGTCGTTTGTGCTGTATTCTCCTTCTGGCTCGTCTATGACTACTTGTAGCCGCGGGTGTTTTGTGGGTGGCTCGTCGTCTCCTTCGTTACCGCCTGTCTTAGTATCTTTTCCTCCAAACGGATTTTTTATTCCTGTAAAGATGCTTCCTATGCATGCAAGAAACGCTCCTATTGCTACAAGAAAGAGCAGTGATATGAAGAGTTCTAGAAGGGGGTATCTTAGTACTACTTGTGGTAGTACGTCTGCGAACATGCTGCTTATTCCTACGTATGTGAAGATGAATGCTATGCTTCCTGCGCATAGCTTGTTTGCTTCTACTACGTCTGTGAGTATGGTGTATAGTAAGTAGTAGAAGATGATGAATATGATGGTAAACGGGATGATGCTTACTCCTGGTGTTGCTAAGTTCCATCCTCTCTGGTACAAGAACACTATAGTACTTATCGTGAGCGCTACGGATACTGCTATGGCTACTGGTTTTCCGTTTTTCTTTCCGAAATGTCCGTCTTTAGTAAATACGTACTGACTAATTCCTAAGAAAATAGTTAATAGAATAAGTGCGTCAAACAGATACGGGTTAGAAAGATACACTCCTGCTACGTCTATGTAGCTAAGAGGACTATACCACATGCTCATGATTCTCCTCCTAGCTTGTCATTTATGTTTTTAGCTTGTTCTTGGCTTTTCTTAATGTTTTCTTGAACGTCTTGTTTTAATGCATTTGAGAGATTTTCTACAGCTTTCATCACACCAGTTACTTCTGATGATATATTTGCTGATTTAATACTTTGTAAGTATTCTTCTGCTTGTTTCTCAACGTTTTTTGTTATAGTATCTACTCTAGATAGAATTACTTCTTTTGAAGCACCTGCGTGAGTAACTTTATCATTAATATTTTGTATTTCTTTATGTGCCGTTCCTAATATTTCTGCAAACACGATAAATCCGTGTAGTTTAGTAAATAAGTCATGAAACGTATCAAGCTCATTTTGAAACATATTTTGATATACTTCTTCTAGTTGTTTTACTTCTTGTTCTTGCTGAGCAAACTCGGTTTCTAGTTGTTCTCTGTGTTTTACGTTTTCTATTTCTATACCTAAGTCTTTTTTGAATTTTCCAAGAAGACTTACTGCTTCTGCGAGTTGCGAGCTACTTATGCTTTTTAGTGCTGTTTGCATTTTAGTAATTATTTGTTGAGGATATACTTTCATCTTGGCGATTATAGAAGCGCTTTTTTTATGGCTGGTTTCGAAATCCGTTATGTGCGTTTTTAGTACTGTTAGTTGTGCATTGATGCGTTCTTCTTCTTTAATAAGAGGCGTGTGTATCTCATTTACTTGTTCACGTAAGCCTCCTTTTTTGTGTATTGCTTGGTAGAAATCGTACCAGTATTTGTAGAGCCTGTCAAAAGAAGTTTTTGTTTCTGGAAAATTAGTTTTTAACTCAGGATACATTTCTTTGGTTTCTGTAATCTCTATTTTTGCTATTGTATCTGCTCGTTTTTGTAAGTCGTCTATTTCTTCTTTGTATTTGAGGAGTTTTCCAATTATTTTGTTCTCAGCACTAATGAGTGATTCATAGTCTTTTTGTAATTTCTCAAGTGTTTCTTTATCTTTTGTTATTGCTTCTTCTGGAACAAGTTGTTCTACTCGTTTCTTTACTTCCTCCATTCGTAAAGCCCATTGATCAGCGATTGTTTCTAGTCTTGCATAGTATTCTGGAGGAAGTACTCGAGCAGTTCCTTCTGCTTTATTATTTGGATTGAGTGTTTTATACCACGCTCCTTTGGATTTTCCTAGGTAGCGCTCATAACTTGTTATTGTTTCTTTGAACTGCAATGCGTTTTCTAAGAGTGCTTGTACGTAAGAACTAAGTGCTTGTAAGTTTTGTTCTTCTTGAGAGTCCATTTCATGCATTTTATTAACATAAGAAGTAGTTTTATCATCAAGTGCTTTCATGTACTCATCCAGTTTTTCTTCGTGCACTCGTTCTTCTTCTAACTTAGCGTCTTTTTTTGCTTGTCTGTCTGCTTGTAGGCCAAGTTTTTCATACAAGGTTTGTTCTTTTGAGTTTGTTATTCCTTCTCCCTTATCTCTTCTTTTCCATAGCGCGCTCATGAGCGCTATTGCTCCTATGATGATAAATGGTATTGCTAGTGTTGTTGCTATGAGTAGTGTGTCTAAGAAGAAGTTGTTAGTTACTGCTTGTTGCGCGTCTTGGAGTATGTTTGCAAACACGCTTCCTGCTGCGAGTAAGGATATTCCTAGTGCTACGAGTAGTTGTGCCCATCGTACTCGTTTGCCAAATAGGTATTCAAAGCCTCCTTGTATGAGTTTGGTGAATACTATTGTGAGTATGAGAAATCCTGTTAGTGCGAATAGTGGGTTTGTGAAGAGGAGTTGTCCTCGTAGCGCTACTACTGATGCTATCCAGAGTGCTATTCCTACTCCCCAGTACGCTGCTTTTGGTAGTTTCGTTTTTTGTCCTATCTCTACTACGGTCATGCAGATAATGAAGAAGAGGAGTAGTGCGTCTATGAGTTGCGCTGTTGAACCGCTGTACGACGGCCAGATCATGGTGAAGAATCTTCCTATTGGCTCCCATAAGTTGCTTCCTGGCATGTATGCTTGTGCGCTACGTATACCTAGTGTTAGTGTAAGAAATATACTGGTGAGTAGTGTTGTTGGCGCCTTCACGGTTGTTCTGTGTTTTTTTGGCTGCTTAGCCTATTTAAAGGTTCCTTGTGAGTGAGAACGAACATTTATAAACTCTTCAGAGCATTTTTGTTTGTATGGCAGAGTTCTTTATTGTACCGGCGTTGGTGATGGGTGTAGTTATTGGTCTTGTTGAGTTATTCTTTGTTCATATGGATGAGAAGGGTCTTGGTTGGCTTAGTCATGGTTTGCACGCTCTTCCTACCGCGTTTATCTTTACGTTTATTGCTATGAACTTGCCGTTTGCTGCTAGTCTTGTTGGTCTTACTCTTGGCAGTAACTTAGGTATTATTATTGCTTTACAAGTCGTTATTGGTCTTGTTGCTGCGTTTAAGGTGAAAGCTGCTGCTGCTATTGTTACTGGTCGTAACGCTGTTGGTGAGAAGCTCTCTCATGCTCTTATTGTTGGTGCTCTTATTGCTGCTAGCCCGTATATCTGGCCGTTTCTTGAGCCGTTTATTCCTACTTTCTTAACTAATTTAGGGTAATGGTTTCCTCAACTGTTCTTGAGCGTATCGATAAGCGTCTTTCTCGTATTGAGAAGCGACTTACAAGTATTGAGAGCAGTGAGAAACAAACCGCTGATTTTGAGTCTTTAGAGCTTGATGAGATGAAGAAGCTTGAGGAGTTAGAAAAAGAGATTGAGCGTGACGTTTCTGCTAAGCCGCTTGCTCGCATAACCTATCATGACGTTACGAAGGGTATTATTGGTTCGTTTTTTGGTATCGTTGGTCACTTCGCATTCTTTTATGGTGGTCGTATCGCGTTAGAAATTGATGTTTGGCGTGCTCACGCATTGCTCGTTACTTCTTTTCTTCTCTTGATCTTATTCATGTATTTTTCTGGTTTTAGGCCTGTTAATAAGAATCATAAGCATCGCTACTTAGCTTGGCGTGTTATTCTTATCTACGCAGTTGCTCATGTTGTGATTACTGGTGTTCTGTTCTTGTTTGGGCAAATAACGTTTTCTATGAGTGGTTTAGAGATATACAAGAACGTAGCTACAGTAAGTATTTTGGCTGTTATGGGAGCTGCTACTGCTGATCTCATAGGAGGAGAGCATTGAGATCTTCTGCTCAGCAACAACAGTTTCACGAAATTGCTGTGTATTTAGCTAAGCATCATAAAATTGAGTACGCTCTTCTCATGAAGCTTATTAATGAGGTGGAGACTGACGAGGAGTTAGGTCCTGAGTATTTAGAGAATCATTTGAAGTCTTTTAATCAGAAGCGAGAATATCTTGAGAAGTTACACAAACACCCTATTAAGCGTTTAGATGAGTGGCCTGCTCTTCATAAACTTGAGCGACTCGCTGATACTCTTGAAAAAAATAGTCTTGATTTGTTAGCTAAAATAGTCTCTGATGTACAAAAGCATGACTCTGCACAAATAGCCACTGATTTATACGCAGTTCATCAAGAGCTTGAAAAACTAAAAAAAGTTCTTGAAGAAGAGATTTCTGAGTTAGAAAAGAAGTTGTTAGAAGAAAAACAGGCTGCTTAGTTTAGGGTGAGTTCTTCTCCTAGGCTTTGTCCTGGCATTCCTTTCTCGAATCGTACACGGAGTTTTCCGCTGTTTCCGTGTGCGGAGGCTACTATTCCTTTGATTTCTCCGTTCTTGGTTTTATAAACTGCCTTTTTGTCTACGAGCTTGCTTGCTTCTTCTCTCGTAGTCACTTCTGGTACTGACACGATCATTTGGTTTCCTGTTGTTGTGTGTCTGTTTTGTTTGAAGTGAAGAATTTTTGCTTTCATTGCTTTTTGGAGCGTTGGTCGCTTTTTAAACGTTTCTACAAGTAAAATAGTTTTTAGGAGTAAAAGACTTACTAATCATTCTTCATAAAACGTTTCTTCTCGTATCTCGTCTGGTAGTCGTTGTTGTTGTTTTGCTTCCTCTAGGTTGTCGTGGGCGTACACGTAATCTTTACCATACTGTAAGTCTTTCATGAGTTTTGTTGGTGCGTTTCTGATTACGTGTGGTACCGGCAAGGCTCCTGTTTCTTTAATTACTTGTTTTGCTTTGTTCGTTGCTGTGTACGCAGCATTACTTTTGGGCGCTTTTGCTAGGTACGCTGCTAGTTGTACAAGTGCGTTCTCGCACTCTGGCATTCCTAAAAAGTCTACTGCTTCTTTTGTTGCTACTGCGAGTACTAAGGCGTTTGTGTCTGCGTTTCCTACGTCTTCTGAAGCAAACCGTATCATTCGTCGTACTACGTATTTTGGGTCTTCTCCTGCTAGTAGCATTCTCATCAGCCAGTATATGCTTGCTTGTGGGTCTGAGTCACGCATTGATTTGTGTAACGCACTTATTTGGTTGTAGTGTTCTTCGCCGTTCTTGTCGTATGCGAGTGTTTGTGTTGTTGCTTCTGTAATGTCTTGTTTGGTTATTTCTTTGTTTGTTGTCGTTGCTGCGAGTTCTAGGAGGTTGAGTGCTCTTCTTGCGTCTCCTTGTGCGAGTTGTACAAGCGCGTTTATTGCTTCGTCTGTTAGGGTTATTTCTAGCTCGTTGTTTGCTGCTCTGAGTAAGAGTTCTTTAATGTTTTCTTGACTAAGCGCTGTAAAAGTAAGTACTTGTGATCTGCTCAGTAGTGCTGCGTTTACTTCAAAAGAAGGGTTTTCTGTTGTTGCTCCTATGAGTTTGATAGTTCCTTTCTCCACGAAGGGGAGTAGGTAGTCTTGTTGTGCTTTGTTGAAGCGGTGTATTTCGTCTAGGAAGAGCACTATTGATTGAGCAAATAAGCGACTCTTATTTACTGCTGCTTCTAGGTCTTTTTTTCCTGCACTCACTGCTGATAGCTCTACGTATTCTGCTCCTGCGTTTTTGGCTAGTATTCTTGCCAGTGTTGTTTTTCCTACTCCTGGTGGTCCCCAAAAGATCATTGCGCTTGCAAGAAGCTTTTTCTCATAGAGTTTTCTTAGTGGCTTATCTTCTCCTACGAGGTGTTCTTGTCCTACGAATTCCTCTAGAGTAGTTGCGCGTAATTTTTCTGCAAGGGGTTTGTCTACTGGCATGTTCTTTGAGAAGTGTGTTTGTTTCTTTAATAGTATTGGTTAGTTGTCCAGTGAAAGTATATATACGAGAGGGAGTTTTTAGTTCTATGAATCCTAAAGAAGACCTTGCTTTTCTTGATGCTGTCTTCAAACTAAAAAGCACGTATCGTGTTGGTAGCGTTGGTTCTCGTAATGAGAGTTCTGCTGAGCATAGTTGGTCTTGCTTGGTTGTTGCTGACATGTTATTTCCTCATCTAAACAAGTCTCTTAATCGTCTAAAAGTGTATGAGTTTCTTATCTATCATGATCTTGTTGAGGCTGAGTGCGGTGATATCCCGTTAAGTCCTTTTGTTAATGTAGAAGAGAAGCACGCAGAAGAACAAGCTGCTGCTGCTCGTTTAGCAAAGAAGCTTCCTAAAGAGGTTAGTAAGCGGTTTGTTTCTTTGTGGACTGAGTACGAAGAGCAAGGTAGTGATGAAGCATTGTTTGCAAAGCTTGTTGATGGTTTTGAATCAGACGCGTTTACAAGAAAAAGCGATCTTGATTGGAGTGCTTGGGGCGTTGAGTTTTTTGATGAGAAAAGAAAGAAGTATTTTGATTACTTCCCTGAGCTCATGCCGTACTTTGTTGAACTAAGAAAGCAACTTATTACTCAGGGGGTGTTGTGAGTTGCGAGTCCTTGTTTTTGGAACCTTTGATAACCTACACCCAGGTCATGAGTTCTTGCTAAAGAAAGCTCGCGAGTTTGGTGATGAACTATGCGTTGTTGTTGCGCTTGATAAAACAGTACAAGAAGTTAAGAGTCGCCTTCCTCAGCAAAACCAGCAAGAACGACTCGTTGCTCTTATGGCAAGTGGTTTTGTTGACGAGGTTGTTCTTGGTCGAGAAGGTGATAAGTACGCTGTTATTGAGAGTGTTTGTCCTGACGTAATTGTTCTTGGTTACGATCAAGAAGTGTTCGTTACTAATTTACAAGAGAAGTTAGAGAAGCGAGGATTACGTACTCGAGTTGTTCGTGTAGAGGAGAGTTTTATGCCTGAGAAGTACAAGAGTAGTTTGCTTCGTTCATCATAGTTGTTTGTGAAAGCTTTTTCCGTTCCAACTGTATCCTTCTTCTGAGAACGCGTAGATGTCTTGTTCTTTTTTGATGTTATTTTCTGCTAGCCACCGTATAAAAAGTCCTTTGATTCGTTTTCCTTCGTGGCCTGCTCGTACGGTTTTGCCGTTTTTTTCTTGCGTAAATTCTATCTCTACTCCGCTCTTGTACGAGACGCTTTTTTTGTGTGCTTGCGGGAGCAGGTCTATTACGAATGCTTCTGTGAGTTGTTTGCTGTTTTCTTCTTTCCATTTCTTTGCTGCTTGTAGTTTAGTTATGGGGAGTTTATAGTTAGGAATGTTTTTGTTTGCTTGTATGAGTCCAAACAACGCGCTTGGTATACGTACATATTTGTTGAAGTATTCTTTGTTGTTTAGTGTTGAGTAATCTAGTGCTTTGTACAGTACTCCTGTGTATCGTTGTATTGCGGGTAGTGTTTTTGCTGTGAGTACTTGTTTGTTGAGTTCTTCTGCTTCTTCTACTCGGCTGCTGTAGAGTTTCTTAGGGTTTTGTTGGTGTATTTCTTTAAGCAGTTGTTGTGTTATTGTGTGTGCTTGTATTGCTGCGTTGCTTCCTCCTTCTTGTTTTCCCTCGCTTGGTGGGATGAGTACTATCCAGTTCATATACGTAGTAAGCAAGTGTTGTTTTTTATGTGTTTACAAGAAGTACAGCGCTACCGGAAACAATAAACACCCCATTGCGTGGCTTCGTGCGCATTTCTTTGTTGCTGGTATGAGTCCTATAGCGGTTGCTACTACCAAAATTATTATTCCTCGCCAACCAGTTATGAGAAGCACCAAAACTGTTATAAGCACTATAACACCCCAACAAATCGTTGCGTAGTTTACTTTGCTTAGCACGAGTAAGGTTTTTCTTGATAGGTACATGCATATCGGTACTGCTATGCTTGCTGCTATGAGCGCTGCTACGAGTAGTGTTGCTATGAGTTGCGTGTTTGGCTCTGCTAATTTGCTCATCGCTACTACTGCTCCGTTTCTTGCTCTCTCAAGTGCTAGCCAAGTAAGTAAGCTTAGGGTGAAGTTGATGGTGTCTATTGCTCCTATGAGCACTAAGAATCCGTGGTCTCCTAGTTTTCTTGTCATGTGCATGCCTAGTATTGCTGCTTGCGCACTTCCTAGCCCTGGTAGCATGCTTACAAGAAAGCCTGCGGTGTTTCCTGCAAAGAGTGCTTGTATTGTTGGTCCTTTTTTTAGTTGTATTTTTTTGCTGTCTTTTTGTTTTGGTATTACTGTTTTTTGCTGCAAGCTATACAGTAAGGTTGCTACTCCGAATAATCCGCTAAAAAGAGGAAATAACGGTTCCTCAACAACCACTCTGTTTAACAAAACAAGACCTATCAGAGCACTTAAAGCGTAGGTGAGTAAAGCCCATCCTCGCTTACTGTCTCGTAGGATCATATAAGCACTTATTATGAGCAGTGCGTAGCCGATGAGTGGTGTTATGTAGTTGTAGAGTTTGAGTGCTTGCCACCAAACAGGAATAAGAACAAGAGCGATGAGTAAGCCAAAGTAGCTTCCTACTACGGTGAGCTTTATTGCCATAAGGCCGTTTCCTTGCAGTAAGTATCTGTGTCCAGGAAGAACTCCTAGTGCGTTGCTTGGCTCTGGAGCTCCTAAAAGTATTGCTGGGATAACGTTAAGGATGCTGTGCGTTACTGCTAAAGAAACAACAAAAGGAGTTGCTTGCGCTCCCACTCCAATAGCAATTAGCATTGCTGCTAAGAGGTTTACGTGCACTCCTGGAATGAGGCCTGTAAAACAGCCAGCCAAGACTCCGAGTAGTATTGCGAGAAGGAGTTCTAATGCCATGTATTTATTTGGTCTAAGAACGTTTATATGTTTGGATAAGTGAGAACCGAAAATGTTTCGGTAAATACTAAAAAAAGTTTTTTTATGTGATATGTTTAAATGTAACCGCGTACCTTAGTTACGATATGAGAGAGGAAGTTGTTTTATGCACACCTGATGACCATAACATATATTGTACTTTTGATTCTGCTAATCACTCTCAGGTTGTTATTTTTGTTCATGGCTTTACTGGCAGTCAGTTTGAAATGCAGTATTTGAGCGCTATTCATTTATTTCTTAAAAATGGTTTTGATACGTGTAGGTTTGATTTTTATTCTCGAAAACCTCTTTCTCGTCCGTTAAAAGAAAGTTCTGTTTCTTCTCATGTTCAGGATTTGCGAGTGGTTATTGATGAGTGTATGAGTCGTTACGAAGAGGTTTTCTTGGTTGGTCATAGTTTGGGTGGCGTTGTTATTTTGTCCTCTGAGCTCTCGGAGGTTTCTGCTGTTGTGTTGTGGGATCCTACGTGTACGTGGAAGAGTCTTGAGGAGAAGAAAGCAAAGTTTGTTTCTGGTGTTGATGCGTACGTGTTTTCTTGGGGCGTTTATTTTCTTGTGAGTAAAGAACTTGTTAGTGAAATGCTTTCTTTGGATATGTCTGTGTTAGTAAGTAACGTTTCTGTTCCGTGTAAGTTCGTGTTTGCAAGTAATTCTTCTAAATATTCTTCTTGGAAGCCGTTTTTATCATCGCTTAATGCTGAGGTAGCAGTTGTTTCTGGTGCTTCTCATGGTTTTGTTGAAGAGGGTGCTTTAGAGGAGTTGTTTTCTGAGACGATATCCTTTCTTACATAGACTCTAAGGACTGTTTTTGTTCAAAAAAAGGCGTACTTTTAAAACGAAGTTCTTCTTACCGTTCTAGTATGAAGTCTTTTGGGATGAGTAATTCGTTTATTGTTGGTTTTGTTGCTTTGTACGCGTTGTTAGCGAATGCTCGTCAGCAGCACACTGAGGTGTTTGTTTCTTTAGATATCGCTGCGAGTATTGTTGTTGTTGTTCTTGCGGGTATTGTTCTTGGTTGGAAGGGCGGTTTTCTTACTGGTTTGTTTGGTAGTCTTATTCATGTTATGAGTCCTTCTGGCTCGTTTATTGTTGTGTTTACGCTTGTTCCTGTTGTTGCTTCTGGTGTTCTTAGTGGGTTGTTATATGCTCGCACGAAGAGTTCTCTTCTTGCGTGTTTAAGTATTCCTTTTGGGTATGTTTTGTTAGGTGTTTCTCTTGTTAGTTCTGGTGTTTTACCGTTTCATTTCTTGTTTTCTGCGGATTTTCTTGAGTTGTTTGTTCGTAATAGCGTGTACGCTGCTGTTGCTGTTATTGTTGTTTTTAAGTTGTTAGAGCTTATTCAGCAGCCTGTTTCTTCTCCTTCTTCTTCTCGTCGTCGACAAGTTACTCTTGAGATTGGTGTTTGGAAGATTCTTGCTGTTATTGCTTTGTTGCTTACAGGGTTGTTTGTCGTATTTTTTTCTTTTCCTCTTATTAGTATCACGTTAGTTATGGGTGGTGCTTTGTTAATGCTTGCTGATAAGTTGCGCGTTGATTTTGAGTTGTGGGCTTCTGAGAAGAAGATTTCTTCTTCTACTAAGCGCTTGTATGGGTATGCTCTGGGTGTTTTCTGGACTGTTATTGCTGCTATCATTATTTTTGTTGCTATTAGTAATGTTGCTGGTGCAGTTACTGATCTTGGTCGTACTGAGGCTAGTCAGTACGTGGATAGTATTAGTCCGTACCTTCCTGATTTCTTAATGGATAATTTCTTAACTGAGCGTAACGTTCGTCAGGCTGAATCAGCTGTGTTTAGTATTTTAGCTCAGGTTCTTACAAACGCTACTACGTTTATGCTTATCGCGGTTATTCTTATTCCGTTGATGTTTATTACGTATTTTCGTCAGCGCAGAGAAATCGTTGATAATTTCTCTCAGATAGTTCCTGAGAAGATTCGTTCAAGTGTTATGGAGATGGTTTCTCGGGTGAGTAAGCAGCTTAAGGCGTTTGTTTCTGCGAAGCTTATTGAGAGTTTGGTTGTTGGAGCTATTTGTGTTGTTGGTTTCTATATCGCTGGTATACAAGGGTTTTTGATTCTTGGTTTGCTTGCTGGTTTTCTTAATATTATTCCGTATGTTGGTCCGTTCTTAGGTGCTATTCCTGCTTTGTTGCTTGCTATGACGCAAGCTCCTGTTGCTGCTCTTATTGTTTTAGTTACTGTTGTTGTTGCTCAGCTTGTTGATAACATGTATTTGCAGCCGTTTATGATTGCTGATCAGGTGCAGATTAATCCGTTAGTGGCTGTTCTTGTTACGTTTATTGGTGCTCAGGCTCTGGGTATTATGGGTATGGTTTTTGCTATTCCTGTGTATCTTGTCTATAAGTTGGTTCTTGGTGAGAGTCATCGGATTATGGTTGAGTTCTCTAAGTAGCAGAAACGTTTATAAAGCATTTCTTGGTGTGTAGTATGTATGAGTGAGGTTCACATCCGTATTAACAAGCGTTTTGTTGAGAGAACGTTTTTTTTGCTTGTTATTATTGGTTTAGTTGTTGCTCTTGTTCTCTTTGAACCTAGTGTTGTTGAGAGCGCTGATGAGCTAGCAAGCTTACAAGAGCAGGTGCAGACGTTACAGGCAGAAAACACTGCTTTACAAGCACAACTAACGATCTTGCAAGAACAAGCAGAAGCTGCTCAAGAAGAACCTGAAGAAGTGGTTGTTAAAGAAGAAGTTCAAGAAGAGCCTGAGGAGGTTTTGTCTGGAGTTTTAGATATTAGTTATGACTACACCGCTTCTGGCGGTGCTTTACAAGCGTTCATTGTTCGTATAGATAATGGTCTTGATAATGGCCAGGAGCTTACCGTTCGTATTAATTGGCAGGGGAGTTTGTATCAGAACGTTCCTGACAAAGTTCATGAAGTGTTTGTTCAGAGTGGTTCTTTAAGAAATATTATTGAGGATTCTCTTCCTTCTCGTCCTGGTGACGGAATAGATACTATTCGTGTTAGTGTTCGCGATGCTAATGGAAATCTTGTTGATCAAGATACTATTCGTGTTCTTTAAGTGCAGCCTTCTTGTTTACTTCTTTGTGGTGCAAGTAACGCATTAACTATTCTGTCTTCTTGGTGTATTCCGGTTATTTGTACGCATTGGGGTGTTCGTAGGTTTATTGGTTGTTGTGTCTGCACCCATTTCTTCTGCGTGTATTCTATTAGTCCTGTTGTTTCGTTGCTCCAGATGAGTGTTGCGTACGTGCTTGTAGAGGGTATTTCTGGAAGAAGTAGTAGTGCTAGTAGTCCAAGAATTGCTGTTATGAGCGCTGTTGTGAAGAGTTGTTTCTCATTCATATGACTTGTTTAGTTAGGAATTGTTTTTGTGTGTAACGAGTGTTTTTTCGTAAATTTTTCAAGAATGTTTAATAATCATCGCTTATTGTTTTGTTGTATGCTTACTCGCGTTGCTCAAGAATACGTTGATTCTCTTGGTATTAGTGATTTGCGTCCTGCTCAAGAGAAGGCTGTTTCTGCTGGTGTTCTTGAGGGTAAGAATGTCTTGGTCTGTACCCCTACTGCTTCTGGTAAGACGCTTGTTGCTGAGCTGGCTATTCAAGAGGTTGTTTCTGAAAACAAGAAGGCTGTGTATGTTGTTCCTCTTAAGGCTCTTGGTAGCGAGAAGTTTCGCTCCTTTAAGAAGCGTATGAAATGCAGGGTTGCGTTGAGTATTTCTGATTTTGATAAAAACGATTCTTCCTTGTCTGAGGCTGACGTAATTATTGCTACTGCTGAGAAGCTGGATAGTTTGTTGCGTCATCATGCTTCTTGGCTTTCTCGTGTTGGTCTTGTTGTAGTGGATGAGGTTCATTTGCTTAATGATGTTTCTCGTGGCCCTACTCTTGAGATACTGCTTACGATGCTTCGTCGCTTAATTAAGCCTCAAATCGTTGCTTTGTCCGCTACTATTGGTAATGCTCAGGAGTTAGCTGATTGGCTACAAGCTGAGCTTGTCGTTGATGATTGGCGTCCTGTTCGTTTGGATAAGGGCGTGTTTGTTGATGGAGTAATTGATTTTGAGTGATTCTTTGTACGCGTTTTCTTGAAAATAAACTACTTTCTTGTTTTTGGTTGCAAAAGAATATGTTCGTTCTTGCGATTCTCAACCGCAATAATAGCGCATTTCTTGCGATTACTAACCGCAACAAACATTTTTGTATTTAAAGATACACTAATAGAAGCTAAGTACGGGCGAGAATAAGAGGGAAGACAAAAAGAGCTTTTTGATACGCTCAAATATACAAACAAAATTGTTGCTTAAGACATGAGTTTTTTTATGTAGCTAATTACAAAGTAAGTAGTATTTACTTCGCATATAAACAGATGTATATGCTAAAATACTGCCAACAAGTTATGAAGATGCAGTTGTGTAGTATAGCTAGTGTTTATATACTTCTTTTCTTCTCTTCCTTGTTATGAGTAAGGGAATTACTGTTCGTAAAGAAAAAGATTTTTCTGAGTGGTACACACAAGTTATTTTAAAATCAGGTCTTGTTGAGTACACGGACGTTTCTGGTTGTATGATTCTTCGTCCTGACTCATTTACTCTTTGGGAGTCTGTTCAGTCTTTTTTGCAGGCTGAGTTTGATAAGCGTGGTGTTCGTAACGCGTATTTTCCGTTGTTTATTCCTGAGAAACTCTTAACTAAAGAGGAAGATCATATAGAGGGTTTTTCTGCTGAGGTTGCTTGGGTTACTCATGGGGGTAACTCAGAACTTTCTGAGCGCCTTGCTATTCGTCCTACTTCTGAGACTATCATGTATCCTGCGTATAGTAAGTGGATTCAGTCGCATAGAGATTTGCCGTTGAAGCTTAATCAGTGGTGTAATGTTGTTCGTTGGGAGTTTAAGCATCCTCGACCGTTCTTGCGTACACGAGAGTTTTTGTGGCAGGAGGGGCATACTGCGTATGCTGATGCTCAAGAAGCTAAGGATGAAGTACAGGACATTATTGAGTTGTACGCTCGCGTGTATGAGGAGCTCATGGCTGTTCCTGTTCTTGTAGGAAGAAAGAGTGAAGCTGAGAAGTTTGCTGGTGCTGATTACACGCTTAGTATTGAGTCGTTGTTTCCTGATGGTAAGGCTATTCAGGCGTGCACGTCTCATTATTTAGGTCAAAACTTTTCAAAAGCCTTTGATATAACCTTTCTTGATGAAAACGGTGACAAGCAGTTTGTTTACCAGAACAGTTGGGGGTTTACTACAAGAAGTATTGGTGTAATGCTTGGTGTTCATGGCGATGATAAGGGCTTAGTTCTTCCTCCTCGTATTGCTCGTATGAAGGCTGTTCTTGTTCCTATTGTGTTTAGTAAGGATCCTGAAGGTTCAAAGAAAGTATTAGCAAAAGCAAAGGCTTTGTGTGAGGAGTTTGGTTGGCATTTGGATGATCGCGATAATTATTCTCCTGGTCATAAGTTCTCTGAGTGGGAGCTGAAAGGAATTCCTTTGCGCATTGAGCTTGGTCCTCGTGATTTAGAGAAGCAGCAGGTCGTTGTTGCTCGCAGAGATACTTCTGAGAAACAAACCGTTTCTTTTAATAAACTAAAAACAGTTATTCCTACTCTTCTAGAAGATATTCAGCAGTCCTTGTATGAGAAAGCAAAAGCTCACTTGGACTCCTCTATTGTTGAGGTAACTAGTCTTGAAGAACTAAAACGAGTTGTTGAAGAAAAAAAGATTGCTAAAGCTGTTTGGTGCGGCACTTCTAGTAGCGAGGCTCGTATAAAAGAAGTTACTGGTGCGAAGAGCTTAACGAGTGCTGGTGAAGAATCTGGTGTTTGTTTTGAGAGCGGAGAAAAAGCTAGTATTGCCTATTATTTTGGCAAGAGTTACTAGGCGAGTATGTTGTTAGTAAACAAGATTATTCCAAGAAGTACGAGTATGCTTCCCACAATTTTTATAAGAAGTTTCTCATCTAGGTGGTTTGCTATGATGCTTGAGTAGTACGCTCCTATCACTCCTCCTGTGCTTGCTATAAGAAGGTAGGCTAGGTTGAATGGTTGGTAGAGGTAGTGCGTTACTGCTCCAAAGAACGCTACGAATATCATTATGAGTACGCTTGTTCCTATTGCTTCATGAATTCGGTACTTCAGGAGGAATACGAGTGCGAAGAGTATGGTGAGTCCTCCTCCTCCTCCAAACACTCCTGCTATGAGTCCGATAAGTATTCCTGCGAGTACTTCATAGGCTGGTTTGGTGTTGTGTAGTCGTGGTATGTTGTTTCTGCGCGCATATATTGCTATTCCTGAAATAATTACTCCTAGTCCTAACAACCACCCTAGGCTGCTTGGTGGTATGTTAACTGAAAGAAAGCTTCCTATAATCACGAACACGATTGCTGTTAGTAAGAGCGTTTTTGCGTCTTTGAGGTTGGTGTTCTTGTTTTTTTTGTATATTTGTGTTGCTGTTGTTGATGCGAACACGTCTAGGGCGAGTGCTATTCCTATTGCTTGGTATGGAGGAACTCCTAAGAACACTATCATTATTGGCGCTGCAAAGATAACTGCGCTCGCGCTAAGTAAGCCAGTGATAATTCCTGCTCCTAAGCCTGCTATGAGGAGTGTTATGAATTCGTACACGTAACGTTTTTTTGTTGGTTACGTTATAAAATGCTTGGTTTTTTATTCTTGTACTTCTTTGTTTCTTGTATGAGTAATGAGTTGTTAGTTCAGGAGTTAGTCTCTGTTAGTGCTATAACAAGCGGTTCTGTTAAGAACGCTTTTTTGTCTGTTGATAGAGTGTTATTTACTCCTTCTAAGCTGGTTTCTGAGGCGTATGAGAATTATCCTCTTCCTATTGGTTTTGGACAAACGATTAGTCAGCCTCTTACTGTTGCGTTGATGCTTGAGGACTTGGCAGTTCAGGAGGGGATGCGTGTCTTGGATGTTGGTTGTGGTTCTGGTTACACGACCGCTTTACTAAGTTTTCTTGTTAGTTCTGAGGGTTTTGTTGTTGGTGTTGAAAGAATTCCTGAGCTCGTTGAGTTTGCAAGAAGTAACTTACAGCAAGCAAGTATCGATGTTGCTGTTGTTAAGGCTTCTAGCTCTCTTGGTCTTTCTCAAGAAGCTCCTTTTGATAGAATTCTTGTTTCTGCTGCTGCTAAGAGCGTTCCTGAAAAATTAGTTTCTCAACTCGCAATAGGGGGTTTGATGGTTGTTCCTGTTTCTAGTTCTGTTCTTACTGTTCGTAAAACAAAAACGAGTTTTGAGGTTGTTAAGAGGCGAGAAGGGTTTCGTTTCGTTACGTTAATTGAGTAAGTGGTGAAGTATTTGTTTTGTAAACTCCTCAAGTGTTCCGTTGTTTTCTAGGATGATATCTGCTTCTTGTTTTAGCAACTCGAATTCTCTGTACATGCGCTCTCCTCCTTTTGCTTCTTTTTTTTCTTGTGCAAGAAATTCTTCGTAGGTACTAATGTCTCCTAGTCGGTTTCTTGTTTTTAGTCGCTGATACCTTACGTCTTGGTTTGCTGTTACGAACACGAGCGTGCAAGCAGTATGTTTTGCTAGCTCTTTTGCTTCTGCTACTCGCCCTACACTTGATAGTACCCAGTTACTGCTATCTATTCGTTTGAGTGCTAGTTTGGCAAGTATTTCGTCTCCGTGTTCTTCTCGCAAACTATTTCCTAGTTCTACTAGGTTGTTTCTTGTTGTTGGCTTGTTTTCTTTTCTGAGTCGTTCTCTTAGAAGGTCTGAGAGGCTTAGGTGTTTATAGCCGTTGTTTACGAGTTCTTCGCACAAAACGTCTTTTCCTGCTGCTATGTAGCCAGTTACTGCTATAATCACAAAAGTATTTGTTGAGGTGTTGTTATAAACGTTTGTTTAAAAAAAAGTATTTTGTTTAGCGTTTTATGCTTCTTGCCAGTCGTCTGCAAGTAGAATTTCTTCTCCTTCTTGTATAGTTGCTTGGTAGTAGTGCGTTGTTGGGCAGATACTGCATGCTTGACATACCATTCTATCTGTGTCTACTCGCTCAACAGTTAGTACTGCTCCTTGTTGTTCGTAGTAGTTTTGCATTTCTTCTGCAGTGTTTCCAAAGAAGTATTCTTCGCATTGCATTGGCTGAAACGTAACTTGTGTTACTGGCTCGTTAGGATCAGTTGGTTGTTGTTCTAGTAGCATCTCTTGTGCTACTTCATCCCATACCCCATCTATTACTGCACTAACTACTTCTTCTTCTACAATAACTACTCGTATTTCGTGATCAGTAAGTACTTGCGCTACTAGTTCGTCACTTCTATCTCCATACCCTGCTGTTCTGCTCGTGAAGCTAAACGTGAGTACGTGTCTTTCTGGGTAGCTTTCTTGTACGTAGTACTCAGTTAGTGCTAAGTTTTCTCCGTCGTGTGCGTAGGTAGGTGCTTGTTGTATCCATTGAGTTGCTATTTCTAGTTCTGTTGTCTCGTACGGTTCTTGGGTTGGTGCTTGGCACGCTGCAAGAACGAGTAGTGCTGCAAGCAGTATTGGTAGTGTGTGTTTCATTACAAATATACCTCTTATGTTATTATAGGAGGATGTTATTTATATACTCACCAGATAGTTTCTATACGTACTAAATCATAAAAGTAAGAAAAAAAATATTTTTTGTTTGCGTCTTTAGATGATTATTGCTGGGTTTTTTACTCCTTTTTCTTCATCAAAGTCTGCAATTAACGTCTCTGTTGTTAGTACCATTGCTGCTATGCTCGTTGCTGCTTGCACTCCGTTTCTTACGACTTTTGTTGGGTCTATGACTCCTGCTTTCTCTAGGTCTTCGTAATTGTTTGTTCGTGCGTTGTAGCCAAACGCAGGTTTTTCATCGCGTATCTTACTGAGTACTTCTGCTGCTTCTACTCCTGCGTTAGTAGCTATTTGTCGTATCGGTGCTTGTAGTGCTTGTAAGACGATATTTACTCCTACTTGTTGCTCGCTATTCTCTGCTTTTAAATCCTTAAGTGTTTGACTTACTCGGTACAGAGCTAGTCCTCCTCCGGGAACGACTCCTTCTTCTACTGCTGCTTTTGTTGCATGTAGTGCGTCGTCTATGCGCATCTTTTTTTCTTTTAGCTCTGTCTCTGTCGCTGCTCCTACGTTAATAACTGCTACTCCTCCTGTGAGCTTGGCTAGTCGTTTCTGAAGTTTTTCTTTTTGTAGTCCTGTTGCGTTGCTGATTTGTGCTTGTATCATTCCTACTCGGTCGTTGATTGCTTGTTTGTCTCCTGCTCCTTCTACAATGACTGTTTTGTCTTTGCTTACGCGCATCTTCTTTGCTACTCCGAGTTGTTGCTTGGTTATTGCTTCTAGGTGTACTCCTGTGTCTTCAGCAAAGTACTCTGCTCCTGTAAGCGTTGCGATGTCTTGCAGCAACGCTTTCTTCTCGTCTCCAAAGCCTGGTGCTTTTATCGCGCATACTTTCATGCTTCCTCGCAAGATGTTAAGTACGAGTGCTGTTAGTGCTTCTCCTTCTACGTCATCAGCTATTATTACTAGTGGTTTTCCTTCTCTTGCGGTGAGTTCTAGTGCTGGCACGATGTCTTTTACTGCACTAATTTTTTTGTCTGTTACTAGCAAGTGCGCGTTCTCAAAGCTTGCCTCCATTTTTTCTTCATCAGTTGCCATGTATGGACTAAGATATCCTTGATCAAATTCCATTCCTTCAACGACTTCTAGGTGTGTTTCTAATCCTTTCGCTTCCTCAACAGTTATTACTCCGTTACTTCCTACTTTACTCATTGCTTCTGCTATTAAGGAGCCTATTATTTTGTCGTTGTTTGCACTTATCGTTCCTACTTGTGCTATCTCCGCGTCTCCTTTAACAGGTTTGGAGTGTTTTTTTAGTTCGGTAATTACTGCTGTTGTTGCTTGCTGGATTCCTCGCTTTACTTCCATTGGGTTTGCTCCTGCAGTAGTGTTTTTTAGTCCTTGCGTGATGAGTTCTTGTGCGATAACAGTTGCTGTTGTTGTTCCGTCTCCTGCGTTGTCTTGGGTTTTGCTTGCTACTTCTTTTATCAGCTTAGCTCCTATGTTCTCAAACGCGTCTGTTAGTTCTATACTTTTTGCTATGGTTACTCCGTCGTTGGTGATTTGTGGTTTTGTTGCTTTGTCAATAATAACGTTTCTTCCTCTTGGTCCTAGAGTTACTTTTACTGCGTTAGCTACTTTGTCTATTCCTGCTTGTAGGTGTTCTCTTGCTTCTTGGTCATACACTAATTGTTTGGTCATTGTTTTACCTCCGCTAATACGTCTTTGTAGTCTACGATGATGTATTGTTGGTTGTTATAGGTGAATTCTTGGTTGCTATATCCTCCGTAGATGATGCGCACTCCTTTTTGTAGGGGCAGGGGTTTTCCTTCTTTATCCACTCCTATTGCTTCAACGATTCCTTCTTGTTGTTTCTCATCTGTTTCTGGTAAGTAAATTCCTGCTGCTGTTCTCGTCTCTTTCTTGATTGGTTTAATAAGTACTCGTTCTCCTATTGGTTTGATCATTGTTATCTATCTCCAAAGCCAATTGGTTGACTTCAAATCAACGATGAACTTTTTATTTATATACTTTACGAACAAGAAAACGTAGGCATAACACCCAAAAAAACAGGATAAAAAGAACAAGAACAAAACACCAAACGATAAGAACAACAGAAACAAGCAATACAAAGCAAAGAAAGCACTAACAAACACCTACTTATTAACAATAAAAAAGAACAATAACCCCGCAAAAACAACAAACTCAGCAAACACAAAACAAACAACCCACAAACAAGTCGCCCTAATACATGTTAGTTGCAATTGTATTTAGGTTCAATTTTCTTTTTTAGAAAAAAAGAAACAAAAAAGGGGGAGTTCGGTCTTC
>JBLKOP010000013.1:0-14756 GCA_047602905.1 Candidatus Woesearchaeota archaeon | reverse complement strand
CGGAATGCTTAATGTACCTAATCCAAGAGCAGCTAAGAATTTCTTTCGAGTAACTTTGGTGTCAAGAATTTTATCTATATTACTCTTGAATTTCTTCATTGAGTCTCACCTCGTAGTTTTTTCTTTGCTCTGTTGAGTGCTATCCACACGCTTGAAGTGCTTTTTCCTGTTTCTGCGGCTATTTGTTTGTTGTTTTTTCCTTGTTTGTGTAGTTCGTGGGTTGTTGCTTCTAGTACGCTGAGGTTTTCTCTGTAGATGCTTATTGGTAGTGGTGTTCCTGTTGTGTCTAGTTTTTGTTCGTGTATGCTTTCTTGTACGAATTGTTTGCTTCTCCCGAGTTGTCTTGCTATTTCTTTTGTTGTTTTTCCTGTGTTGTGTAGGTGTGTTGCTAGTGCTTGAAACGGGCTTAGGTTGTTGTTGTAGATGCTTGCTGGTATGAGTTCTTCGTTTGTTTGTATGTTTTGTTTTGCTAGTAGTTCTTTTATGAGTTTGAGTGCTTGTAGTGCTTCTGCTCTGCTGAGTGTTTCTTCCTTCACTGTTGTTTTTTTTTGTTCGCAGATATTTAAATTTGTTGTTATTTTGTAAACTTTATTAATCAAAATTATAAATATGTAAATATTATTATCATAATATTTATTTTGTAATAAAATATGTTAAAATTTTTTTGAGTTATTATAACTCTTCTATTGTACACACGCGCCCTGCAAAGAGCTCACTACGAAAATCTTTTGGGTTCTGCGTGACTAAAATATCTGCGCCGTGTTGTATCGCGCACGCAAGAATCATCGTATCTATTGGAGACTTAATCGTTCCTGCACGTATTTGTCTGACACTAAGCTCAGAAAAAATGTCTGCTGATTCTTCATCAAAAGACGCCTGCCTAAATGAACTAATAAGCTCTCGAACTTGTTTCTCTGCATGTTTCTTTCTTGAAAGCTTCGCTCCTTGAAGAAGCTCTGCGCGTACAACACAAGGAATGCATGCTCGCGCTATCTTCGCGTACTTGTTATGTATCTGCGGGTTTTTTCTTTCAAGCTCAATAACGGCTGAAGTATCAAGAAAAACGTTCATGTAATTGCTCCGAGTACTTGCTATGTTGTTTTTCGCGTAACTCACGCATCTTCTCCATTACTTCATCAGTAAATACTGGCTCGTGCTTATTCCAGTCATATAATTTTTTCTTCACGAGTATAGTGTCTTTTTGTAAACGAACATCTACTTCTGTTCCTTCCGTAATTCCTAACTTTTTTCGTATGTGTTTAGGTATAGTTATTTGTCCGTTTCTTGTGACTCGCATATCAAGCATACATTACTAAGTGAATTAGTAATTTAAATGTGTTGTTTGTCAATATCCGAAACTTTTTCATACAACTCCTTAAAGCGCAGCGCGTCCTCTTCAATAACGGGACTTTCTGAAATCAAACACCCTCCAACATTAAACTTCTTAAACGCTCTAAATAAGTCAGCAAAGTTATAATCTGACTCCTCCATTACTAAATGGTGTTTTTCTCCTTTAGGTCCGTACGCTATTCCAGATAAATGAATGTGCATGTTCTCTAGACGTTCTTGTCCTAGCTCATCCTTAATGTGTTGTAACACAGAACAAAATTCTTCATACGAATTGTACTCTCCGTTACTGCGAGCGTGTAGGTGAGCGAAGTCTACACAAATTCCTATAGGAAGTTCTTTAGCTAGGCGAACGAGTTCTTTGTAATGTCCAAACTGCGTTGGTTTTCCTGTAGTTTCCGGACTTAACAATACCTTAACGTCGTTCTCAGCTAGCTCATCAAGAATTAGTTGCATCTGCTCCTTTACGACTTGGTACACTTTTTCAGGATCTTGGCCTAAGTAGTACGCTGGATGAAACGTCACGCTACGACCACCAACAGCGGCGGTAGCGTACGCAGCACTTAATACTCGGTTTCGAGAAGCTGCTCGTTTCTCTTCTTCTTTCGCATTTAAGTTAATGTAGTAGCTTCCGTGAGCAGTAAGAGCAACATCGTGCTTTCTAGACAACTCTCTAACTGCTTCGTACTTATTTTCTTTAAGCCACGTGGAGTGAACAAATTCCATCTCCATACATGATAAACCATTCTCTCCACACCAAACAATTGCTTTCTCTATTCCTTCTTTTTGTACTGCAAGAGGAATTCCTCCTGGACCAAATCGTAACATACAAGTAAAGCAAATACGCAGCCTTTATAGGTTTTCTGCACGCATAGATATAAAAAGTTCTTCACAAAAAAGAAGTGTATGCAAGAGGAGGGTGTTTGGTCAATAAATGTTGTTCTCATAACAATAACTGCTACTCTTATCGCGCTTACTGCTACGCAGCTATCGCGTAGCGAAGCGCTTCTTGTAGCAGCAGCAGTGGTTGTTGCTGTAGTAGTTGCTCAGACAAGTGTTTTGTACGTTACGCTTACAAAACGTCTTAAACAACAATTAGACGCTATTGCTAACCAAGAGTATCGTATCCGTACCCAACCTGAACAATCACGCCAAGAAGTAGCTGATATCCTCGCTGCTCACGGAGTGCATAAGAGTGTTCTTAAAACTGCTGTTAAACAAATTACTCGTGACTTGTACTCCTGGAGTCATTTCTTGCTAGAAAGCCGTTTTGGCCACGTAAACACTCCTCGCACTTCTATTCGTTGGTTGTGCGTGCAAGTAGCGTTTACTGCTCTTCTCTTCGCAGCAGCACTTCTTACTCCTCTCTTGTTCTTATCTATACCTTACGCAGTAAGTATCTCTGTTGTTGTAGCACTCATTCTTTCTTTTGTTATAGGAATGTTTTTGCACGAAAAACGTTTCGTGCTTGCAGGCTTTGAAAACTTTCTTCTTACAAGCACGATAGTTGTGGTCTCGTACGTAGTAGCGCTTCTTCTTAGCGTAGCTTAGTAAGCTGGGTTTCTAACGCTTCAAAAGCGCTGTGTAGGCTGTTAAAGACTCCAAACCCTTGTTGTTCTGCAAAGAAACGTCCTTTGTTTGTTACGAGGAGTGCTTTAAATGCTATTCCGTTAACGCCTGCTTTTGTTTCTTTTGTACGAATAACATCTAGGTGTAGGTACGCGTCGTTTACGTAGCGCGCTTTTATGTGCGTAATAAACGCTGCTGCTTCCACATCAACAATTGCTCGTTCGCGTGTGGACAGCCTGTTTGTGTGTGTTATGTCTACGTGCGCGTAGTCTTGCGTTTTGTCCTCTACTTGTTTTTGTGTGTATATGGTAGTTTCCATTCTAAGCTCCCCATGAGTATGATGGTATCACACACATATAAATGTTATGAACTATGTTTTTTTTAGCTGTTTTGCATCATCCATCTCTGTGCTGGAAGGACGCGTATTGTTTTGTTTTGTTGCTGTATTGTTTCTGTTTGGTCAAGGGTGAGAATAATTCCTTCTGTTAATGCGTGTTTACTCATTGCTTCAAGGAGTCCGCGTATTTCTCGTTGTTTGTTGTCTTCGTGTAGTCTGTGCGTTACTTGTATTGCTTGTGTTATTTGGTCTTGTTCTTTTATGAGAAAATCGCACTCATAGGTTTCTTTGTGTACGTATATTTCTTGTTCTTGTCTCTTAAGATGTATGTATACGCTGTTTTCTAATCTTCTTCCTTCATCTGTTGAGTGATGATATTTTTTGATGTTTGTAAGGGAGTGGTCTATAAGATATATTTTTTGTAGTTCTTGTTTTGTGATGTTTTTGTGGTATGTTTTTATGTTAAAGAGTACGTATGCTTCTTCAAAGTATTCAAGGTATTTGTATAATGATTCTTTGCTAAGTTTTATTCCTCGTGACTTAAAGTCGTTGTATATGTTTTGTATTGAGATGTTTTTTGCATACGATACCATTGCTTTGTCAAAAAACGTGCTTATTGCTTGTGGGTTTCGTAGGTTGTTTCGTTCTATCACGTCTCGTAGTAGCATGACGGATGCGTAGTTGCTTAAGGTTTTTTCTTGTACCTGTGTTTCTTGATGTATTGTTTCTGGGAATCCTCCGTCTCTGAGGTACGTGTTGAATTGGTTTGTTATGTTTGCTTGTGCTTGTGTTGTGTGCTCATAGGTTTTGTCTTTAAAGGAGAGGTATTCGCTAAAGGAGAGGGGGTATACTTCGTATGTTATTGTTCTTCCTCGTAGGCTTGTCGCTATTTCTTTACTAAGCATTTTTGCTGATGATCCTGTTATGAAGATATTTTTTGTTATTGTATCGTACATTCTGCGTACGAATTTCTCCCACCCAGGTATTTCTTGTATTTCGTCTAAGAATAGGTAAATGTCTTGTTGTTCTGGGCAGAGTTCATAGTATGCCGTAATGATGTGTTGTAGGTCTTCTTGTTGTATTGTGTATCGTTCGTCTTCGAAGTTAAGGTAGATTGCTTGTTTTCTGTCTGCAAGTTGTTCTGCGAGGTGGTATAATAGGGATGTTTTTCCTGTTCTTCGTGCTCCGATGAGTGTAACGATTTTTTTGCTGTTTAGGGGGATGTGTATTTCTCGTTTCTTGGTTGGTGGTAGTTTTTGTTTGTGAAAGTCTGCGATGAGTTGTTTAAACACCTGTTTCATTGTCTTTTAGAAAGACTTAACATATATAAACTTTGTCTTTTAGAAAGACACTTGCGTGTTTTTTGAACGCAGTTATTCTCCCTGCTGCTCAACAAGCGCTACAAGACCTCGATAGCTACGGTCCTCAACGACTTCACCATCAACATAAAGCGTTGGTGTACCACTAACACCTACCTCTAAGCCCTCTTGGTATTCGCTAGTTACAAGAACCTGTTTCTCACGGTTATCAAGACACGCACGAAACGCCTGCATATCCAAGTCTAGCGCCTCAGCGTATTGCAACAAGAAATTATCTGCGAAGCGAGGCTGGTTATCAAAGAGAATGTCATGATACGCCCAGAACCGTCCCTGATCACGAGCGCACTCACTTGCTTCAGCAGCGCTTTGCGCGTACGGATGAATTTGTGAAAGAGGAAAATGCTTGTACTCAACATTCACAGGGTACTCCGCTTTTAGCTGATCAAGCACTTGTGCTTGTGCTAGACAAGCAGGGCACTGAAAATCACTAAACTTCGTAATCGTAAGAACAGGCTCCTCATACAATACTTCCTCATCACTGTACACGTACTGACTCCCGTCAATAACGATTTGCTCAGTATTCATGAATACAAGAGCGCCTATAACAGCGAAGATAACAATGCCAATAACAAACGGTTTCCAACTAGACTTCTTTTTTCTGGGTGCCACAAACAAAACATATGCGCACTTCTTTTTATGCGTTTAGGTAAATGTTATTAAGCAACTACTCATCAAGAGTAGTTATATGGAACTTTCTGAAGAACAAAAAAAAGCTCTTGAAGAACAAAAAAAGAACTGTCCGTTCTGTAAAATAATCGCAGGAGAAATCCCCTCACAAAAAGTCTATGAGGACGAACACGCAATCGCAATCATGGACATAAACCCCCTAAAAGAAGGCCACGTACTCGTACTTCCTAAAGAACACTACCCCGTAATGGCGCTTCTTCCCCCTCCTCTCTTCGAGCACATGGCAGACTTACTTTCTCAAATGAGCAAACACTTACGAGAAGCCATGCTTGCAAAACACATAAACATCTTTGTTGCTAACGGAGCTGTAGCAGGCCAACAAGCAGGACACTTCATGATTCATCTCATCCCCAGCGACACTCCTCTACCAGCTTTTTCTCCTTCTGTATCTTCACAAGACGCTAAAGCGCATGCAGAACTACGTAACGTACTCTCGCACAACATACCGTTAATGATGAAGAACAACGCAGAAAGCTTTCCTGAAACAAGCACTACCACGTCCTCACAAACCCTTGCTGAGTTACTAGAAGAAAACCCTGATTTTAAACAAACACTCATTGACACTCCTGAAGCAATCATTGAAGGAATTAAAGACAACCCTTCCTTACAACCCCTCTTTGAAGGAGTGGATGTGCACGCGCTAAGCAAACAACTACAAGCAGCTGCGAGAAAAGAACCTATAGAAGAACCAGAACCTGCTGTTGAGAAGTCAGAAGAACCCACTCAACCACCACAAGAAGTTCCTCAAGCAATCACACTCACAGACGCGCAGCTACGAGCATACCTTGCAGAAAACACAAAACTCAAGGAGTACTTAGAAAACAACCTACAAGCACTTACAGAAGCAATTCCTCACCAACCAAAACTTCAAGCGTTCTTTACCGCAACAACCCCAGAAGAAGTTCTTGAACGCTTACAACCAAAAAAGACGTCTCTTGATGACTTAGCAGGAGGAGAACAATGATTTTTCGTGACGCAGCCATACAAGCAGACTTACTGCAAGAAGCAGCGACTCTTGGTCACGTACGCATACAACCAACCACCCAACATAACAAACTAGAAGACCTTCCAGAAGGACACGCAAAACACCTATTCACCTGTGCTTCTCTAGCAGCAACTGCGTTGTTTGAAACACTAGGAGCTCAAGGAACCAACATCATCATACAAGACGGAGTAGAAGTCGTTGCTGACGTATACGCAAGAACTCAAGACGACAACCTAGGACTCATGTGGGAGATACAACAAGGAGATCCTTCAGCAATACAAGCAACAGCAAAGAAAGTCTCAGAAGCGTTCTGGTTTATTGGCAAACAAGCCACTGAAAAAAAACCATCTCAAAGCCCAACAAGCACAGCAACAGTAAATACAGACGAGGAAGATGAGCGCATCAAGCACTTACGAAGAAAGTACTAAACCTTTTAAAGCAATTAATGGTTCTTGCCTACACTACTGGCGCATGTGGTGTAATGGTAACACGGGGGATTGTGGATCCCCAGTTGAGGGTTCAATTCCCTCCTTGCGCCCTTCTCGCACCCAACAAAAAACCAACACGCTTTTAAAGACCTCAGAGTTCTCCATACCTAAACCGCCCGAGTGCAAGCGAAGAAAGGGCGCGTAAACAACGCTTTTTTCTTCGTAAACAATACCAAACAACATGGCAGACAACAAACACAGCGAAGACTTTCAATACATCATCCGCGTAAGCAACACGGACTTAGACGGAGAAAAAAAGATTCTTGATAGTCTACGAAAAATCCGAGGAGTAAGCTTCATGTTCGCAAACGCTATTTGCGTAGCGGCAGGAGTTGATAAGAACCAACAAGCAGGAACGCTTAACGAAAAACAAATTAAGCGACTACAAGAAGTAGTAAATAACCCGCAAGAAGCAAACATTCCTTCTTGGCTGTACAACCGCCGACGAGACTACGAAACAGGAGAAAACATGCACTTGGTAGTTAATGATTTACTTATTACTCGCGAAGACGACTTAAAACGTCTTAAGAAGAGCAAGTCGTATCGAGGACTACGCTTACAAGCAGGCCTTCCTGTACGTGGTCAAAGAACACAATCTAACTTCAGAAAAAGCAAGGGGAAGAAACGCTAATGGGAGACATAAGAAAAACGCGTAAAAAATACCAGAAACCAAACCATCCGTGGAACAAGCAACGAATAGACGCTGAAAAAATCCTTAGCAGAGACTACGGACTAAAAAATAAGAAAGAACTCTGGAAAGCAGAAACGATTCTTAAAGGCTTTAAAGATCAAATAAAGAGTTTTCCAAGTATGAACGAGCAGCACCGAGAACAACAAAAAGCTCTTTTGCGAGCACGTCTACACAAACTCGGACTCATAACACAACAAACAGAACTAGGAGAAGTACTTGGGTTTAGCGCAGAAAAAATCCTTGAGCGACGATTACAAACAATCGTTTACAAAAAAGGACTAGCAAGAACCTCCAAGCAAGCAAGACAGTTCATCCTTCACGAACACATATTAGTAAACGGAAGAAAAGTAAATGCTCCAAGCTACCTAGTACTACGCGAAGAAGAAGCAACTGTTGAGTTCGTAAGTAAGAGTAGCCTAGCACAAGAAGAACACCCAGAACGAGCGATAAAACAAAAAGCTCCTAAAACTAAACCAAAAAAAGAAGTTTCTAAAGAAGAAGAAATAGAGCTTGTACAACTAGACGAGGAGAGTAGCGATGAGCAGTAAGAACAAAGAACGATGGGGGATTTGTCACATATACGCAAGTTACAACAACACCCTCATACACATCACTGACGTAACAGGAACAGAAACCATTGCTTTAGCAACAGGAGGACAAGTAGTAAAACAAGACCGCCTAAAAAGCAGCCCTACAGGCGCTATGAGCGCAGCAAAGAAAGTAGGCGAGATAGCAAAAGAAGCAGGGGTTACGAGCCTAAACGTAAAAGTACGCGCTCCAGGAGGCCATAACGGACCAACAAACCCAGGCCCAGGAAGCCAACCAACAATCAGAACACTTAGCAGAATGGGATTCAAAATAGGTCTTATCGAAGACGTAACGCCCTACCCCCACGACCGCTGCCGAAAGAAAGGCGGACGAAGAGGACGAAGAGTATGAAACTAACAATAGTGCACGAAGAAGAAAACCTCCTTGCAGTACGCGTACAAGAAGTAGCTGCAAGTTACATCAACGCTGTGCGCAGATACGCATCAAGTCGCGTACCAACAATGGCAATTGATTTTGTGGAATTCAAAGATAACAGCGGAATACTCTATGACGAAATGGTAGCTCACCGAATGGGACTTATACCACTAACCACTGACTTACAAACGTATCGCTTACCAGAAGGCGAGTGGAGTGAACCAACAGGAGATGCGCGCGTAGAAGTACAACTCACACTAAGCGTTACGAGCGGAAAAACACCTGTAGTAGTAACTGCAAAGGACTTTGTGTGCAAAGACAAAAAAACGCAGCCAGTACACCCAGACATGCCAATAACCAAGCTTATAGAAGGACAAACAATCCAGTGCGTAGCCACAGCAAGACTAGGAGTAGGTGAGGAGCACGCAAAGTACAGCCCAGGACACATCTACTACAAGCACACACCACACATAACAATTACGAAACAACCAAAAAACGCAGAAGAAATCGCAGAGAAATACCCGCGCGTTTTCGAAATAAAAAACAAGAAGCTCGCCGTGCGAGAAGAAGCTGCGTATCACTATCCTGACACAGAACTAGGAGTTGAAGAAATCAACGTAGAGTTCATCGACGGAGACTACATCCTCATCATCGAGTCATGGGGGCAACTGCCACCAAAAACCATCTTAGAGCAAGCAATGCAAGCCTACGATGACCAACTAGATGCTTTCAGCAAACTCAAGCTGAAATGAAACAATTGAGGGTGTGCCCGAGTGGTCAAAGGGGCTAGGTTGAGGGCCTAGTGGCTTAGTGCCTGCGAGGGTTCGAACCCCTTCACCCTCATCAACAAACAACAAAGGAAAAAAACAAGACAATGAACACGCAACGCATACGCCTCGTGGACGAGGCACGCAAACAACAAACGCCATTCTGGCAGCGAATAGCTGACGAACTAGAGCGCTCAAGCAGACAACGTAGAGAAGTAAACCTCTCTCGTATAGCTAGAGCAAGCTCTGAGGGAGAAGTCGTTGTTGTACCAGGAAAAGTGCTTGGCAGCGGAGAAATGCCGCATAAAGCAACCGTTGTTGCTTTTAGTTTCAGCTCTTCAGCGCTGCGCAAGCTCAAAGAAGCAAAGTGCGAGAGTATACCACTCGCAGACTTTCTTGCAAAAAACCCGCAAGGAAGCGGGAGGATTATAGGATGATGATTATTGATGCAACAGACCTAAAACTTGGTCGATTAGCAACAGTGGCTGCAAAAGCAGCTCTTGAAGGTGAAGAAGTAACGATTATTAATAGCGAAAAGGCGGTTATTACGGGAAATAAGGATTATATCGTGCGCAAATACCAAGCTCGCAGAGAACGAGGAGGTCCTCACTGGGGTCCGTTTCCTCCGCGAATGCCTGATCGTTTTGTTCGCAGAACCATTCGAGGAATGCTTCCGTACAAAACTCCTCGTGGCAGAGACGCTCTAAAACGAGTGATGTGCTACATAGGAAACCCTCACCAGCTAGAAGCAAAAAGCCTTGATACTGCACATATTTCTACTTCGCAAACGCTGCGCTTTATGCGCGTAGGAGCGATTTGTGAGTTACTAGGAGGAAAGCAATGAGTAAACAACAAGATATTTTAACGAGTGGAAAGCGCAAAAGCGCAAAAGCAACTGCTCATCTAAGCAAAGGAACTGGAAAAGTAACGGTAAACAAGCAACCAATTGCTACGTGTACTTCTGAGATGTATGCTTTACGCATGCAAGAGCCTCTCTTACTTGCTGGTCAAGCTGTTACGAGTAAAATTGATGTTATGGTAACTACTCATGGTGGCGGTGTTGCTAGCCAAGCAGATGCTGTTCGTCTCGCTATTGCTCGCGCTCTTGTACAGTATCAGGAGTCTCTTGAGGACGTGTTTTCTGACTATGACCGTACGTTACTGGTTGCTGATGTTCGTCTTCGCGAGCCGAAAAAGCCGAATACGCAAGGTTCTGCGAGATCTAAAAGACAGAAGAGCTATAGATAGTTCGAAACGTCAAGGAAACTATCGTTTTCTGAATTTTTTTAGTACTTTTTTTTCACTGGACATATGCGCGTAAGCTATTTTAAAGAAGAAAACCTTCATTTTTTATGAGCACATTTGATTTACGAGAATGCATACCTGTTCAGATGCGTAGTTCAAAACGAACAGCCGGAGAGTTTTCTTTTTATCCTGTGACGGTCTTTGAGCACGAAGAAATTTATGAGGTAATGTAAACAACACCAGTTTCTAATCACACAAGAAAAATTGTTGGAAAAAAAGAAATTTCTCGAGAGGTACCTAAACACATTCCTCTAACAACAAGAACGTTTGAGGTACTAGGTTTGTTACAAGGTGAGATGAGTAAAACAGACAGAGGAAACCTTACATTTTGTAATTCCGAGCCGGTTTTGATTAATCGTGTTTTAGAATGGTTTTTTGAGAACTGGAACATTCCGTATAACGATTGGAAATGGTATATTCGCGTAAATCTTCCTGAACAGTCCCAGAAGGTTGTTGAGCAAGTAACAAAAGAAGTTACTGCCTTTTGGATTGCTAATAGTCCTATAGAAAAAGAAGCCTCGTATCCTAAATCTGTTACGTTCACAAAAAATAGTAAGCGAAGAACGCTTACTAATAATGGGTCTTTGATTATTGAGCGTAGAGAAACTGTTTTTCTTCAAGTAATGCACTCTCTTGTAAAAACCCTCTTTTCTCGTATGCCTGAACAGAAGCCTGAGCACATAGCTGCTTTTTTACGAGGATTGCTTGCTGCTGACTCCTGCATTAATTTTCGTTTAGCTAGTGGTCATAGAAGAGTGTTTCTTACTGCAACAAAAGCAAGTGATAGGCAGCTTATCATACGGTGCTGCAACAAGCTTGGTATTAGTACTTCTGAATGTGCAAAGATAAGTAACGTTATTTTCTCTGGTAGACAGGACTTGTTTCGTATGCATGAACTTAACCTTGTCTCTCTTCATCCTGCTAAGTATGCTCGTTTCTTGGAGATGCTTGATTCGTATCAGAGATAAAAAAGAAAAAAGTATTCTCTAAACCCTTTACTCGTTAATTTTTTCCAGAGTTATTTCGAAGTTGAGTGTTTTTCCTGCTAGTGGGTGGTTTAAGTCGAAGCTTATTTCTTCGTCTGTTACTTCTGTTATTGTTGCTGGTAGGTTTTCTCCGTTTGGTCCTTGTAGTCCCAGTACCATTCCTGGTTTTGGGTCTGGGATGTTTTTTGCTGCTTCTCGTGGTACTGCTTGTATGAGTTCTTCGTTTCTTTCTCCGTATGCTTCTTCTGGTTTTAGCGTTACGGTTTTTGTTTCTCCTTCGCTCATTCCTATGATTGCTTCGTCGAATCCTTTGATGAGTTGTCCGCTTCCTACTTCAAAATCGAGTGTTTGATCGCTTTCTTTGCTGCTGTCAAAGACGCTTCCGTCTTCGAGTGTTCCGGTATAGTTTACGGAAACTTTGTTTCCTTTTTCTACTGCCATACTTCTCGCTAATGACTCTTCCTTTTTATGTGTGTGGTTCTTTAGGTGCGGGTTTTATATAGGAGTTTTCTGCTTATTCTTTGTATGAGGTGTCCTAGTAAATACACGGTGTTTTCTTTTTCTGTAGTTATTTTCTTGTTTGCTGCTAGTATGTTTGCTTGGAGTCTTGGTCAGGAGTCGTACAGAGTGGCTTTTTCTGGTGCTGGTTTGTTTATGGCTGCTTGGTTGGTGATTACTCTTTCTGATCAGCTGCACTTATAGGTTTTGTACGTACTCTAGTATTTCTTCTTCTGTTTTTTCTGGTCGGTGCTTGAATTTGTTGAGTATTTGTCCGTCTTGTATGACAAAGGTTGTTCTTTCTACTCCCCAGTACTTTTTTCCGTACATATTTTTTTCTTTCCAGACGCCGTATTTCTCTGCTATTTTATGTTCTGGGTCTGCTAGGAGTGTGTGTGCGAAGTCGTGTTTTTCTTGAAACGTGCATACGTTGCTTATCGGGTCCGGGCTTACTCCCCATACCATTGCTTTTGCTTTTATGAATTCTGGGTATAACTCGCTGAATTTTTTTGCTTCTTTGGTGCATCCTGGCGTGTTTGCTTTTGGGTAGAAGTAGAGGATGAGTAGTCCTTTTTTTGGTAGACTTACTTGTTCTCCTTGTGTGTTTTCTAGAGTGAAGTGTGGTGCTTTCATGAGAATTTTTCGTCGTATTGCTTGCTTGCTTGCTGTATTGTTTCTTGTGCTGCTTGTTTTCCTTCTATTTTTGTTATTTGTACTGTTTTTCCTTCTAGTTGTTTGTAGTTTTCAAAGAAGTTTTTTAGCTCTTTTAATGTGTGACTTGCTATGTCTTCTACGTCTTGTGTTTGCTCGTATCGCGGGTCGTCTTTGAGTACTGCAAGTATTTTGTCGTCACTCTCTCCTCCATCTATCATTCTCATAACTCCTATTGGTCGTACTTCTACTATGGTTAGTGGGTGTATTGGTTGCTCGTGTAGTACTACTACGTCTAGTGGGTCTTCGTCTTCCCAGTACGTTTGTGGTATGAAGCCGTAGTTTCCTGGGTAGTGTACTGCGCTGTAGAGTGCTCTGTCTAGTCGTAGCATTCCTGTTTCTTTATCTATCTCGTATTTTAAGCTTGAATTCTTTGGTGCTTCTATGATTGCTTGTATTATCGTTGGTGCGTTGCTTCCTCTTGATACGTCATGCCAGGGGTCCATAGTTGTTTAGTAAAGAGTTTTTGTTTATATACTATCTGCTTACTTTTTTTTTGTAAAGCTTATGCAAATTAACTTATATTATTAGCTAAACGTTGTTATGACTAGGTTTACTGGTCTTCCTCGGTACATGACTTGTTGTTGTGTTCGAATAAGTGTTGTTGCGTTGGTTTCTATTTCTACTCTTGGCGTCTCTACTGGTTCTAGTACGTCTAGGCAGCAGCTTGCGTATGTTGTGTGGGTTTGGTTTCTTTCGTATATTACTAGTGTTCCTGCTTCAAAGCCTCTGTTTCTTCCTTCTGGGTGGCAGAGTTCTAAGACTCTTTTTTGTTGCTCGTAGAGTTCTTGGTCTGTGTAGTCTTCTTCTACTAGGCATCCGTTGTTTCCTATTGCGTTTCTGTCGCAGAGTCCGAATTCGTTTGTGCAGTTTTCGTCATAGATTCTTTCTGTGAATGTTAGGTGTGTGTTTGTTGTTTGGTTTCGTTCTACTTCTATACTTGTGCTGTTGTGGTATACTTCTAGGTAGGTTGCTTCTATGTCGTAGCTTCCTATGATTACTGGGTTGTGTAAGTAGTATCCTGTGCTTGGGTAGCTTACTGGTGGGTAGATTGGTTGGTGAACCGGGTGGAGTAGGTTTATTGTTGCTCCTATTGGCATGACTACGTTTATTATTCCTCCTTCTGGGTTTGTTTCATAAAAGAGAAGAGTAGTGTTTACGTACCCGAAATGGTAGCAAGCTCCTTCTCCTGTGTGATCACTAAAGAACGCCTCGTCAGGATCACAGTGATCAACGCACTCAGCAGGAGTTTCGTGATCTATGATTGGATGAGCAGTTACGCTGATAGAATCATCGTGTGTTAGTCCGAAAGCATCTGTTACCTCAACGGAGGCTAAGTGGTCTTTAGGATCAAGAGTTACCTCTGAGCAAGAAGCAGCCAAGTCATGAAGAGGTAATTCGTACTCAACACTTATTGTGTGAGTTGTTGGTTGGTTAACACCAGCATTCGTGCTCTGACCAGTTATTGTGCTGCTGTCACTGAATGTGAACTCGTAGTCGATGTATGGGCTTGCGTCTTGTACTGTTAGTGTGTACGTTACTGTTTGTGAAGCAGTGAATTCTTCTGGTGTTGCTGTGAAACTAGTTATTTGCGGAGGAGTGTTTATTGCAGTAACGGTTATTGAGTCACTTACGCTGTTTCCTGCGCTGTCAGAAACACTTAATGATACAGTGTACGTTGCTGGTGCGGGGTATGTTCGTGTGTATGAGTCGCTAAGTGGTGTGCTGTGTCCTGATTGAGAAGTGCTTTGTCCTTGTCCGAAGTTTATTGAGTAGCTTAGAGGTTCTCTTCCTCCTGAAGCACTAAATGCTATTTCGCTGCTAAACGGTGCTTGGTGCTCGTTAGGGTTTGCTGTTAGTGAGTTTATGCGTAGGTTGTCGTAGCAGGCGTTGCTGCTGCAGAACTGTCCAGAGCCGCAGCTGCCTGCTTGTACGGTGCAGCTTCTTGTTTCTGTTTCTGTGGATGAGACGCAACTTCCTCCTGAGCAGGTGTACACCGTTCTTGATCGTGACTGCACACCAGTTACTTCTCCGCATTGAGCG
>JBLKOP010000005.1:0-75737 GCA_047602905.1 Candidatus Woesearchaeota archaeon | reverse complement strand
TTCTTTAAAGACTTCATAGCCACCACTAAAGCCCTTAAAACCCATAGCTACGATATAGATTTCTTTACTACGAGAACGACTCGTAGGAGGCTTGGTGCACTTAACAAAATCAAAGTGTTTACGAACCTCAGCAAGGTATCGCTCAAAATCCTCACCACGAAAAATCTTAACAATAAACGAACCCTCTTTGTAAAGACGAGTAAGAGCAACTTCTAAAGCGCGAACACACAACAAATAACTCTCGTACTGGTCCCGCCAATCACCAACAGTCTTAGGAGCAGCATCAGACAAAACCACATTCGCACGAGGAAGAGAAGCAATAAGAGAAGCATCATGCAAATCACCCTGAATAAAATCAACACCCTCAATAGGCTTCATACGAGTAAGGTCAACAGCAGTAACAGAAGCATACTTACTGGCAATAATACTCCACCCACCAGGCCAACAACCAAGATCAAGAACGTGAGAAGCAGAATCAAGAAACTTATACTTCCTATTGAGTTCTTTAAGCTTGTACGCGCTACGAGCACGCAAACCCTCACTACGAGCACGACTAGCAGCTTTATCCATACAAGAAACAAACAAGCAAGTAGCTATAAGTCTTTGGAAAACACAAAAAGCCTATAAATTCAACGAATCAGAAAGACCAACATACACATACTCACTAAATGAATTAAACACGTGCTTAGCAGCTTGAAAGTCTCGTCCAATACGATCAGTAACTTTTTGTGCGTGCGGATACAACCCACAAAACGTAAAGTAATACGTTGTCGAAGCAACGCCACCAGCAATAAGTCCTGAAAGTCCTTCTGAAACCCCATTAGAAAGTAAATACTCATTCGCGCCAATAATGACTGGAGAATACGAAATATAATCTGCAGGCATATCTGAAATAAAAACATTTTTTATTGTCCTAAAAGTCTCTTGAGTAGGCACGCGTACAGGCAGTACGCCAGCTAACAAAGATTGTTTTGTTAAACCAGAAGGATACTTAGCAGGAGTTTTTCTTTTATCAGCAAGCAAGAAATAGGTGTACCCCGTGGTTATCGCGGAAGCATATCCACCAGCAACCACCACGGCGTTTGATGCGTCAATATATCCAAGTCCTTCCTGAACGCCAGCCATAGCAAGAGCAGAGAGAGCTAGTGAAGGAGCAAGAATAGAAAACAAGTCTTTTACTGAGCGTTTATAACGCGCAAATCCAGTTAAAGAGGCTTGCTTAGAAACCAATGCGTCTTCTATTGACATACATAGGAGAAGAAGAAAACAGTTTTAAACTTTACTGATTAGTAACAACAAGAAAAGTATTTTAAGTAACTAACAAAAGAATAGGTTTGTGCACGAACAAGAACACACAATAACAAACAGACAGCAACTACGAGTAGTACTGACAACAAACATCTGCAAAAACCAGCAAGGACTCGCGTTCATCACACACGGACTAGGAGGGTTTCAAGATCAAGAACACATACAAGCAATTAAACAAGCATTTTTAGAAAACAACATCAGCACAGTAACTTTTGATACAACACACTCCTTTGGGAGAAGTGAAGGAAGTTATAAGGAAGCAACAGCAACAAAAAGCCAAGAAGACCTAGAAGACGTAATTAGCTGGGCAAAGAAGCAAAGCTTCTATGAAGAACCATATTTCTTAGCTGGCCACAGCCTTGGAGGACTAAGCAGCCTAGTACACACACAAAAACATCCTACACGAGTACGAGCAATAGCGCCGATATCAGCAGTAACAAACGGAAAGAAAAGTCAAGAACAAAGAGGAGAAGAAGTGCTTGCTAACTGGAAAAAAACAGGGTACTTAACACAACCAAGCAAGTCAAAGCCAGGAGTAATAAAGAAGCTCTGCTACGAACCATTTAACAGTGACATGCTAGGACAAAACACACTACAACAAGCACACACAATGAAGTGTCCCGTACTACTCATAGTAGGAGAAAACGATTCAGGAACACCCCAAGAAGACCAACAAGAACTCTACGACAAACTCCAAACAAACAAGAAACTACACGTAATAAAACAAGCTCCTCACACGTTTAGAGAAGAAAAGCACCTTCAAGAACTCAAAGAAGTAATCAGTAATTGGCTAAAAGAAATTACTCGTACCTAGGAGGCTCAGAATAGCCCATATCTCTAAGAGTAGCTGTTATACGAAGAATTTCTTGCAAACAAAACTCTGCACCAACAAGAGCTTTTCTTTGGTAATACTCTTGCTTCTTCTTAGAGGACTTTATTGCATACGTACGAATGTGCGCTTGCAAATCCTCCAAATAGACGTACAAGTCAGTAAGTAACGAGACGATATCAGCAGATAAGTACCCGCCGTTTTTCATGTTTAACAACTCCCAAACATCAGTAGCACGAGAACGAAAATACTCCTCCTCAGACCACAAAGAACTAACTATTTCAGAGCTAACATCACTCGTAGCAACTAGCCGCTCAAGCAACTCTCTGCGCTGCAAACGAGTAGACTGCTCGTTTTCCTCAAAAGAAGCAGAGACATCAATAGAAGGACTAAAACCAAAAGCACGAGAAGCAACACCTTGACGAACGCGATGAACCAAACGAGCAATCAAGTACTCTGTTTGTTGTTTAACAGCACTCCAACGCTTACGATTCGCACGCGTAAGAACAACACCCAACAACAAAATAATCAAGGTAGCAGCACCCAACTCAATAAGTAAATCATAAGATAAGTCAGGATACCAACGACCCAAAACAAAAGCAGCAACAATAGCAACAAGAAGAGTCAAGTAACCAATAAGTGGCATATCACTTTGCTCTTCCATACAAAAAAAAATACGTAAAAACATAAAAAAGTAGCGGTTCTACAAAAAACCACTTAAACAAATAAAAAACCACTTGGTTTCGAAAAAAATCATTTACTAATTACTTCTTAAACCAAGCATAGCCAAAAGCAGGAAGAGAAGAAACTTGTTTACCAGTAATTAAGTCAATACCAGAAACAACAACTTCTTCTTCAGAGAAGTTAAAGACACAACAAACCCCTTCGCGAAGAAGCGTTAATACTCCATCACGAAAAGAAGCGCTCTGAGAACCAAACAAGTACTTCCTGCGAGCAACTACTAACGCTTTAAGAGCAGAGTACACCCGGCTACGAGGAAAATCCTCAAGTAACTCTTCTTGTAAAGTATCAAAAGAAATAGTTGCTCTGTTAGCGTCTCGAGGAGTAGTAGCATAAACACCGCGACTACCAAACAAGCTATGATAATACACACCAGAAATACCCTCTAACGACAAAAGAACTGCGTGAGCAAGCAAGAACTTCTCCTCACTACCAACAGCATCAAAATAATTAATGTTAAGCTCATAATCACTAGCAAAAAACCCTTTACTACGCGTATCATCAATAAGCACCTGAGCAGGGATACGACCTGTAACAGCTTGTAAGCCAATACCATCATGCGTAGCAAGAACAGTAAAGTAATTACTATGAGAAGTATTCAAGTGATTAACTAACTCAGTAACGTCTCCTGTAAGAAGAGCATAATACATG
This sequence comes from Candidatus Woesearchaeota archaeon, assembly GCA_047602905.1. Classification (GTDB taxonomy): domain Archaea; phylum Nanobdellota; class Nanobdellia; order Woesearchaeales; family SKIA01; genus SKIA01. Next base: position 72,208 of record JBLKOP010000005.1, on the reverse strand, counting down.
AGAGGAGCAAAAGCAAAATTATACGCACACACAAAAGAAGTGTATGTATCAATATCTTCTTGAGGCAAATTTACTTCAGCAACGAAACGAACCCGAGGATATTTCCTAACTAAATAATTAACGTAATCAAGAGTTTGCTGCGTATTAATAAAGTCATAATCCTTAAAAAAATACGCTACTGCATCTAAACGAAGAAGAACAGCACCTTGCTGTATGTACAACTCAATGAGTCGATCAAGTTCTTCACGAACATCATCACGAGAAAAATTAAGGTCCACCTGATCCTCACTAAACGTAGTCCAATAAAACCAATCACCAATCTTAGTAAACAACGGACTAGACCGTGGACGAAACAAACGAGTAGAAGGAGGGCTTTTGTAACGAAGATAAAACTCAGGGCGCTCTTTAAGCCAAGGATGAGAACGGCTGGTGTGATTAAAAACACAATCAAGCATTAACGGCCGAGGAAGATCCTTCCAAGAACCAAAAGCAGGATCCACCTGAGTAAAATCACTCACTGCAAAACCCCGATCGCTTGTTGAAGGATAAAATGGAAGAACATGAACAGCGTCAAAAAACGAGAGATCAAGACGAGCAAGCGTCTGAAGAGGAAGCTCGCCATCTTTATGAAAACTATCTGGGTAGGTAATAAAGACTGACTTCATACAAAAAAATTCCAGCTAAGAGTATAAAAGTCTTATTGCAACGCAGTAAACACATTTACGAAAACGCATCAAATACTTTGTCATTATGCTCACGAAAAAAACGAAATTTTTCATCTCTAGAGAGTTGCTTAACAGCATACTCTACCTTACTAGCTTCAGAGCGAGAAGAAACCTGAAGAGAAAAAAGTAGTTTCCAAAACCCTTTGCTAGCAACATACTTACTACCAGTTCCTGCTTTATGCTCAGAAACGCGCCTATCAACATCAGTAGTTATACCTGTATACACAGAAGAATCTTTGCACAACAAAAGATACACAAACCAAGAACTCACTGCTTACTTCTCCAAGAAGAAACCTCCTTTTTTGCTTCAAGAAGCCAAGAATCAAGTGTTTTGTTTACTAGTGAGGAAAACTCTTTTTTAGAAACAAGCGTGTACGCAAACTCATACCCGCCTGAAGGACGGTTTTGTTGTCTGCGAATAAGAACTCCTCGCTCAGAGAGGTGCTTAAGACTGCGCTGAACAGTAGCTAAGTCGTAGCCACAACGAGAAGCTACCTCCTCAGAGACAAGCCACTCATCACCACGAAAGCTTGCGAGAACAGCGCAGCCAGCTTTTGTTAAGCCAAACGTGCACTTAAGCACTTGCTTAACATCAATGTCTATACACGCAAAGTCCATGTATTTACTCTTGTACTCCGCACTTTTTAAGCATATACACTGCAGGACACGTCTTACTAAAAGCACTCTGAATAAGGTTTACTCCTACAAAGACTCCTAACCAAACAAAATGTATGCTTACAAAGTACATGAGAGTAACAGTAACTAACACCATCGCTCCAGCAAGCAACCGTAGCGATTCGCACAGCTTCATCGGTACTTCCTCCAAACAAACAACCCTGCAAGCAATAAAACAGCTACTAAGCCGATGGCTGCGTAGAAGTTCTTATTGTTTTCGTGCACAGAAACAACTGCTCGCTCTCTAAACGTATACACGGTGTTGTCGTTGTGATTACTATCGCCAGTAGCTCGAAGGAGCACAGGGATATTGTACTCACCAGCAAGAGCTTCTTGCTGAGCAGCTACACGCAAATGAACTGTTGTGCTCTCATTAGGATACAGCTTTCCAATATACGCACTTCTCGTTGAGAGATCAAAGGGCTGATTACTTTCGGTAAGTAAGCGAACATCAATTGCTTCAGCAGCAACAACTCCATGGTTGTGTACTCGCAAAGAAAGAGTTGCTTCTCTGCCAGCAACTAACGTCGAGTTCATGCTCTCAACACGCAAAAGAGGCTTCTCTGAGATAAACAAAGGAGCAGTTACTCGTGTTTCGTACGCATTTTGGCTGTCATCACGGTACATAAGCGTGTACTCTATTTCGTGCTCTCCGCTAAGCAAAGCCTCATGTAAATCAACAGTGAGTGTAGTGTGCTGGACACTTCCTGAAGCAACACTTCCTACGTATGATCGGGTACTGCTTGCAAAGCTTGAAGTAATGTTTTCTGGCATTTCAGCGTGCAAGCGAACATCAAAGGCGTCTTTGCTTCCTGAATTACTTATTTGCACGTGAAGAGTTGCTTCTCTTGTTCCTGGAAGAAGCCGTTGAGGATCACTTCGTACATCAGAGACAGAAAGAACAATCGCTTCACGTTTTACATCCAAGAAGAACCTCTCAGAAAGAACTGCCTGCTCAACTACTCCGTTGCGAGTCCATTCTCCAATGAGCTCAAAAGAGTACTTATCAGCAGGTGCTTGCTCAGAGACTTTTATACGAAACACTTGTGTTCTCGTTGCTCCTGCAGGAAGAGTTGCGAAACGAGAAATTCCTTGCGGGTCACTAATCGTTACGTACTCGCTTGTCTGAGCATCTCCAGCTATGAGTCTGGGCGCGAATCTGTACTCGCTAGTTGCGAATCGGTCGTTGAAGCTTCCGGTACTGTACTCAACAATTACATCAACTGAGTCTCCTGCAGCAATAATTGCTGGGTCTGTTGATATACCGTCAAGTTGTATGCTTGCACTTACTGCTGGAATCAGCAAAACAAGTGCTAGCACGTATATATAGGTTTTTTTCATTGTGAATTCTCCGTTAATAGTAGTAGTGGGGGAAGAAGCATGGTGCTTGCAAGAAACGTAAACATGATACCTATAGCAAGCACTAAGCCAAGGTTTGCCATTGCAGGAAGTACCCCTAGTGCTAAAGCAAGAAAGCCCGCACTTGTCGTAAGACTTGCTCCTAGCTGTGCGCGAAAGAGTTCTTGAACAGTTCTTTTCATAGCATTAGCTGGTTTTCTTGTTCTTCGGTACTCGTTGTAGCTGTGAATGATGTGTATACCAAAGTCTATTCCTAAGCCAAGAATCATCGCTGCAGCCACCATAGTAACTACAGTTATTGTTATAGAAAGGTAGCCTGTTACTCCCATCGTTGCTATGAGTGCTACCATTACTGAAGCCATTGGTATGAGCGTGTAGCGAATGCTTCTAAACAAACTAAAAACTACAAGTAAGATAAATGCCATAGCAACTCCTGTTATGACTAAGAAATCACTCATTATTGTCTGAAACGTTGCTTGATCAATTGCTGCAAAACCAGTTATTTCTGCTCGTACTCCTGGGTTGCTTGGTTGTGATGATTCTATTGCTTGATTGATTGTTTGTATTGCTAAAGAAATTTTTTCTGTGCTTGTTCCTGTGTCTGCTTGTACGTCAATAACTGCTAGTGTGTAGTCATGGTTTACTCGGCTTTCATCAAGGGTTGCTTGTACAGAAACTATTTGCGGGCTGTTTTCTAATCGAGAAGCTATTTCGTAAGCAAAGCTTTGTGCTTCTCGAACGTCAACTAGTCCGTCTTGCGCGTACAAAACTACGTGAAGCATGTCTGCGCTGTATTGCGTTCGTGCATCATTCATTGTTGCTACGCTTTCTACGTTGCTTGGAAGAACGTTTTCAAGACTAGCCTCTACGTTTCCTATGAGTAAAAAAATTCCTGGAGCAGTAAGAAGGATGAGTGTTATGAAGGCTGCTACGAATACAAACGGTTTTTTTGCTTGTGCTCGTCCAAGCTTTTCTGCTACTACATCAATCATTGTTTGTCCTCCACTAATTTGTATTCTCCTTCTATTCCGAAACGAGCTTTTTTGCTAAAGTAAGCAATAAGTCGTTCTTCAAGAACTAGAAGTGCTGGTAGTGCCATGAGGGTAAGTACGAGTGCGTAAAAGATTCCTAGTGCCATGAGTATTCCAAACCGTCCCATCTCAGGCATCACTCCTACTAAGAAAGAAAGAAACGCGGCTCCTGTTGTTAGTGCCGTTACGCTTAGAGCTGTTCCTGTGTGAACAACTGCTTCTTGGATTGCTTCGGGAATACTTAAGCCGTTTTTTCGCTCAAACTTAAATTTGTTCATTAAATGAATAGCAAAGTCTATTCCTATTCCTATCACCATAGCAGCCACTCCTCCAGCAAGCGTACTTATAGGAAGACCAAATAATCCCATGGTTCCGTACAGCCAGCTTACGCTTAGTGTTACAGTAAGTATTGGAATAAGGCTGCTTGTAAAGCCAAAAAGAAGTGCTGTTATGAGAAGAACGAGTAGCGTGCTTGCAAGTCTTGTTCGTTGCTGATCAGTTTGTATGTATTCTCCGAGACGTTGCTGAATAATTGGCGTTCCTGTGAGATACGGCTTTGTTGCGTACGGAACTGCTTGCTCTGAGAGGTAACTTACTCGAGAGGCTAGTCGTTTCATTCGCGTATCATCTCCTGCTGCGTCTGTGTAGGCTATGAGAAGAACTTCTGTTTGGTCTTGGTTGATAAAAGCAGGGTTTTGTAAGTGTGTTTGTACTTCGTGAACACTAGTTTCTTCAAGAAGATTTTTTTTGAGAATCTGCACGTACTGGTCAGTGTCTTCTCCAAGAATATTTACTCTTTGGTTGTGTCCTTGTGTGTCTATGCGAAGAAGTACTGCTATCGCGTCTCGTCCTAGCTCTTGGTCTCGTAGGTCGTTGAATGCTTTTATTGCTGGAGTGTCTTGAGGCATCATTTGCTCAAGGCTAGCTACTGTTTGTACGTCTTGTGCTGGTATTGCAAATAAGAGTGTGAGAAGAACTATTGTAAGAAGAACAAGTAAAGGGTATTGTATTTGTAGTTGTGCTATTCTTTTGAGAAATAACGAATATCTGGATTGTTTATTTTTCACAGTACTGTGAATTTATTATCATTTATATAGTGTTTTGAGTACTGCAAAAAACACCCCTAAAACAGCAGCCGAGACTAATCTAAGCGCTTTTTTGCAAGTAATACACACGCATCACGAGCACAAGCAGAAGAAGTAAACACGTCCGAGAGCTCAGAGACGTTTGCAGAAATTCTTTGCTCAATCTCAGAGAACATCTCCTCACTAGAAAGACCTTCGTGCTCACACCAACTCGCAATCACACCACCAGCATTCGCTAAAATATCAGGAACAATAACAACACCCCGTTGCTCTAAGAGACGCTCAGCAGACTCAGTAACAGGAAGGTTTGCTCCTTGAACGATATACTTCGCTTGTAGTTGAGAAACGTTTTCTTCAGCAACCACTCTTGCTTGAGCAGCAGGGATAAGCACGTCACAATCAAGAAACAACACACTACTTGCTTCTTGAGTTTCTGCATCATAATCCGAGAAGCGACCACCGCCCTCTTTAAACGAGACTAAGTCATCAACAACAAAACCTTCTTGGTTAACAATCGTTGCTGAGCTATCACTAACCGCAACAATAACAGCACCTGCTTGCTCTAAGAAACGAGCAGCAAAACTCCCCACGTTACCAAAACCCTGAATAGCGACACGAACACCCTCAAGAGACTGATCGTTTAACAAAAGAACTTCCTTGGTAGCAACAAAAACACCAAAACCAGTGCTTTCTTCTTTACCAGAAAGACCACCAATATCAACGGGTTTTCCAGTAACAGATTTCTTGCCAGCAACACCAGCAATAACCCGCATATCCTCAGAGCCCATAGCAATGTCTGGAGCTGCTATGTAGTGTTTGGGAGCGATAAGAGAAAGTCTTCTTGCAAATGACTCAACAAGCAAACGCTTCTCATCACTAGAAAAGTCTTTAGGATTAGCAACGATGCCGCTTTTTCCTCCTCCAAACGGCAAATTAGCAAGAGCGTTTTTTAGTGTCATCGCACGAGCAAGCTCGCGAACTTCTTGTTCATCAACAGAAGAAGTCATACGAATACCTCCCTTAGCAGGACCTCGACGAGTGTTATCAAGAACAATAACTGCTCGCAAAGAAGTTGCTGAATCGTAGAGATGAAGAACGACTTCTGGACCTATATCGTCAAAAGAACTCATACAACAAACAAGCAAGTAACTATTTTAAAGTGTTTGCGTAAAGCAAAAGATTATTTCTTGTAGAGATGAACGTCTCGTTGAGGAAACGGGATACTAACGCCGCCCTTATCAAAAGACTTTTTAGTTTTCTCAGTAAAATCAAAGAGCGTAGACCAATAATCGCTGTTATTCACCCAGCAACGAGCGCGAAGAACAACTGAGGAATCACCTAGCTCAATAACTGCGTACGTAGGTTCAGGCTCAGGCAATACTCGCTTGTCACTTTCAACAATCTTTTTAAGAATTTTTTTAGCCGTATCAATATTACTAGAGTAACTAATACCAACCTCTAAGTTAATACGACGAGTACCTTTACGAGAAAAATTTGTTATCTCAGAATTACTCAGCTTCCCATTAGGAACAATAACTGCTTGCCCATCAGGAGTCTTAAGCGTAGTGTAGAGGATATCAATAAGCTCAACAGTACCCATAACGCCCGTAGCAGAGATGAACTCGCCAACCTTGAAAGGTTTACGAGCAAGGATAAGCACTCCACCAGCAAAATTAGAAAGACTCCCTTGAAGAGCAAGACCAACAGCCAAACCAGCAGCACCAAGAAGAGCAATAAGACTAGTTGTTTGTACACCAAGCATACTCACAAAAATAATGATAAGAACAGCTTTAAGCAAGAGATTAGTGAAGCTAAGCAGAAACCCAGAAAGGCTTGCATCAAACTCTGCCTTCGTAAACCGTCGACGCAAAAAAATAATAAGAGTATTAATAACAAACCACCCAAGAACAAGAACAACAAGAGCAGCAAGTATTTGCGGAGCGTAACTAATAAGAGACTGCGTTAATGAAACAAGCAATTCTTCATACTCCATAAATAAACAGAAATACATGAAGAATTATAAAGATAGCGTCTGCTAATACAGAGAAGAGAACAAGTGATTCAGTACGTCATCAAACAACTACTTATTACCGCGATACTCATATACGTGTTCTTAGGAGCGTACCTGTACGTTGCGCAAACAACCCTCACCTACCACCCCTCAAAGGAGGCGTTTACTGACTGCGTAGCGTTTAGTAGCGAAGAACAAGTAACGCACAAAAACACTCGTATGTATGTTAGCGGCACTAGTAGCGACTACCTCGTAGTGTATCATGGAAACGCAGGAAGAGCATGTAACAGAGCGCATTTTCGTGAGTACAGCAACAAAACACTCGTGATACTAGAGTATCCTGGATACGCAGGAGATACACAAAAACCAAGTGAAGAAAGAACGTACCAAGCAGTAAATGAACTTATAGAGTGGCTTACTAAACAAGAGCCGACTAGCGTAACAGTACTAGGAGAAAGCCTAGGAGCAGCAGTAGCTGCGTATCACAGCACACAAACAAGAGTAGACCAGCTAATACTCATAAACCCGTTTAGTAGCTTAGAAGCAGTAGCGAAGAAACACTACAAGATATACCCTGTTTCTTGGTTGATAAAAGAAGAGTACCCAACAAACAAGTATCTTGAAGAAACAAACACCCCAACAACGATTATTCACGCAGAAAAAGACCGAGTAGTACCTGCAACACTAAGTGAGGATTTGCGAGGAGAACGAACACTCATACAACAAGCAGGACATAACAACATCTATAGTTACTCAGAAACAAGAATGCTTCTACAAGAAATACTTACTCATACTCACTAAGAAATTCACGTAACAAAAAAACCTCTGTTGTTTGTGACTCAATAATATTGTTTGCAAGAACAAACACCTCCTCAGAAGGGCGTAGTTCAAGAACGCTACGAGCCATAACAATAGCTGCTTGGTGATGAGCAATCATGCCTGTAATGTACGCTACATCCAAGGAGTTACCGCGAAGAAGAGATAAGTCACCCATCATAGGCCTGTACGAAGAAACAAGCTCTGCGTCGTAGCGCTCAAGTAATGAAGTCATAAAAGCAATCTCAGCGACTTGCTCATCAATAATACCTTGCGCAAGAGCAACTAAAGAAGGGTTTTGAGAGGAGTCAACAATGACTTGTGAGGTATCAACTGCTTCTTGGTGATGAGGAATCATCTCAACAAGAAACTCTTGCTCAGAAGAAACCGCGTGGATATGAGGATCGTGAACTGCGTGCTCAGCCTCCTCGTGCGTTTCATAAACACCAACACAACCAACAAGAAAGACAAGTACAAACAAATACGCGTATCTCATATACAACACACAAAACACTCTTCTTAATAAAGATTACTTAAAGAAGAAAAGCAACTACGCTAACAAACAAGCACAGAACAATAGCAACTAAGCCAGTAACGCGAATAACAGAAGAAACACCTCCCTTCACGTGAACAACAGCCAAAACAGCAAGCACGTTATGAATAGCAACCATGTTACCAGCACCCGCACCAACGGTTTGTAAAGCAAGAACTAACGACTCAGAAACAGAATTTACCACAGCAGCATCTAACTGAACACTCGCAAGCATTAAGTTACTAACCGTAGCGCTACCAGCAACGAAACTCCCAAAAGCACCGATAAGAGAAGCAAAAAACACGTAATACGTGTTGGTTCCAGAAAACAAGCCAGCAAGCAAACTAGGAATAGAAGGACTAGGACTATAGATGATGAGCTGAGCAAACATTAACGTAACCGCTAAAGTAAACAGAACAGGAGCAGCTTTTGTGTACGCATCAAAAACAGCTCCTCGTATTTGTTTTTGCGAAGGACGAATAAATAAGAGACACAAAACAAAAGCAAGAAGTAACAACACGCCAGGAGTGTACGCTGAAAACGAGTGAGAAACTCCGTTAGTAAGAGAAACAGAAACACTAAGAGACTGTAACAAAGAGCCAAAACCAAACACGTCAGCACGAGAAAAAACCAGCAAGAACACAGCAGAAAGGTACGCAAGAATAGCAGGAAGAGCTTGACGAGAAGAAACACCTCTATTAGTTCTTACACCAAGAAGAGGAGTTCGTAGCAGCACAAGAACAATAACTAGCCCGCCAAGACTAGCAAGAACAGTAGGTAACTCGCTACCAAAAATATAAGCACTTAAAACAAACAAACCAGCAGTAAGTAACCCACTCACAACAGTTAAGCGAAGAAACGGGCGCAGCTGAGCAAACGATTTATGCTCTAACAAGCCGTATAAAAACAACATAAGCGTAGGCAAGAACAACAACACGCTACCAGCAAGTAAAGCGCTTAGAAAAGAAACTTCAAGAAGGTTTGCTTGCAGACCAGCAAGACCAACAACCACAGGAGTACCAAAAGCCCCAAACACCACAGCCATGCTATCAGCAACAAGCGTTAATACGACAGCAGAGAGAGGACGCAAACCAACAAGCACTAAGAGAGGAGCAGCGATAAGAGCAGGAGTGCCAAAACCAGCGATGCCCTCAAGAAACATCACAAAAAAGAAGCCGATAAGAACGACGTGAACAGGCGCTTTATCACTAAGAGAAACAAAAAACTTCTCCAAAGCAACCAAGTGCTTAGTACGACTAAGTAACGTAAAGATAAGAAGCACACCAGCAATGATAAGCAACAAATCAATAGTAATAAAAAACCCTTTCAGACTCGAGGAGAGAACGTCCACAAAAGGCTGGCGCCACACAAACAACAAACTAGAAAGAGTAATTAAGAACGCCCACAACATAACCGTACTAGCAGCAACTTTACGAACAACAAGCAAGTACGTGATAAGAATAAACGGTAAGAGAGCAAGGAAGAGTTGAAGCATAGATACACACAGAAAACAACACTTTTTATGCGTGCGTAACCACTACAGAATAACCACAACATACAAAAATGCTGTGTGTATCCTTACTACGTGATTGACAAACTACTCGAGGGCTACACGCACGTACAAGACGAGAAAAGCAAGGTATTATTGCGAGAAGCGTACCGCATAGCAACTTACAGCACAGACCCAAACACACACGTAGGAGCATTTATAGAAAAAAATGGAATACTAGGGCAAGGAGTAAACCAACTCTCAAGAGATATATCGTTGTTAAGTCAAGAAGATATTGATTACGTAAACGAACACATCCAAGACAGGAATTGGAAGAACGAGAATACTGATCACGCAGAAATACTTGCTATACGAAACGCTCACAGAACATACGGCGTTACATCAACAATTGGTGCGTTAATGGTCATGCCATGGTTTCCCTGCGACCCCTGCGCACAAGAAATAGAACAAGCAGGAATTACTCAACTACTCGTTCACAAACAACTCATACAAAAAACCCCTCCTCACTGGATAAGCAGTCTTCAAGAAGCAAAAAACACTCTTAAAGGAAAAACAGAAGTTATTGTATACACAGGAACAATAGGAAAAACAAGACATTTATTTCGTGGAACATACTGGAACCCATAAACATTACTTGCAAGACTCTTCTCGAGGAGGAGCAGGAGGGATGTACGAACCAGAAATACGGTCTCGTTCACCTTTAGGAAGAAGTTGACGAAAAGGATAAATATAACTGTCCGTTAGACGGTTATGAACATAGCGTTTGGGCGTTTCACCCACCAAAGCACGAGCAACGTTTGCAACGTACTCACAAGGATATTTGCGAACAGCAGGCTCAGAAAAACTTGTTACCTGAGTCCATAAAGTATTCACGTAAGAAGAAATGGAAGAAGAATCTATTTTCATACAGTAACTCAACAAAAGAACTATATAAATCTTGTTGAAAAGAAAAAAAAAGTATTTTGTATCACAACTAATCCCAGTCCAAATTACTTGCTGTCTGGTACTCAGTCACGCGAGTCTCAAAGAAGTTCTTCTCCTTATTCAAATCAGTACTCTGACTCATCCAAGGAAACGGACTTTTTGTTCCGTACTGCTTCTTAAGACCAATACGTTGCAGACGCCTATCAGCGATGTACTCTACGTACTCACTAAACTGCTCAGCATTAATACCAAGCAACCCTTCAGGACACGCGTCATTAGCATAAATTTTTTCTAACTCAACACTCTGCTTAATCAACTCAACAAGCTCGTCCTGAAACTCTTGCGTCCACGTATCAGGAAACTCCTCTTTAATCGTATTAATTAAGTCACAACCAAAAGCAAGATGAACAGACTCGTCACGCATGATGTACTCGAACTGCTCGCCAATACCAACCATTTTTCCTTGACGGCGCAAAGCAAGCATCATCGCAAAGCCAGCATAGAAGAAAATTCCTTCCATAATCACATAAAACCCTACGAGGTCGTGTAAGAACTTCTGAATATCCTCAGTAGTCTCCGTCTTAAAGGTAGGATCAAACACGCTTTGAGTAAGGTTTACTACGAAATCATCTTTTTCCTTAATAGAAGGAATCGTCTCGTACATAGTAAATATCTCATCAGGATCAAGACCAAGACTATCACAGCAATAAATAAACGTGTCCGTATGAATAGCCTCTTCAAACGCTTGTCGCAGTAAGTACTGTCTAGCCTCTGGGTTAGTGACGTGGTTATACACAGCTAACACCAAGTTGTTTGCTGTAAGGCTCTCAGCAGTACTAAAGAAACCAAGGTTCCACAGTATTAAGCGCCGCTCTTTCTCACTAAGAACCTTATCGCTCTTCCACTGCTCAATATCGTTTTGCATAGTTATTTCTTCAGGAGACCAATTATTTGCTATGCCTGTTTTGTAGTGTTCACGAGCCCATTTGTACTTCATAGGAAGAATTTTGTTCGGGTCAGTCTTGCTGTTATTAATTATAGTCATTGGCACGCCTCGCAATCAGGGTCTTCAATCTTACACAGCTTCACTGCTTGTCCAGTACTCGTGGTGGCGGTTACTTCTGAGTGCGCTTGAGAAGCTGATTCTTTAGGAAGGTCTTCTTTAGCTACCTCAAACTCGCGTTTTTGCGTAAAGCCATACTTACTTGCGTCAAGAGTGCTTTTTTCTATCTGGCTCTTTGCTAAGCTGCGCAAGTAGTACGTGGTTTTTAGTCCTAACTTCCACGCAGTCATGTAAATGTCTGAGAGTAACTTACCACTACTCCCGCTCATAAACACGTTATGACTAACTGCTTGGTCCATCCATACTTGTCGGTACGCACTCATCTTTAGTGCCCAGCGAGGATCTATCTGAAACGCTTCTTTATACAACACTTTTAGTTCTTCAGGAACACCTGCTATCATAGAGACGTTACCATCATAGAATTTTAGTTGGTCAAGAACTTCTTGGTTCCACATATGATGCTTCTTTAGATCAGCAACTAAGAAACGATTAATAATCGTAAACTCCCCTGTCATGTTACTCTTCACATAAATGTTCTTGTAAATAGGCTCCATACTAGGAAGACAAGCGTTAATCGTGCTAATACTTGCTGTGGGAGCTATTGCCATGGTATTACTGTTTCTCATTCCGTACTCTTCTACGTGCTTGCGCACAACACTCCAATCAAGGGTTTCGTTAGGGTGCACTTCTATAGGCAGTCCTCGTTCTTGCTCTAAGAGCGCTACGGTGTCTTGAGGAAGGATTCCTCGACTCCACTTACTTCCTTCGTACGAAGAGTACGTCTCTTTTTCTCGTGCTAACTTACTGCTGCCAAGAATTGCGTGGTACGCGATGAACTCCTGGGTTTTGCTTGATAAAGTGAGCGCTTCTTGGCTGTCAAAAGGTACTTTTAGCTTAAAGAGCAAGTCTTGAAAACCCATAATTCCCAAACCTATTGGTCGGTGGCGTAAATTACTAGTTTTTGCTTCTGTAGTTGGGTAGTAGCAGAGGTCAATGACGTTGTCAAGCATGCGTACAGCCACGTGAATTGTGTGCTGAAGTAACTCGTAGTTAATACTTCCATCAAGTACGTGTCGGCTCAGATTAATGCTTCCTAAGTTACAAACAGCAGTTTCTTCTTTGCTTGTGTTCAGAGTAATTTCTGTGCATAAATTACTTGAGTGAATAACTCCTGCGTGGTCTTGGGGGCTTCTGATGTTGCAGGGGTCTTTAAACGTAAACCACGGATGGCCTGTTTCAAAGAGTCGCGAGAGCATTCGTCTGTACAAATCTTTTGCTTGTACTACTTTGTGCTTAGCAAGCTTTCCTTCTTGTGCTTTCTTCTCGTACTCCTCGTACTTCTTCTCAAACGCTCGCCCGTAAAGGCTGTGTAGTTCGGGTACTTCTTCAGGACTAAATAACGTCCAGTTCTCATCGTTATCTACTCGTTTCATAAACAAGTCAGGAATCCAGTTTGCGGTATTCATGTCGTGAGTTCGTCTGCGCTCATCCCCGGTGTTTCTTCGCAGATCAACGAAGTCTTCTATGTCTAAGTGCCAGGTTTCTAGGTACGCGCAAGTCGCTCCTCGTCGTTTTCCGCTGCGATTAATCGCTGCTGTTACGTCGTTTGCGATTTTTAGAAACGGAATTACTCCTTGGCTTTCTACGCGAGTACTTTTTATCATTGCTCCTGTTGCGCGAATATTCGTCCAGTCATGGCCTATTCCTCCGCTCCACTTGCTGAGTTGTGCGTGGTCGCTGTATTGTTTGAAGATATCGTTTAGGTCGTCTTGAGTTGTTGTTAGGTAGCAGCTGCTTAGCTGCGCTTTCTTTAGTCCTGCGTGAAAGAGCGTTGGGGTGCTTGGTGTGTATCTCATGACGCTGAGGATGTCGTAGAACTTCTTTGCTTGCTCGTGGCGTTCTTCTGGGGTTTCTTCTGCTAAGGCTAGTCCCATCGCTACGCGCATCCAAAAGATTTGTGGCAGCTCTATAGAGTCTCCTTCTAGTGTGTGTATGAAGTAGCGCTCGTGTAGTGTTCGTAGTGCCATGTATTCTAGCAAGTCGTCTCGTTCTACGCGTAAGTACTTTGCGAGTTCTTCTACGTCGTATTCTTTCATGCGCTCATCAAGTATTCCTTTCTTGTGCGCTTCTTCTTGTACGCGCACAAAGGTTTCTTGGTATTTTTTTTCAAACGCTTCATCAGTAACGCTTTCTTGCATGAGTTCTTTGTAGATTTTTTGGCTTAGGAGTCGTTGTGCTATTACGTTGTAGCAAGAATCTTGTTCTATGCGCGAGGTGGTTGTGAGGATGAGTGCTTCTTCTATTTCTGTTGTGGGTACTCCTTCGTATAGGTTCTTTACTGTTTGCTCGCAGATGGCGATGATGTCTTCTTCGGGTACGGTGTATCCTTTGGTTGCTCGTCGTAGCGTGTCTTGGAGTTTTTTCATGTTAATGAGGGTTTTTTCTCCGTTTCTTTTGGTTACGGTGAGTTTTCCTAAGTAGCTTTTTTTTATTGCTTCGTCTTGCTTGGCTGATCGTTCTTTGGTTCGTTGTTCTCGGTAGAGGATGTATTGTTTGGCTACTTCGTAGTGTTCGTTTCTCATGAGGTGTTTTTCTACGATGTCTTGGATGTTTTCTACGTTTGGGTAGAATTCTTTGAAGCGAGCGTGTATTTCTTCGTGTATTGCTTGGGTGAGTTCTTCTAGTTCTTCTTTGCGTATCGTTTCTTGTTTTGCGCGAAACGCGTGTTGTAGTGCGTTGTGAATTCGTTGCTTATCGTACGGAACTATTTTTCCATTTCTTTTTGTTACGAGTAAATCATCCATACAGGTAGTGTTGTTGGTTTGTGTTATAAGTGTTTATATTCTCAAACATAATAAACACAACATACAGTACGTTGTTATGTACTAAGACACTATATATAGTGTTGTTTTGTGTTTGTTTAAAAACAAAAATTGACGCATTTAAAAACGCAAAACAAGAACTAGTGTGGAAAAAAAAAGAAAAAAAATATTTAGAAAAAAAATTTATTGCGCTGAACGAAGAGCCTGCTCAAAAACAGGATACGGCTGAGCACCCACTAAACGCTCCCCATTAATAAGAAAGCTAGGAGTACCTGAAATACCATTCGCTCGAGCCTCAGCAACATGATCGTTAGCAACTTGCTGATTACGACCAGAAGATACACAACTATCCAGCTCAGAGACATCAAGACCAAGATTTTCTGCGTATCGACGCAAAGCAGCATCACTTAAGTCATGCTGGTTGCTATACACCTGGTCGATAAACGCAAAGAAATCACCTTGCTCAGCAGCGCACTCAGCAACATTAGCAATACGAGCATCATCAGGGCTACGGATGAAGTGCTTGTACGCATACAAAACATCACCCGTATCAACGAAGTTACTCTTTATCTGCCCAAACGTCTCCGCGTGGAAACGACCACAGAACGGACACGTAAAGCTACTGTACTCAACCATAACCACAGAAGCACTAGGATCTCCTAGAAGGTGAGCACTCTCTAAATCAACCTCAACAGGGCCACCAGAAGGAGCTTGTTGTTGCTGAGGAGCAACCTGCGTAGGAGCAGTTGCTGTCGTTGGAGCACTAACCACAAGAAGTGTTGCAAGAACCGCGTTAGCAACCAAACTGATAAACAGCAGGACACCAAGCACGATAACAGCAACAACCCAAGGGTTGCTCTTCGCCGGAACATCTTTTTTCTGCGTCGAAGCGCTCTTGCGCACAGACGTAGTTTTTGTTTTCTTTGCCATAATTAATACTATATCGAGGAACTCTCACCCCGACAACTACTGTTACATAAGATGAAACAATATTTAAAAGGTACGGAAACGTTCCGTACAAGAAATGAAACAAAAAACCTTCACATCAATAACCATAGGATTCGCAGCACTAACCATAACACTGCTTGGCCTCGTATGGTTTTTAGTGTATCTGCACCAAGCACACACACCAGCAAATCCTGTGTACTACTGGCTCATACAAAACAGGCTTCCCTTCACCATAGCAACCATGATATTATCAGCAGTAGCAGGATACGCACTAGCAACATACACAAACATAAAACTAGCAGACACACAAGCAAAAACCCAAGAAGTCATAGAACTACTCAAACAATTCCTAAGCGAGGAAGAACAAACAATCATCAACTACCTCATAGAAAACAACAATAAAGCACTCCAAGCAGAACTATCAAGAATAGAAGGACTGAGCAGAGTAAAAGTGCATCGAACACTAAACAAACTAAAAGAACAAAAACTAATAACAATAACCAAACACGGAAAAACAAACAAGATACAACTATCAGAAACAGTAGCAAAGATACTTAGATAGAAATACATGATAAATTAGCATGATAGATACGTAGAGTTACTTATTCAAGAAGAAGAATATGCACTAATTAATTTTTTTGTGAAGATCAGAAATAATCGTTTCTCGACAAGATAATAAATACCTTTCATCAAGTTCAGAAAGACCTTTTTGAGCAGCAACACAATCGTTTAATTGACTAATGTACTCAGCAATTACTTCTTCAGAAGACGTATGTACCAATGCACTAGTTAACGCATCAATTGCGAACTCATAAAAAGGAATTCCTAAAGAAAACGCAGGAATATTAACTTGAGAATCAGCAGATTTCCTATTAAGAATAGATACATGTGTTTCTAAATTATGTTTATGTGCGTATAAACCATTAGAAGCAGTTACATCCATACAAGAAATAAAGTAAGAAGATATAAAAATGTTCCCATTAACAAGTAATCAAAAAAAAGACCAAAAACCTCATTTTAGACGCAGACTATTCAGAACGACAGACAAACTACTTGCTGCCATAGCAGCACCAGCAATCATAGGCGAGAGCAACCAACCAGTAAACGGATACAAAACACCCATAGCAATAGGAATAGCAAGTACGTTATAAGAAAAAGCCCAAGCAAGGTTTTGCTTAACAACCCTCATCGTACGACGAGAAAGACCAAGAGCAAAAGCAACCTTAGTAACGTCATCACTCATAACACGAACACTACTGGCTTCAGAAGCAACCTCAGTACTATTAGAGAGAACAACACCTACATCAGCAGCAGCAAGAGCAGGAGCGTCATTAATACCGTCCCCAACCATAACAACACCTCGCTTCTTACGCATACGAGTAATCTCCTCAAGTTTTTGCTGAGGAGAAAGCTGAGCACGAACAACACCAACACCAAGAGAAGAAGCAACGCTCTCAGCAATTTCTTGACGGTCCCCAGTAAGCATAACAGTCTGTAAACCAAGAGCATGAACAGCCTCAACACCCGCCTTAGCAGAATCCTTAAGAGCATCAGAAATACCGATAAGAGCAGCAATTCTACCCTCAACAGCAACTAAAACAGGAGTGTACTGCTTACTAGCAAAAGAAGGAAGTTTTTCACGAACGTCATACAAACCAATACCCGACTCAACAAAGAAATCCACGCTACCAACAACAATCTTTCGACCCTCAACCTTACCAACAAGACCCTTACCCTCAACCTCCTCGCACTGACGAGGACTGCCAAAACCAATACTTTGCTTCTTAGCATAAGAAACAATAGCCTCGCTAAGAGGATGAGTAGAAGTACTAGCAAGACTAGCAGCGTAACGAAACACAACCTGAGAAGATAAATCATTATACGTCTTAATAGCAGAAACAACAGGCTTACCAACAGTAAGCGTTCCAGTCTTATCAAAAACAACAGTTCGAGCAGAAGAAGCAGCCTGAAGAGTAGCGGCATCAGAGAAAACAACACCCTGCTTACCAGCCTCACCCATAGAAACCATGACAGCAGTAGGAGTAGCAAGACCAAGAGCGCAAGGACAAGCAATTACCAAAACAGCAATGCTTGCTTGCAAAGCAAACAATAACGGAACAACAGCCTCAAGAGGAGGAAACAGTAACCAACCAACAAAAGTCAATACAGCAAGAAGAAGAACGAAAGGAACAAAACGAGAAGCGACCTTATCAACAACGCGCTGAATAGGAGCTTTACTACTCTGAGCCTCCTCAACAAGATCAGCAATGCGCTGAACAGTACTTTTCTGAGAAGAAGCAGTAACACGAACAAGAACCATACCCGTCTTATTAATAGAACCACCAAAAACAACGTCTCCCTTCGTTTTCTTAACAGGAACACTCTCACCAGTAACTAAGCTCTCATCAATACGAGTAGCTCCTACATGAATAACACCATCAAGAGGAATGCGCATACCAGGCTTTACTTTAACAATAGAACCAACAACCACCTCATCAAGAAGTACTTCTTGCTCAGAGGAGCCATCAACAACAAGAGCGCTTGGAGAAGCAAGAGAAAGCAAGCCCTTCATACGAGAAGCAGCTCTACGAGTAGCTTTGAACTCAAAATATCTGCCAATCTGCACGAACAACAAGATAATTCCTGCGCTCTCAAAAAATAATTGAGAAAACTCAATAGGAGGAGAAAACACTCCGTACAAGAAAACAACTGATGAGTACAGATACGCAGAACCAACACCAAGAGCAACTAATGTGTCCATAGTAGAAGTTTTTGTTCTCCAAACAACAAGCAAACCCTGCCTAAAGACCTCTTTGTTAACAAATAACAAGTACGAAGCAAGAAGAAACTGCAAGAAAGCGTTCAGTACCGTTTCATGAATAGGCAAGCCAAGCATGTGACCCATGGATAAGACAAGCAAGAAAAAACCAGCAAAACAAGCAATAAGCGGAAACGACTCCACCTTATGATGTTCATCAGCAAGAGGAGGGTGCTCAGAAGCACTATAACCAGCAAGTTTTATTTGATTAATAAGAGTCTGAACAGGAACACCCTCATGAACAACCAAAACAGTGTTGTTAGCAGAATTAACACTAGCAGAAGAAACCTTCTTTACAGATAACAAACGCTCCTCAATAGTATTCGCGCAACTAGCGCAATGCATACCAGAAACGTAAAGCAACTTCTTCATACAACAACAAAAAACTACTGGCTTATTTAACCTTTACTACGTTAGCATCAGAACTAACAAGGATATTATCAGCAGTAGTATTAAGAATTCTCTGCAAAGCCTCTTTACTATTAAACGCGTTATGAGGCGTAACTACAACCCGTGGGTGATTGATAAGAACGTGATCAATAAGCATAGAATGAACGTCAACGCCTTTTCTTCGCTTACTAAGAACCTCTACTTCCTCACGAATACTCACTTCTTCCTCAAGAACATCAAGACCAGCAAAACCAACTCGCCCATCACTAAGAGCAGAGAGAAGAGCCTCGTTATGAATAAGGCCTCCTCGAGCAGTGTTAATAATAACAGCGCCCTTCTTAATCTTAGATAAGTTGTCCTGATTAAGTAAGTGATGCGTGTGCTCGTTATACGGACAATGAAGGGTAACGATATCAGAAGTAGCTAGTAACTCATTAAGGTCTGCGTAACGAAAACCAAGCTTACGTTGAACAGCCTTGTTAGGAAACGGATCAAAAGCAACCACGTCCATCTCAAAACCATTAGCCATACGAATAACGTGCTGACCAATATGACCCGTACCAACAACCCCAAGAGTCTTAGACTTCAAATCAAAACCCTCAAGACCATGAGGATCAAAAACCCCGCTACGAACACGCAAAACACCCTCAACTAAGCGACGAGAAATAGCCAATAAAAGCGCAAAGGTGTGCTCAGCAACCGTGTTCTCACCATAGAAAGGAACGTTCTTAACAACAACACCCTTACTCGCACAAGCAACTAAGTCGATATGATCAAAACCCGTACTACGAGTACACACAAGCTTTACGTTAGGAAGAGAACTAAGCAGCTTCTGAGTAACAGGAGAATAAATAAACACAACAAGAACCTCAGTGTTTTCAGGAACGCCAGACTCAATAGGCTCATCAACAAAATGCAACTCGTGCTGATGCAAACGCTGCTTAAAAAACTCCTTCTCCCAATCCTCGCACTCAAGCAACGTAATAATCATAGAATAAAGAACACAAACAACACCTTAAAAGAATATATGAGTATTCTGCAGTGAAGAAAAGCTTAAATACTCCTTATTGGCGATATAATTATGCAGCAACGGGAGAGAAGCAACTTTTCATACGAGAGACTCTCTTTACTAAATATTGAGACAACAGTCAATATTCAACAGCCCCAAATACCGTTTTTTGCAATTGATAACAACAAAACATACAATCACGATGACGCATTAGGAATTCAAAGACTTAACGCAGACTGGTATAAGCTCTCAATAGCTATAAGCGGCATCAGTAATCACACAGAATTCATAACAAAAAAACTCCCTTACACTCACAAAAACTCTTTTTCAGGAACAAAAAAACAATACAGCTTAAACGGAGAGAGAAAAGAGGTTTTTCTTATACAATACTTTACTGATGGATACAACATAGAACAACCAAGCGTTAGCCACGGATTCATTAATAGCACAGCAGTGACTCCAACAACAACTCCTCGATGGTTTTCTGAAGAACTAATAAGAAGCACAAGAGCAAAACACGAAGAAGACGCAGTAAACAGAGCAATGAACGTATTTAACTGCTTATTTGCGAATTACGCACGACAAAAAGGAATTTATTTACCATTTAAAATAAGTGAAGGAGAAATAATAAAATACCAAGCAGAACCAGGAAGATATGAGTATTTAGGAGTCCCTGCATATGTCAAAGCAAGCAGCCCACTCATAAACAGTTTAGATAGATTTGCACTTTTGCAAGGATTTGAATCACTAAAGAAAAAAGGGAGTTTACGATCAAGAAAAACAGTAGAGAAACTTTGTGAATACGAAAACAAAAAATTACACAAAGCAGCATAGTCTTTTAAAGAATTCATAAATCATTAAGTACTTACGGGCTCATAGCTCAGTCTGGCAAGAGCGGCCGGCTCTTAACCGGTAGGTCGGGGGTTCAAATCCCTCTGAGCCCAGTACCAATATCTTCTCTGATGATGAAAATTACTTGGTTTTATTATCTCAAAGAAACGATGAACTGACTTCTGATTAGTAATTCTAAGTACTGTTGAAGTACCCTCAGTATATCTGTTATTACAGCAAATACCTATTCCTGTAAGAAATACCTTGATTTGACGCAATAAGAACGGCGATGTCATCTTAAACTGGACGTTCATGTACAAGTAATGCTTAGCATGGTTCTTATATTTCTTCGAGTATCGCAAATATACTGAACCATCAGTATCAAATATTCCTCGAATACATGCAATAACCCATTTTTTGTCCTTATAGAAACAAGGAGGAATTATGAGATTGTATTTCTTGCCACTAGGAAACCCAAACTTACGTAAACACATATACGGTTTTTTTTGATATGAACGAAGCAACAACGCATGTGCATTTGATTTCTTTCGCAATTGAAAACAGTCTCCAAACAACTTATTAAGTATCGGAATAATTTTGAACACATAATAATCACGGTCATACATCGAACCAGTTAACATCACAACAAAAACAGGTTTCTTGGTTCCGTACTGATATACACCAACACAACCATCACCCAGCATAGCACCGTATAACTCGCAAAACTCAACAGTTGGTTTCATATAAAAAAAACAGTAAGAATGCAACAAATACTTTTCGGTCGTAAATGTCCAGTGGAAGCAATTACTCTGTACAAATAACTTGCAGTTCAAATCCCTCTGAGCCCATTTCAACTAGTTCTAGAAAGGAGCTTTTTCTTCGAAAGGAAAAGTAGGAATAACAGAAGAAGGTTTTCTTAACAAATACGTTGAATCAATCATCGCAGTAGAAAACACATCTAGCTGGTTATGAAGCAGCACACGAAGAACCCCGCTTTCTGGACCACCATACCAATAGTTCTTAAACACAGGAGGGATGTCACTTGAACGAATATCCTGCTCCTTAAATACTTCTGAACGAACAAGACCGATGTGTTCTCGCTCATAATCCTGTAAACGGTATCCTTGATCATAAAAAATTCCTCGCTCATGCTTAAAAATTTGCATACGATCAACTGATTGAGAAGAAACGATTTTTGAACGAACAAGATTATGCCACGCACGAGAGTTATAGAAAGGATTATCAAAGCGCTCCCCATTAAACGTCACTACTCGTTTGGCCTGAGAAAAAATTTTTTCTAACTCATTAAGCAAACGAGTCTCCTCCAGAGGAGTTCGTGCAAGAAACTGCTTAGCAACAAGCTCATCACCCTGCCAGTACGCAACACCAGCAATACCAATAGGAACTCCTTCTGAGAGAAAACCAGGCGTTTCTAAATCAAAATAGACAGTTGGTTGATTAGGCTTAATAAAAGAAGATAAGTCATACACTCCTTCAAACTCGCGAACAGAAGTAACTGTTTCAAAAGGAATGTTTCGAGAAAAATACGTTTTTTCGGAAGCACCAAGAGAAGAAATATTCTTCTCAAGCATATCCACCATCCATTCGCGCAATAGCTTATGAGGGCGTCGGTATAAGAGGTGAGAGCGTTTATTAACTATTTCGTGTCCAAGCAATAAATCATCAAGAGAAGTTAAAGGAACAGATAGTCTATCAAGAAAACCTTCTTCTTTATGAATTAATTCTCCAAGAACGTCATGAAATTGGTTGCCAGAAAACACTTGCCAACCATTTTTTTTTAATTCTTCTTCTGCTTCAGAAGCAAACCCGTTAGCATGAAAAACTGCAAGTTTTTGGTCAATAGGAGTCCCATCAGCCCAGTGAGTACTCGAAGCGTACTTATCAATAATTTTTGTGCCTACATTATAATATCCGTTTGAGAGCGTCTTTGTCTCTACAAGCACAGAAGAACCATTACTTGTGACCACCCTATTATCAGCTACTAACTGTTTATCCTCAGAAAATAACTCGTTTACTTGAACAAGCAATTGTTTATCGCGCTCAGAAGCAACTAAAGAAAACCCTGAGCGCAGCGCTTCAGGGATACTAGCAGATGCGAAAGGATTTCTTTGCAGAAGAGAAAAAAGCAGCGTGGCGTAGCGCTCACCAGCTAAAGAAACAATGTTTCTTGTTGAAGAAATACCAAGTTTCTCTGATAACCCGTTCTGAGCGTCCTGTGAGTTTTGATGAAACCTATCAGCAGAAACGTCATAACCTAATCGCTCAAAGAGTGCTTGAGAGAAGGTTTTAGGAAATAATTCGTTATCAGAAGTTTTCATAAGAGCAGATACTACGTATGACAACCCATCTTTTCGTAGCGAGCGCTCAAACATAGAAGCTCCTGAGAAGTGCCGTTCAGTAAGTAGCACATCAATATCCTCCATGTTTCCTGAATACCCGTTTATGAACGCATCATACAAAGAAAAACCATGTTTTTGTTGAAGATCAGGGTATAACGAATTAATGAATTCAGCCATATAACCACCTCCTTCTCGTGTAACGCGTTTATGAATTCTTTTAGACTTATGATCGCTTAAGTCAAAAACTGTTTGCGTCATCTTTCCAACTAAAGAACCTGTGTATGCTTGTTCTGCTTGTTCTCGAGTAAATCGTTTCTTAATATAAGATTGCATTTTGTTATACGGAAGAACTTTTTTTGAAAAATACTCAAAACCCATGTCTTCAACAAGCCAAGCAGGATTTGATTCTCCATACATAACAAAAGACCACATGCATAGCTGCCGGTACGTTACTGCACGAAAAGACTTTTTTGATAACGGCTCAGAAACGTTTTTAGCAACTTGGCTTACTTCTTTAATAATCTCTGCTAAAGGCTTCAAATATCTTTTTCTAGTAGACCACTGAAGAGGGTTTATCTCATCAAGATCCATCTCAAGGTATTTCTCAAGAGACATACGTATCAAAAATCTCCTTTGTAAAAGTACTATCTGCTTGTTGTAAACGAGAATACATCTTCTCCCGAGTAAAGAACTCGATAAATTCATTAATAAATATATGCTCTTTAGAAACGTTGCGTTTGGCTGGGCGAGCAAGTTCTTGACGTAGATACAAAGGAACTGATGGCTCATTCATTGTTTGTTGTAAGCTAGTAATACTTGAGGATATCTCTTCAGGAGCAAAAAGATCAGGATGGTCTGGCTCTTGTTTGTGTAAAGGAACGACAGAAGATATTACTCCATTCATATACGCTTCTTGAAGAGCGCAATACGCTGATCGTAGTTCTTCTGGAAAAAACTCATGAGTGCACGGGAGGTCTTCAAAATACGTGATTGCTTTTTTTGAAGAAGTACTAAACATTGCTGATACGTAACGAGCAGCTGCTTGTTGAAAAGGACTTGCTTGTTTAGCAAGTAGTTGCTCAATAAGCTCTTCACTAACAGGAGGCAATCCAGATACTTGATACAATGAATCAATAATTGGGTGTGAGGAAGTTGCTTGAGAAGAATTAGCAATTACTTCTTTAACTATGGGAAGTAAATCTATGTGTGAAGGGTTTATGATGTCTTCAAGAAACAACTCCCCTATGGGAACAGAGAAAGCATCTACGATCTGAGAAGCAGGAGTTCCTTTTCTTACTAAAGAATCTATATCTTCTTGATCTTTTTTATTTTCCTGAATAGGAAGAAGAACTACTTCTGGGTTTATTCCGTACTCAAGAGCTATGCTAGCATATTTACGAGCAGAAAGTCTTCCTGCAGCATCTCCATCCATGACAAAAACAACTGTTTTCGCTAGTTCTGAGAGCGTTTTTAGTTGTGAAGAAGTAATTCCTGTTCCAAGAGCAGCGACTACGTTTGGAAGAGTAGTGCTTGCGGACATAACATCGGTGTATCCTTCTGTTACGTACACAACTCCTGTTTCTTGAATGCGTTGTTTTGCTTCGTAAAGACCAAAGAAGGAATTAGAGCGACTAAAAATTGTTGGTTGGTTCGCTACTTGTGAAGAAGAGTTCTTATACTTTGGTCGCTTAGTACTCTCAGAAACGAGTCGTCCGCTAAAACCAATTATCCTCCCTTGTAAGTCCTTGATGGGAAACGTTACTCGATCAACTAATGAGCAATACGAATTACTTGCGGACATTTCGTCAACAGATCTTGCTTGAGTGCCTATAATTCCTGAAGCAGCTATTGTTTGAGAAGAAAATTCTTCAAACAACTCATTAACCAACTCGTTGTTTCTCTTCGCAAAACCAACACCCCATTGTTGTACTACGTCAGCAGAGGTTCTTCTTTTGTTAGAGAAATACGCGATTGCTTCTTCTTGGTGTGAAAGAAAAAATTTCTGTGCGTGAACAAGCACTTCATAGGGAGATTGATCAATAGGAGGATTAAAAACTATTTCTGCGTCGTAACCTTGCTGACGTAATACGTACTTAACTGCTTCTATTACAGGAACTTCTTGTGCTTGCATCACAAAACTTATGGGATCACCAACTTTTTTTAGTGGCTCATTAACAAAAGCGTTGTGTTTCTTCCAAGAAGTACTTTGTGCGAGTAATTCTTGCTTCCAGAAGGGAAGAGAGGAGTTTTTTATTCGTGAATCAGCGGTGATGAATGATTTCAATAATAACTCAATATTGTACGTTCGTGCCTGAAGTAGTGCGTCACTATACGAAAATTTCATTATCCCCACTACTGAGGAGGAGTACTTATTCTTAAATATGTTTGTTCTCTATTAGTTACTAAGAGCTTGTTGGAGTTGATTAACAATCTCACTAACATCTACTCCTTGTATCTCTTCTCTTGGCAAGAAAAACGTGCACTTGCCGTTCTCAAAAAGTGCGAAGCTAGGACTGCTTGGAGGATGAGGAACACTTTCTCGAAGCGTTTTTGTTGCTTCGTGATGAACACCTGCAAATACTGTTGCTACTTTTAGTTCTGGTTGTTCTTTCATAATTTCGTACAGAGCAGGTCTTGCGTTTG
The DNA here is from genome assembly GCA_047602905.1 of Candidatus Woesearchaeota archaeon. Lineage (GTDB taxonomy): Archaea > Nanobdellota > Nanobdellia > Woesearchaeales > SKIA01 > SKIA01. The sequence goes on along the minus strand of JBLKOP010000005.1, from coordinate 46,656 downwards.
CTGCTGAGCAACCGCACACACTATTGATAAGGATGAGCACTCGTTGTTTACGCAGAGCTTCTTGTACTTGCTCTGCAGTAAGGAGTTCTTGTACTCCGTGCTCTTGAACTTGTTTTCGTATCGGTGCTGTGTACTCAGTAGGGTATGCTTGGTGAAGACTCATACAAGTAAGGAATTATTTGCTACTTAAGAGGTTTACGCTAGAAGAATATAAACTAGCAATAACTTGCTCATACACTTCTCGCTCAGATAAGTTAGCATTTATTCGTGTGTGAGGAATGCTTGTAAGAGCAGGAAGTGTTTCCTCAAAGTATGGCTTGTTACGATTATTAATTGCTTCTCTAGTGGAATCAGTTTTTCTACTAGCTCGCTTAAGTAATCGCTCAACAGCTACATCTTCATCAACATCAAAGAAAAAGTTTTTTCTTATAAGAAAATTATTTTGAATAAACAAGAGTTGATTAGTATTTGCAGGTATTCCGTCAAGAATGTAAGTAAGTGAAGAGTCGTTTAAGTCTTCTTGTAACAACTGCAACATATACTTATCGGGTAAGTATTCTTCAGTAAACCGGTAATGAACAATTTCTTTTGCTAAATCAGAAGATAAGTTAGCCACATCAACTGAGCGAATAGTTTCTCCGGAGCTCCAATGAACGTAACCAGGAATTTCTTGTGCTAAACGCTCTCCAACAGTAGTTTTTCCTGAACCATGCATGCCAAAAAACAAGATTACTTCTAAATCACTCATAACTATAAGAAGTTAGTAAAAGGTTATTAGTGTTTCTTTCTCAAAATAGCTAAGCACTCAACATATTGTATACGTGCGAAGAAGTCAAGGAATTTCTTAGTTTTGTTTAAGAAACAAAAAAGTATTCGTTCTTTAGTTATTTGTGCAAGATTAGTAGTTACTGCGCATGTATCCTCGTAATTTCTCTGTTACATCCATAAGCTCGTTGAGTTTAATATCTAAACTATCAGCGGGCACGTCAAACGTGTTTATACCTGCACAGCTGTCATAGACTTTTTGCTGGTATTGCAGTACTAAACAGTTACTTTGAGAAAAGCGAGTAATTGTTGTTGGCTTAGTCGTTTCGCTACCAAGAATATTTCCTCTTAGATGCGTTGATTGCTCTTGCTCTAAAGGAGTACATCCTCCCAGAAGAAGAGTGGCTGCTGCTGTGTAAGCGCCTATATGTGAAGTAAGTGTTTTCATGTGTATCACCTAGGAATAGTAAGAAAAAAGAAATATTTAAATTCTTGTAGTAATAAACTATACAGAAATGAGTGAAATAGACGTAATAAAAGAGCTAGGATTAGGAAAGAACGAAGCAAAAATATATCTCTCGCTACTAAAAAACAAGGATTTAACAGTTAACCACATAGCAAAGAAGTCCTCAGTTCACCGAGTAAATGTGTATGATTCAATAAGAAAACTTGTTGAGAAAGGACTTGTTTTTGAAGTAGAAGTAGCAAAGAAAAAAGTGTATAGAGCCAATCATCCAAGCAACTTAAAAGACCTCCTTAAAGAAAAAGAAAACAAACTAGAAACAATACTTCCTCAGCTAGAAACGTATTATGACTCAACAGAAAACCAAGCAAGAATATATGAGGGCTTTGAAGGAATAAAACTCATAATTAACGATATGCTTGAAGAAAAAAAAGATATACTCGCATTTGGAATACCAAAGGAACTTCCTGAGAAACTTGGATCATTCTTAGCAACCTTTCATAGAAAAAGAATTGCAAACAAACAACGAATACTACACATATACAACGAGAACGCAACAGAAAGAATAACCTTTCTTAAAGAGCTAGAGTACTCGGACGCCAAATATCTTCCTTCCGAATACACAGTCCCTGCAGCAACGCTAGTGTACGGAAACAAAACAAGCTTCTGGATATTCTCAAAACAACCCTTCTGCGTAGTAATCACCTCAGAAGAAATGGCTCAGACATACACAAAATACTTCAACCTACTCTGGAAACTAGCAGTGTAAAATAAGTTATTTCTTTCTCAAAACAGCCAAGCACTCAACGTGTTCTGTGTGCGCAAAGAAATCAAACGCTTGCAAGTCTATTACTTCGTAGACTTGTTTCAAAAATACTAAGTCTCTTGCTTGCGTTTTTGGGTTGCAGCTTAAGTACACAATAGTCTCTGCGTTACTAGCAAGTAATGAGTGAACTCCTGTTTGTAGTCCTGTTCTTGGAGGGTCAACAATGATTGTGTCAAAAGCTTCTTTTCGTAAAAACCTCGCTGCGTCCTCAACGAAGTACTCTGCTTGTACGCTGTTTATTTCTGCGTTTCTTCTTGCTTGCAAAACGTTTTCTTTGTTACTATCAACACCTACTACTTCACTACTAAGTGCTTGTCCAAGAACGCCCACTCCGCAATATAAGTCCAGTACTCGTCCGTGAACGTACCGCTTCATGTACTCTATAGCTTTCTCCGCCATTTCTGGACTTGTCTGAAAGAACGTGTGTGAAGAAATAAGAAATTGTTTGTTTGCTAAACGAAGAGTTATTTCTCGCTCTCCAACAACAAGTACTTCTTTGCTGCCAACACTTCGCTCAGTGCTTTCTTCTTCTACAAGCCAAACAAAACTCTTAACTGCTAGGTTGTCTGCTAGGCGAAGAATTGCTTCTTGGTGTTCGTGAGTAGTTGTTGTAAGCGTTACTTGTTGTTCTTGATCGTCTCCTCGCAGCATGACAAAGCGCAAAAACCCATCAAAGCTTCCTGGAGTGCATCCGGTGAGTTCTTCAGTACTAAACCACTCGCGAATAGTCGTTAATATCTTGTTTAGAGGTTCTTTAAGTACTTCGCAGCGAGAAATATCAACTACTTCTTTGTAGGATTGTTTAAGTCCTAGCTTGTCTGCTGTAATAACAAAGTCCATTCGATTACGAAAACTGTACGGGTTTGTTTGCTTAAGAACAGGCACTTCTTGATGAAAAAGTGTTCGTAAATACTCTTGTTTTTGTTGTATTTGCTTGGTATAGTCTACATCCATTGTTGTACACCCACCGCATTGAGTAAAGAACTTGCACTTAACCATAAAGCAAGCAGACACACCCTTTGTTTATAACCATTAACAATATAAACAACTAGTTGTCTCTTATGCGTAAGAACATGACTTGGTTTGGTAAAAAAACTCCTGATAAGAACAACGCTCACTACTTCTTTGCACTACAAGAACAGCTCCCAAGCACAAATACCTGTCTACGAATATACACTATACGTACAGAGCAAGGAAAAGAGCTTAACCTCCTCACAACCCCCAACAGCACAATTATAGAACCTGCATATACTTTACGAACAGTTCATGAGGAAACAATTCCTCTTCGTCTACGAAAAAACGGAAGCGTGAACAACCACGCAAACGAATTCTTTCCTCCAGAAACACGTGTGCACAGCACACCATACAAAGCCCTCGAAGTAATAAACAATTTTCACTCAATTAAAGGAGAGGTAACGTTTAGTGCGTACATAGCACTAGAAGATTTCTTAATAGACTTGCACGATAAACATTTACGCTCAAGCAGAAGCCAACAAGCAAAAAGCGTTTTTATCAACGCGTACGAGCAAGCATTTAATCAACTCCAAGACCCAGTAGAAGCACCTGTAGCTGCAAACGAGTTCTTTTACGCAGCAAACAGCAATCCAAGAGATATGCGAGAAACAAAAGATGACTTCTTCGCACTACTCAAATAACCCAATACCGATGTCTTGTAAGTAGCCTGATATCCCATTAAAGAGGAATTGAACAGCAATCACTAAGACAATAAGGCCAAGGATACGCTCAAGAGCGTTAGTTCCTGTGCGGCCAAAGATTTTTGTTAAGTAATGCGCGTGGCGAAGAAGCAACCAAGCAGAGACTGCAACAACAACAATAGCCGCCGCCACAACTGCATACACGCCCCAGCTACCTCCTTGAGAAAGAACAAGAACTGCTGTCATGCTTCCAGGACCGCTAATAAGCGGGATAGCAAGAGGAATAATACTGATGTCTTCTTTCTCATCAACATAATTATCTGGGTTTCTGCGCATATTCGCACTCAACATCTCAAAACCAATCATACCCAAATACAAGCCTCCTGCTACGCGAAAAGCGTACACAGTAATTCCAAAGAACGAAAGCAACCAGTTTTCTAAAACCATAAATATCAACAACGTAACCATAGCAGTAAAGGACGCTTTTAGTGCTATACGCCTTCGTTCCTGAACGCTTCTGTTCGCAGCTAAGCTGTTAAAAACAAACGCAGTGCTTAGCGGGTTAGCAATAGGAAGCAACGTACCCACCGCCAACACGAACGCCTCTAACATACAAGTATTGCGTCAAGAACGACTTTATAAAGCTGGCGTTTTAGGAAGCTTCACAGAAAAAGTAGAGCCGTACGTCTTGTTATTAGAAGCAAAAATAACCCCTCCTACGCGAGAAAGCTCTCGACGAACTTGACTCAACCCACGACCAGAACTAGCAACTTTTACTTCTTGGCGTGAAGAAACAAAATTAAACTCCTCAAAAATCTCCTCTAAAGAACCCTCAGGAATACCAACACCATTATCACACACCTGTAAAGCTACTTGCGACTCTTCTTCTAGTAAGGATACATCAATAACTCCTTTGCGAGAAGAAGGAATGAACTTAGAAGCATTAGAAAGCAAGTTCTCAAGAGCAGAAACATACACATCTCTACTCGTAAAGACCTCTAGAGAAGAAGGACCAGAATACGATATTTCGTGCTCAGAAGAAACACTAAACAACGATACTTGATTTTGTGCGTGCGCAGCAACATCAACTAAGGAAAGAGGATAAGATTGTTTTCTATTACGAATATCCTCTAATCTCTGAGTTATAGAAGAAGAAAAATCACCTAGGTATCTCCTAAGACTATTAAGAAGATCTGGTTCTTCACGCGCTAAATCACACAGACCAGTAAATACTCCAAGCTTATTACGCGCGTCATGAAGTAAGTCACCAACTTGTTCATCAAGAGAAGAAGATTCTTCACGAAGAGAAGAATACAACCGTTCACGAGCAGTAACGTCTCTTTGTGTACCTACAAAGAAGTTTCCTTGATCAGTAGACGCAGGAGTTATCATCAAATCATTATAGAATAACTCACCAGACTTCGTATAGTTACGTAAAGTACACGCGTACGGACGAAAATTCTTAATCGCATCACGCAACCCACTCAGAGGAGTCTGTTGTGTATCCTCTCCCTGTAAGAAACGACAGTTTCGTCCCTCCACCTCAGAAAAAGAATATCCAGTAAGGCGAGTAAACCCCTCATTAGCGTATACAAGAGGGTTATCAGGAATATCAGCAGAAGCGATTACTAACCCAAACGGGGATTGATTAACTGCTTGAGACAAGATATTAACTACGCGGTCTTGGTGTAAAGAATCCATATAAAAAAAAACAGAAAAAATCTTGATTTATAATAGTATCTTAGAACACAACAAAAAGAGAGAACATAAAAACAAGCACTAACACACACAACCATGATTAGCGGGTACCTCATAATAATAGCAGCTTTTCTTCTTTACTACCTAGCACTACTCATAGCAGAAAGAAAAGTATTGCAGCGACCAGCAGAAATACTAGAGAAATTCCTTGCCATCATGCTCCTCTACGCAGGAGTAAGCATCATCTACTACGCGCTTACAGGAAAACAATTTCTTAACGAAAGCCCAGAAACCTATAGTTTATACCTCTTCTTAATAGGAATAATAACTATTCTCTGGGCAGTACCTAATTTGTTATCAGAATTTTCTTGGTACGAGACGTTTCAAAAAAAGAAGAAGAAACGATAAAAAACAAACAACCCTACTTCTTTACAGCAAGCACACTTCATACAATAACAACAAGTAGCATCCACTTAGTAACCCAAAAAAAGTAGCACATAAAAACCCTGCCAGACTCACCAAAGACATGAACTGGATGAACCCTAAGCACGAAGCAGAAGCACTCGCAAAAAAGTATCAAGAAGCAACGCCGTACCCACACCTACAACTCCCAGAATTCCTTACACAAAAACGCTTCAAAGCTCTCGTAGAAGCACTCAGCCAAGAAGAATTTATACATAAAGAAAGCGATTTGTTCAGCCTAGCACAAACCAATAACTTACAGACAAGCAAGAACGAGACGATACAAGAGTTCATTTCTTTTATGAACAGCAAAGAAACAAGAAAGTGGTTTAAGACACTCACAGGAGTAGCGACTACACCAGGAGAGATAGAAGTGTTTGGAGCACTCTACCAAGACACCGACTACTTATTGTGTCACGACGACCAACTAGAAGAAAGAAAGCTCGCATGGATACTCTACCTCACAACACTAGATACAGAACAAGGAGGAGGACTAGCGCTATACACCGACAATAACGGGCCCGAGAAGAAAGTACTTGCGTACCAACCAGAAGCCAACAGCCTAGCACTCTTCACAGTAAGTCCGCAAAGCTGGCACGAAGTAGAAGAAGTAACTGATAAAATATACCGAGTAAGCATTGGAGGGTGGCTGCTATGAAACAATACGAACAGCACTGGAAACAAATACGAGAACAACTAGACAGCCAAGGATTCGTCCTTCTACCAGAAGCACTTAATAACACACCAACCTATACGAAAGAAAAACGAGTAGTGCGCGCAGACAAGCACAGCTACACACAAACAAGCACACCAGAAGAAATACGTAAACTCCTAGAAAAAATAGCTGATAAGCTCTCCCTAGAAGAATACACGATAAGCACGCAGACATTCACGACAGGAGACTTTACTCTACAAGACAGCCAAGAGCCTTACGAAGGAGTAGAAATACTGTATATGAGCGCTCCTGAGTGGGAGGAGTTGTTTCGAGGAGAAATCACGTACACACCAACAAACGCTCAACCTCTCATTGTGCCCGTAACAAACAACGCAGTAGCAATTATTCGACGAGAAAACGAGATGAGAAGCTTTGTGAAACGAGTAACTCATTACGCGAAGACAAACGAGTTACGAATTAGTTTTTTGCGAAGCAAGTAAGTAATCCGCAAGAGCATCAATATCGTCATAGGTGCACGAAGCATAGTGCCTTAACGCTTCTTTAGTAACTTCTTTTTTGGAAAAAATAGGAGGACCAAAAAATAACCGCGCATAAGAGTTCATTTGTTCATGACTAATATATCCTTCAGGGCGCTGGTTTAGTGAACTTGCTTCTATGAACGAAAAGCGCTCCTTAAAATCCTGCATTTCGTCTTGGTGCGCGTACACCTCAGGGCGTTTATCAAGTAAAGCGTACATCTTTGCGTAACAACCAAGCGTATCCACATCCATTGCTTCGCGCAAATCACCACTGGGAGTAAGTTCAATTCCTGAAAGTTTGGCTTGCTTGAGCGTGTCAAGAACGTCATCTACACGAATTCCTTTTCTAGGCAGACGACCAAAAGAATACAGTAACTTAGCCTCAGCTACGTGAGGGAGGAACTGGCTTGCATGACGATAAAAAGATACTTTGTCATCACTGCGACTAGCAAGCTCAGAGAGAACTTTGTGCGCAGCAACAACAAGACCGTTACCTTTACGATAATCAGAGAGCACAGTAAGTAAAGAAAAAAGGTCTTTGTCATCACGAAGAAGGCCTTGGTTTGGCTCCTTAGCGTAATGAAACACTCCATCTTGAATAAGAGCAAGTTGGTACGTGCGAGGCCAAAGGTTAGGCTCAAAAACAGAAGCCTCAGCACCGTATATCTTAAAGAAACTTGGAAGACTCGCTTTAACAAGCAAATCATCAGATAAGTGCAAGCTCGCTATTTCTTGTAAAGGAGTGTCCGCTGAGAAAACCAAGTAGGGCTTACCAGGAGGTTGAGAAGAGCTTTCTTTAAGATAATTAATTGCTTGCTTTGTAGCAAGAAGAGGAGAAGAAGCAGTCTCATCAAGGTAAAGCATGGTTTGTGTAGCGTTGCAGGAACCACGAGAACCAATAATAAATGAGCGAAGCGTATCAGTCCACCAAGCAGTGTATCGAGGACCTGTTACGGCAAAAGAATCAACGGCATCATTAAGTAACAACGTCATCGCAGCGTACGAACCAAGAGGAGGACCTCCAGGCATAGGAGCGTTTGACTTCACAAAATCTTTACCCCAAGGAAAAAACGGCAGAGAAGAAGGACGATACAGAGTCGGAGAAGCAATTTTTCCTGGCAAACGCTTATCCCGCTTAAGCTGCTTATCTACACGAGAAAAAAGATTTTCTGTAACGTCTTGTCCTCCAAGAAGAATCGCATCAATAGACATGAAGAAAGGAAGAAAAAGCAACTATATAAAAACAACACCTTTCGTATCCACTAAGAAGTACTCCTAAAACAAGTTTTTTGTGAACCAATACCTTCTTAAAGACTTGCTTTGTCCGCACAGGCATGCACGAAGCAGTACAGAAAGTGCTTAGAAAAGAACAGGAGTGGCAACAAAAACTCCGCCAAGCACACACCAACGCGAAACGAACAATTACGCGAGCACACACACAAGGAAACAAACACCTAGAACAAACACGAACAGAAGCAAAAACCAAAGCAAACATCTACGCACAAGCAGTACACGAACAAACACAAGAACACATTCAACAAATACGCGAAGAAGCACAAAAAAAGATACAAACAATTAAGCAACTACAAGCACAAGACATCCACGAACAACTATGATTTTTCCTGCCAAACTCCATAAAATAACGATTCTTACCACGAATGAAGAAAAAACAGAAGTTATCCGTCAACTACACAAACTCGCAGCAGTACACATAACGCAAAGCCCAACAGAAACAGAAGGCCTACAAGCAGACACGAGCCTACCAGGAACAAACCAAATAGGAGAAGCACTCCTGCAACTACGCTACATAGCAGAACAAACCAACACAAGCACAGAAGCAACCACCATAAACAAACTCCCAACACCACTACTCGCACTCACAGAAGCAAAAGCATTCATAAACAAATACCTGCCCCAAGTACAACAACTCCAAAAAGAAGAAAAGACGCTTACACAAAAACTCCAGCGAGTACAAGCAAGAAAAGAAATTCTAGAAACAATCCCGTTTGAAATCACCAAACAACCAACACTCATCTTTGAAGCAAACAAAGAAATCAAAATAACAATAAAGAAAGGAATCGTACACCAACACAAACACGGCAATAAACACTACACAAAAATAGAAGTACAAGAAGAACACGTACAAGCAGTACGAGAAGCACTCCAAGAAACAGAACTCAAAGAAATAAACACGACCTTCATCACCAAAAACACTAAAGAAACAAAACAAGAACTACAAAGAAGAGAAGAAGAACTAGAAACCAACATAACAAACAACAACAAACAACAAACAACACTACTCGGAGTACACACAAGCACCCTACAACACCTACTCATAAGCCTAGAAAACCACTACGAAGCATACACGCTACCAAACAAATTCTCACGAACACAAGAACTCACCCTCATAACAGGCTACTGTGAGAAAAAAGACTTCAAAAAACTCAAAAAAGCAATACCGCAAGCAACCATAACAGCACAAAAAGCAGACAAACAAGCACCAACAAAACTTGCCAACAACAAATTCACCACGTACTTTGAACCACTAACAAAACTCTTTAGCACACCAAAATACACGAGCATAGACCCAACATTTATCGTAAGCATCTTCTTTCCCATATTCTTTGGACTCATGCTCGCAGACATAGGATACGCACTCATACTCCTAGCACTCATACCAATCATTAAAAACTACACACACGAAAAATGGCCGCGAAGAATACTCACACTATCAGCAATAAGCACCATGCTCTTTGGAGCAATATTTGGAAGCTTCTTTGGAGGACTCATACCCCTACAACCAATCTATACAAGCAGCTTTGAAGCAACAATACCCCTGCTCATCCTCAGCATAACACTTGGACTCATACACATGAACCTAGGAGTACTGCTAGGACTCATACAAGCAATTAAGAACCAAGAAAAACAAACATGGAGCAAAGCAGCACCGTTTTGGCTTTTACAACTAGCAATAGCGGCGTACTTTACACAAAACACCACAGCAGGACACATCATCCTAGCAGCAACAGCAGCGCTACTCATACGAAACCAAGGAGTGTTTGGCATCATGAACTTAACAAGCTACATAGGACAAGTATTCAGCTACGCAAGAATACTCGCCCTAAGCCTAGCAACAGCAGGAGTAGCACTAGCAGTAAACACCATAGCAGAACAAACACTCAGCCTAGGAACACTAGGAATAGCTCTCTGGCTAATCATCATACTCGCAGGACACGCATTTAACTTCGTAGTAAGCATCATCGGAGTAAGTATCAACGCAGCGAGATTACACTACGTAGAGTTCTTTAGCCTCTTCTTTGAAGGAGGAGGAGAACTCTTCAATCCTTTTATGAGAAAAAACTATACGGAGGTACAACAATAATGGTAGACATTACCAGCGGACTCATCGCAATAGGAGCAGGAATAGCAATTGGATTTGCAGGCCTAGGATCAGGAATTGGTCAAGGACTCGCCAGCAGCGCAGCAGCAGGAGCAACAGCAGAAAACGAGAAATTACTCGCAAAAATGCTTGTTTTCGCAGCACTTCCTGAAACACAAGCAATCTACGGATTCGTAATAGCAATCATCTTGTTATTCGTATTCGCAGCATAAAGAGAACAACCGCTAAGAAAAACAGAAAACACACAATGCAGGTAGCTAACAACGAAGCACTGCTCAACAAGCACTTAAAAGAGCGCTACGAGCAAGCAATACAACAAATAAACAAACAAGCACAGACAGAGGCAGAAGCACTCACAAAAGAATACTTGATGCAAGCAAAAACAGAAGAAACCAACATGTTAACAGCAAGCAAAAAACAAGCAAGTGAGCAAAGCAAAAAACAAATAGCAATAGCACAAGCAAGCGCAAACAAAGAAATAAACGCAGCAATAGAAGAACTCGTAGCAGAAGTGCTTGTAAGAGAAGAAAACAAGATACGAGAAGAAGAAACAAACAAAACCATGCAGTGGCTAAGAACAACAGTACAAGAAGAAGTACAAAAACAACAACTCAGCAACGCAGAATACCATGAGGACACAAAAAAACTTCTCGTACAAGCAAACACACAAGAACTCCTTATCGAGTACAGCCTACAAGACTATCTGCGAGAGCAAGAAAGAAGAATCATCCAACAAGTACAAAAAGAGGTAAAGAAATGCTTGAAACAATAACAGACCAAGCACTGCTCGTAGTATGGGGAGTACTCATAGCAGGAATACTCGCGCTCATACCAGTAGCGATTATCGTAAGCAAAGTATACCCGTACAGCTACCCCAACGCTCGCGTACGAGCAATGAAAGCAAAGCTACCAACAAACCAAGAACTTCTAGAACTCGCACCAAGAAGCTACAACGACATCATCATACAACTCGAGAAACACTACCCAGAACTCAGCAAGTACTACGCAGCAGACCTAAGCTTCTCAAAGTTAGAAACAGCTCTACGAGAACAACTCATCACCCAGCTTGAGAAGATACGCCGAATAAGCCCACAAGAAACCAAGAAGTTCATAGAAGCAATACTTGCCAAGTACGACATCCTAGATATAGAAACAGTAACAAGAAGCCTAGCAACCACCGGAAGCGTAACTCACGACGTACTACACCAAACAAGACTCTTCTCTAAAGACTTTATTAGCAGAAAAGAACACAGCCTACAAGACCTACGCAACGAACTAAAAAACACTGTCTACCAAGAAATACTTGCTAAGCACTACGAAGAAATCCAAGAACACCAACTAGAAAGCTTCGAGAAAGAACTCGACTTATTCTACTTCAAAAAACTCCTCTCAACAGCCAACGAACCAAACAGCAGAGGATACGTGAAACGACTCATAGACACACACAACATAGCACTCATTAACAAGAACGAAGAAGCAACTATACCAGGAGGAAAAATTCCTCTTACAGAACTACAAACAAGCATGAACGTAGAACAACTCACAAGCCTAACAAACAAACACGGATACATAACTACGGCAAGCACAGCAGAGCAACTCGAGCGAGACATGCAAAAAAACCTTTGGGCATACGCACAAAAGCTCTTAAAGAAAGAACCACTCAGTCCAGCAAGCACGATAGGACTCGTAGCTATACAAAGCATCACAACAAGAAACACCATTATACTTCTAAAAATGAAACACCACGGCTTTAACACAGAAGAAATACGCGAGGTACTCGCTACATGATAGGAATTATTGGCTACCAAGACGACGTAATAGGCTTTGGACTAACAGGAATAGAACACCTACAAGAAATCCCTCCCAACGCAGACAAAACAATCGTTCAAGAAGCACAGCAAGAACTTGAGAGAAGAGGAGTACAAGTACTCATCATACCAAGCAGCCTACGAGAACACCTACAAGAAACCAAGACAATGATTATTGAAATACCAGAGAAGAACACAACAACCCAAGAAGCAATAAACGCACTAACCAAAGAACTACTAGGAGTACAGCTATGAAACAAGGAAGAATAACAAACATATCCGGACCAGTAATACACGCAGACATACAAGGAGCCATAAACGACGTAGTACTCGTAGGAGAAGAAGAACTCCTAGGAGAAATCATTGAGGTACGAGAAGAAACAACCATCATACAAGTCTATGAAGAAACAACCATGCTACGACCAGGAGAAAAAATAACTAACACCCAAGAAGCACTAAGCGTAGAGCTAGGACCAGGAATTCTTTCATCAGTGTATGACGGAACACAAAGACCACTAGACGTACTTAAAGAACAACAAGGAATTTTCATAGCACGAGGAAGTAGAGCAGCAGCGCTAAACCAAGAAAAGAAATGGCACTTCACCCCCTTACGAGAAGAAGGAGAAGAAATCCTTGCCGGAGAACGCATCGGATGGGTGCAAGAAAACGAGACGATAAAACACTACATCCTCGCACCACCAGGAACAAAAGGAAAACTTACAAGCATCAACGAAGGAGACTACACCGTAGAAGAACCAATAGCACAAGTAGGTGAGGAAACCATTACTATGAAACAACGATGGCCTGTACGAATACCCAGACCCTACAAGAAACGAGAAAGAACCACCAAACCACTCATCAGCGGAACACGAGTACTCGACTTCTTATACCCAGTAGCAAAAGGAGGAGCGGCAGCAATACCAGGACCGTTCGGGGCAGGAAAAACGGTAAGTCAGCAACAATTTGCTAAGTGGAGTGACGCAGAAATCATCGTATACATCGGTTGTGGAGAGCGAGGAAACGAAATGACAGAAGTACTACGAGAATTCCCGCACCTAGAAGACCCAAAAAGCGGCAACCCATTAATGAACCGAACAGTACTCATAGCAAACACCAGCAACATGCCAGTAGCAGCAAGAGAAGCAAGCATATACACAGGAATAACCATAGCAGAGTACTTTCGAGACCAAGGATACAGCGTAGCACTCATGGCAGACAGCACAAGCAGATGGGCTGAAGCAATGAGAGAAATCAGTGGACGACTAGAAGAACTCCCAGGAGAAGAAGGATACCCAGCGTACCTTAGCAAAAAACTCGCAGAGTTCTATGAACGAGCAGGAATAGTAGAGACACTAAACAACGACATAGGAAGCGTAACCATAGTAGGAGCGGTAAGCCCAGCAGGAGGAGACTTTAGTGAGCCAGTAACGCAGAATACGTTGCGACTCACCAGAAGCTTCTGGGCACTAGACGCAAACCTAGCAGACAAAAGGCACTTTCCAAGTATTAACTGGCTAAAAAGCTACAGCCTATACACAACCATTCTAGACGAGTGGTTTGATAAAAACATTAACGAGAACTGGAGCAAGTACCGCAAAGAAGCAGCGCAGCTACTACAAGAAGAAAGCGAGCTACAAGAAATCGTGCAGCTCGTAGGAGTAGATGCTCTACCAAAAAAAGAACAAGTAACGCTATTTATAGCAAAACTTATTCGCGAAGACTACCTACAACAAAACGCTTTTCACGAAGAAGACACGTTCTGCCCAGCACAAAAAAGTTTTTACATGATGCAAGCAATCTTTGCGTACAAAGAAGCAATCATGCAAGAAATAGAACGAGTAAACTTAGAGAAGCTACGAGCAAGCAAAGCAACCACCATGATAGCAGAACTCAAATACACCCCAAACAACGAATACACAAACAACGCTAAAGAACTCACCAAACGTATACGCACAATAATAACTGAGTCAGTGGAGGAGAGCCGATGAGCACAAACCCGTGGTACAAAACCATAAGCAGCATCAAAGGACCACTACTCGTAGTAGAAAAAACCAAAGAAGTAAGCTACGCAGAGCTGTGCACGGTACGCGTAGAAGACAGAGAAATACTTGGGCAAGTACTACAAGCAAGCGAGGACAAAGTAGTAGTGCAGCTCTTTGACTCACCAAGAGGAGTGGATAAAACAGCACAAGTACAGTTCAGCACAAAACCAGCGCTTATGGGAGTAAGTGAAGACATGCTAGGAGTAGTGTTTGACGGACTAGGAAGACCCACAAGCACCGACGCGTACGCACCAGAAGACTACCGCGACATGAACGGAAGCGCAATAAACCCAGCAGCAAGAACAAACCCGGACAGCTTCGTACAAACAGGAATAAGCACGATAGACTGCATGAACACCTTAGTGCGAGGACAAAAACTGCCTATTTTCAGCCAAGCAGGACTCCCGCACAACGAACTAGCAGCAGAAATTGTTAAGCACGCACAAATAGCTGGCGAGAAATTCGCAGTAGTATTTGCAGCAATGGGAATAACCAACGAAGAAGCAGACTATTTTCTTAAAACATTTGAAGAAACAGGCTCCATGAACAAAACAGCCGTGTTTCTTAACACCGCAAGTGATCCTTCAGTAGAACGAATACTCACCCCAAGAGCAGCGCTCACAGCAGCAGAGTACTTAGCGTTTGAGAAAGACTACCACGTACTTGTCGTACTCACCGACTTTACCAACTACTGCGAAGCGCTACGAGAAATTAGTAGCGCAAGAGGAGAGATACCGGGAAGAAGAGGATACCCAGGGTACATGTACACAGACCTAGCAGCGCAGTACGAACGAGCAGGAATGGTAGAGGAAAGCAAAGGAAGCATAACACAAATACCAATTATTAGCATGCCAAGCGGAGACAAAACACACCCGATACCCGACCTGACAGGATACATCACAGAAGGACAAATCGTTCTTGACGAAGCACTACACAAAAAAGGAATAAGCCCACCAATCAACCCGCTACCAAGTCTCTCGCGACTCATGAACAACGGACTAGGAGCAGGCAAGACACGAGCAGACCACGCAGGAGTAAGTGATCAACTCTACGCAAGCTACGCGCAAGGAGTAGAGCTACGAAACCTCGTGGCAGTCGTTGGAGAAAGCAGTCTTTCAGAAACCGACAAGAAATACTTGCGCTTTGCAGAAGCGTTTGAGAACGAATTCATCCACCAACCAAACAGTAACCGAGACATACAAAAAACTCTTGATATAGGCTGGCAACTCCTCGCAATGCTGCCCAGAAACGAACTCAAAAAAGTCAAGAAAGAACACGTACAACAATACCTACAATGAACCGACCACCAAGTAACCGCATGGAACTACTTGCGGTAAAGAAAAAAAAGAAGCTTGCAACAACAGGACACCAGCTCCTCACAAAAAAACGCGACGCACTCATACAACACTTCTTTAGCTACGTAAAAGAATACAAACGACTCGCAAGTGACGTAACACAACAACTCCAAGAAGCCTATACACAACTGCACGTAGCACAAGCAGTAAGCGGAGTAAACAGAGTAAAAAGCTTAGCGTACAGCACACAAGAAAGCTTTCTTACCACCTACACAGAAAAGAACTTGATGGGAGTGCGCATAAACGCACTAGAGTTACAAACACAAGCAGTCAAGCACAACGCGAGCCTTATAGGAATAAGCGAGTACGTCATGCAAGCACAAAAACAATTCCAAACAGTAGTTCCTTTACTTGTAAAACTAGCGGAGATAGAACAAACCATTTACGCACTGGCTGAAGAGATACGAAAAACGAAGCGACGAGTAAACGCGCTAGAGCACATATACATACCAGAGCTAGAAAGCACACAAAAAACGATAGCACAAGAACTTGCTGAAAGAGAACGAGAAGAGTTTACTCGACTCAAACACATCAAAGAACATGGACGCTGAAGACAAAGTACGCTACTTTCAAATAGCCATTTGGGTAGCAAGAGCAATGCTTTTTTTAGGAGTAAGTATCGCAATGTACTTGTTCTTAACCACGTGAAGCAATCCACGCCTTAAGAAGATGAATTGCTTCCTCAGTACTTTGAGCAAGCATAGCAGGCCGAGAAGCAAGCAAACTATCAACTCCTTGTAGCCCCCAAGAAACCGCTAAGCAATCAACACCTGCTCTTCTCGCAGCGTGCACGTCACGAGACTCATCACCAACGTACAACACGTACTTCTTAGAAAGCCCTCGTTGTTTACGAACACGAGAAATAACTTTGTTTTTTGTAAACAACCCTGCGTGCAAGACACACACGAAACGAGAAAGAAACTCCTCGCTAACAACAGCGTGTACGTACTCAAGAGAATTAGAAGTAACAATACCCACATCCACGTACGCACTAACTGAGTTAAGAAGTTGCTTTATGTGCTCGTGAACAGGAACAGGAGTGCTTCGCTTAATAAGTAACTGCTGCACTTCGCGCAAGAATAACAACACACGAAAACGACCAACTCCTCTACTACGAGCAAGTGCTTCAAGAGGAGTAGTCGCTACTTCTTGCGCAGTAACTTCACTAAGACCTCTCTTTTTTAGAAGCGTATTAACCACAAACAATACTTCTTGTGTGCTATCAACAAGTGTTCCATCAAAATCAAAAAGAATTAGCGGTTTCATAAAGTCGTTTGTTTCTGCGAGCTAAACGAGCCACTCTGCGCTAAGAGAGCGATAAGTTTCTTATTAAGCTCATCAAGAACACGAAACTCCCCGAAATGCGGCTTGTTATACTCCTCAACAATCTCCTGAGTAATCGCTTTATCACGATACAAACGACCTTGTGTTAAGTAATGAGATAGTAACGGCTGCAACTTATCAAACGCCTTAACTACGCGAGCTTCAGCAGAAGACTTATTCTCGTACTCAAGAAACAACTGCAAGAACTCCTCAGAAAGATCGCTTGGAAGCAAAGAAAACAGTTTCTTCGCAGCAACTAACTCCTTATCAGCCTTACCTACTCGACCCACAGTATCAAACGCGAACGGATCACCCGCGTACACCTCAGCTAAGTCATGAACCAAAGCAAGACGAAACATTTTTGTCCGATCAAGACTTACAGGTAAGTCCTTATCAAAAACAAGCAAAAACATCGCTAAATGCCATGTGTGCTCAGCATCCGTTTCTAAACGACCGTTTTGCAACGGAATTACTCGCTCAACATTCTTGAACTGATCAATTTCTTCAAGAAAACGCAGTTGTTCTTCAAGACGACTCATAAAAAAAACTTGTGTTAACAACGTATATAAGCGTTTAGAAAACAACACCTACGATTTGCAATAAGAAACCAAGGATGAGTAAGAACAACGCAAGCATGATTTGAAAACGCTCAGTAGCCATGTGCGTAATAATCATTTGTATATCCTTTTTTGTTGGGTGCTGAGCAATAAGTAATAAATCGTCGTTTGTGCGAACAAGTGCTAAGCTAAGAAGCAGTACACCAACGATGCACACGAACAAACCAAGTATTTCTACACCAAGAACATCAGAGACAGCAATCATACTCGCAATAGCGATTACGACAACCATAATAAGTGCGATAAGGTATTTCTGCCAAGTAGCGAGTTCTGTATGGTACTTTACGTCAGCCATACATGAATTACTGAAAAGACTCTTTTATAAACCTTCTTGCTTCCTGAGCAGTGACACCTACAGAAGAACTTATAAAGAAACACCGTTTTTCCTTGCGTACACCGAGAGGAGTAACGGTGAGGAGCTGTTACTCGCTGGAGGAAGAAACACTTCTTATCAGCCTCGAACAACATATACAATACCATGGCACGAATGCACGCACGAACACGAGGAAAAGCGAAGAGTCAACGACCAACAGGAAGACCCCTTCCTAACAAGAGCCCTGATGAGAAAACCATTACGAAACTCATCACCGAACTCGCAAAGAACAACAGCCCAAGTCAAGTAGGAAACCTCCTGCGAGACGAGCACGGAGTACTTGACGTAAAAGCAAGCACAGGAAAGAAACTCACAGAGATATATAACGAAGTAGCAAAACCACTTGAGCTTCCTGAAGACTTACGAAACCTCGTACGAAAAGCAGTAATTCTGCGCAAACACATAGAAACAAACCAGCAAGACCGATCAGCAAAAAGAGGCCTTGGACTAACAGAAAGCAAAGTTCAACGCTTACGAAAACACCACGTAGCAACAGGAAAAGTCCCTCGTACGTGGAAGTACGACCCAAAACAATACAGTTACTTAGCAGAATAAAACTAACAAAAAAATATTTTTTTCTTAGTATTTCTTAAACCAATCAAGAGCCCTTTTGCGAGCAAAGGAGTGCTCAACAATAGGCTTTGGATAGCCTTGCACGGACTGGTTAGCCAAGTCATGAATCGTCTGTACATCCGCGTCACGTAGTTCAGGAACCCACTTCTTAATGTACTCGCAGTTAGGATCGTATTTCTTTTGTTGAGACCAAGGATTAAACACGCGAAAATAGGGTTGAGCATCGCAACCAGTACTCGCAGCCCACTGCCAAGAACCATTATTAACAGCAGGGTCGTAATCAGTAAGCATGCTTGCAAAGTACTGCTCTCCAAGACGCCAATCAAGAAGTAAATGCTTAGTAAGAAAACTAGCAACTACCATACGAACACGATTATGCATGTACCCAGTAGTGTTGAGCTCACGCATACCCGCATCCACGAGAGGATACCCAGTTCTTCCTTTCCTCCAAGCAAGAAACGCTTCTTCGTCCTCGCGCCAAGAACCTCCTCTATACTTCTGTTGAAACTCCGTTTTTTCTGTAAGGAGCTCAGGGTATGCGTGCACGAGATGACTGTAGAAATCTCTCCAGTACAACTCACTAATAAGCTTATGAGTAACACCAAACAACTCCCTTACTCGGTAGTACGTTTCGCGAACACTTATTGTTCCAAACTTATGATGCGCTGATAAACGAGAAGTACCTGTAACACTAGGAAAGTTACGTACCTCTGCGTATTCTTCAAGGTTGCTTAGTTCGTCAAGTAACGCAAGCGCTTCTGTACGCCCACCCGTAACAAGCAAGTCAGTGTTAGGGCGCTTAACTAAAGAGGTGTAATCAGGAAAAGAGAACGAAGAAGCACTTGAAGTATACCAAGAGATGCTTTTTGGAAGAGGAGTTGGGGGAGGAACTTGTTGCTCTTGTGCTTTACGCATAAACGGCGTGAACACCTGATACATCTCTTCACTGCCCGTAACCACGCTTCCAGGGCGCGTTAAGAAGAGGTCACTGCACGAGACAAACGCTACGTCTTCTTGTGCGCACACTTGCTTAATAGATTCGTCTCGCTTGTTACTAAACGGCGTTACGTCCTCGTTAAGAAATATCGCGTCAATAGCGTGCTCCTTAATAAGAGAGGAAATGACTTGTTCAGGCTCTCCTTTACACACCAAAAACACTCCTTGAAGAGAAGATACTTGCTCTTGGAGTTCTTGTAAGGAAACGATCATGAATTGTAGCGCGTTTGAGGAGAAGAACGCATTAAGAGACTTCTCGTACTGGCGCGTATCAAAGATGAACACCGGCAGGACTTCTTGGCTGTTCATAACTGCTTTACGAAACGCGGTGTTGTCCTCCAAGCGTAAGTCACGCCTGAAGAGCACGATGCTTCGAGAAAAACTCATGTAATACAGAAAGAGAAGCGCGTTTTTAATTGCATCGAAAAACCTCCTTACGAGAACGTCTTGTTAGCCCAGGAAGAAAAACTCGTTGGTAAAACAACTTGTCGCACACCACGAGAAGGTTCTTGTAAGGTGTTATGAATATCAAGGCTGCGCACCTGGTCAGCACCGATTCTGCTACCAGGGAGTTTCGAGAGAATACGCGCTGATAGGCGCGCAGTCCATGAAGGTAAAAGGACGCATCCGCGCCCAAGGGAAGAATAAGTGATTTTACCAATTGCTCCTAACGAGAGGATTTCTGAGCCAGCTACTTCTACTACACCAATAGTTTTCTTCGTGAGTTGTTTGCTAACGAACTCTGCGAGTTCTTCACGAACAACTGGCTGTACTCGCGAAGGGAGGTTCACGAATAACCGAGTCAGAGAGAGTTTCTTTAGGGCGCGTATGAGCTCGTTTTGTTCATCAACGATAAGAGAAGGACGAATAATGAGTGTTTGTTGGTGCTGCAAAATTACTTGCTCTGCACGTGCTTTACTACGAAGAAAACTTGTAGGTGCGTTCGTACTTGCCCCAAGAGCGCTCACGTACACCACGTACGATACGTTCGCTTCTTTGGCTGCAGAAACGACGTTCTTAGTTGCTTGCACATGAATTGTTGTATAAGGAATTTTTGGCTCTCGTAAAGGTGAGAGACTCACTAAGTGAACTACACAACTAAAGCCACTAAACGCTTGTCGTAATGCTTGTTTGTCAAGAACACTTGCTTGTATGTGCTTCTCACCTCCTAGACTCGTATCTAGAGTGTGCACCTCATGTGTTTCTTGAAGTTTGTTTACGAGTGCTTCTCCAAGAAACCCTCGCCCACCAAGAACAAGCACTCTCATCCAAACACCTCCCCGCTTACCGGCGGCGTGCGCACACCAATAACAAAGTCGTTTTGATAGTTTCCTGCTCCTGTTACGTTAAAGACAATTTCTTGAGTTGCAAAGCCAGTGATGTTAGCAAAGTACCACTCAAGAATTTCTCCTGCGTACTCTCCAGTAATGCTTTGTGTAGCGGTAGGAGCTGTGTTGTAGCTTGGTGTTAGTGAGGGGTGAAGTACTGTGTACAGCGTTACGTTTCCTTCTACGTGCCCGCGAAGGTTTGTTACCCTTAGCGTTACTTCTCGTAGAGCATCGCTAAGGACTTGTGAGGAGTAGTTAGCTACTAAGCTCACGTTCGTTGCTATGCTGATGTTATTGTTGTCGAAAACGTCGTAGTAAAACGGTCTTGTACACGTAGCGTTGTAACGGAATATCCCTGCGAACTCATAGCTGTGATTCGCAACCCATAACTCGTTTGAGGAGTTATAACTCATCGGTATCTGCGTGTTATTCCAAAGAGTTAATGTACACGTACCTGTATCTACAGGAGTAGCGTCTAGATGCGTCCAGTTAGCAAAGTGCAGCACTTCTTCACCAGTCCAGACTGTTCGTGGAATAATGTCTTGCTCGTCAAAGACCTCCAGAGTGCTTACTCCTCGTAGCGTGAAGGTACGCAGTTGTTCTTCTAAAGAGTAGAAGAAACGAGCGCTTGCAAACACGCTCGTATTCCACACACCAACGGTTTCTGTGGCGCTAAAGGTATAGTTGCTTGTGTGGTGTGGATTAGTAAAAGTAGTTGTTAGCGTGGCGTTTGTAGCGTTAGGAAGAGTGAGTATTTGCTCGAAGAGGAAGTCCTGTGTGTTGTTAATATCAAGAGGCGTTTCTGGACCTGGAGAAGTAAGGTTAAGTGTAAAGAGCGCTGTTTGTGTTTGGTTATACGTGCTGTTTGGGTGAGCGGTACTGTTGTAACTTGCTTGCAGACTTCCATAAACAAGATAGGTTCTGTTATTAAGTGTAGTACTATTTGTCTCCTCTGGGCGCCAAGTATAGTTACCTGCATAAATTGAACTGTTTGGGTTATAAGAGAGGGTTGCAAAACCTGTTGCGTTACTAACTGCGTATCCTACAAGAAGATTGTTTTGTCCTGCGTAAAGAGGGTCTGTTAAGTCTGCAAAGAAGCTTACGTTAATTCCTGCGTCACCAAACGTTGATGCAGTGAGGTTGATAGTCTCGTTTCCTTGCCCTGTAGCGTCTCTATCAACTACTGTGTCATTAGCTGGGTTGATTGCTTCTAGAAGTCCTCTGATTCGTACTTCATTGCTGCACAGAGTAACTGCGTCATCAAGGCCGTCATTAGGAGTAAGGCACGCGCTCCACACCTCTTCTTTATTTGTTTCTTCTGAGACGATGGTCGTTGGTGGTTTTCCTGCTAGTCCGTCCTCGCGTATCTGAGCGATTTGTTCTTGACTTAGTGCTCTATCAAGTACGAGTACGTGATCAAGGTATCCGTGATAGTAATTCGCTCCGCTCTTATGTCTTGCTAGCGTCCAGATACCATCAGCTACTTCTGGGTCTGCTTGGTCGCTGTAAATATCATTTGCGTCTATGTAAAACGTAAGGGTTTCTGAAGGTAAATCGTACGTGTACACTACGTGATACCACTGACTTAGTGCAGGTACTACTCCGCTATCCTGAAACACGCCTCCATAGAAGCTATACCAACCATCATCGTTGTTACTTAGGCCTACAAGTGTTCTTCCCACTCCTGTACCGTCTTCTTGCTGAACGATAGGAACGCTGCTTCCTAGCGTGCTTGGAAGGCTTTCTACGCGAGCCCAAAGACTAATTGTAAAGCTCGTACTTGCAGGGTTAAGAGTTAGTGTTGTGTCTATGTACTCGTTGTTATCAAAGAAGTAACACCCACCAACGATACACGAATCTATGTATGTAGGCGTAGGGTTTACTCCACTTGAGTCTAGTGTTGCGTTGTGCTCATAAGTGGTGTAGTCACGAACAGCACCTGCTGCTGTGCTATTTGTTTTGCTCAGGAAAGGAAGGTTGAGTACGGCGACGCTCTGATTAGCTATTCTCCAATCAGTCATGTTCGTGACAAAGTCTCCTTCTGCGTCAAAGACGTTTTGTGGATGAACCGTGAGGTTTGCTGTCGTGTAGTTTTGTGGGTGGTCACTCGCGTTAAGAATTGGTGTTGTGTGCGTTGGTGGGAAGTTATTTACAAAGAAGCTTCTGCTTGCTGCGTCCACGAGAGCGAAGTAGTTTGCTGTTGCGTTTAGTTGCGCAAACCACCACCCTCTCGTATCAGGCGTTTGTATCTCGTACTCGCCACTCCAATTAACGGTGTTGTACATAAGAGAGATTGTTTGGTTAGTTCCGTTAGGGATGACGAACGTGTTGTTCGTGGCTGCTGCGTACAAAGAAGATAATTGCGTGTTCGTTTCAGGGCCGTAACTCTGCAAAAGAGCGTCTATAGTGACGTTGATTGGTTTGTCGTACTCAGCGTCTGGGTTTATCGTGCTGTTTGCAAACGTGACGTTCATAGAGCCTAGTTGCGTAAAGGTTCGTGTACCGTTTGCTCCTCTCGCTCCTCCTTGAGCCCACCAAACGTATTCTCCAAGATACGTAGTGCTGTTAGGGTTGTACGTTAGCGCAGCCCAGTTATTACTTGTTGTGGTGTTAGTTCCTAGCAGGAGCTCTTCTTGGCCTGCTATGGATGGGTTGGTGAGGTTTGCGTAGAAATAAATCGTTATTCCCGCAGGGATTTCTTCAACGACACTCACGTTAAGCGTAATGGTGTTTGGCGTTACTAAGAAACCGTCTCTATCAACTAAAGTGTCGTTTATAGGATTAGTTGGTGTTACTAAGAACGGCTCGACAGTAAGCGTAGTTGTTTGGGATGGTTCGTCTCCTGCGTAGTAGTAGATTCCTAGCTGGTCTTGTACTTCACACAACAAGTTATAAGTTCCGCTCGTGTTTGTTGCAAACGTAACGCTTGCTTGTCCAGAACTGTTTGTTGTGTTACTTCCTAAGAACGTAGCGTTTCGATAAAAAAATACTTGTGCGTCCATAACAGGTACTGCTGTGTGCTGGTCTTGTACAGTACAGGTTTGTGTGTGAGGAACAAACTCGTAGGCTTGCGGGTTGCTTGGAGACGTTTGTGAGAGGTTCATAAACCCATAGACAGTAAAGTTTCTTTGCTCACTAAGAGAGTTAAAGAAGTAGTTTGTTTGAGCAGTTGCTGTTACGTTCCACACACCAACACCAGCAAGGTCAAGAAGAGAGTAGGAGGATTGCCAGAAAGGGTTGTTGTACGTTGCTACGCTCGTATTAACCCCGTTTATGCTACTAAGGGTGAAATTGAGTAGAGAGGAGTAATTCGTAGCTAATTCTGTTCTCGTCTCAGGACCAAGACTCGTAAGGTTTGCTTGCAGAGTTACTGAATCGTTTTGTTCATACACTAATCCTGGAAAGAGGGTTTCATCAAAGAAAGAAGTGTTTGTTGTTCCTATTGATTGATACGTTCGTGAACCGTTACTAAACCCGTTAGTTGAGGAAGCGTTCCACACGTACAAACCAGCGTAAGAAGTAGACTGTGGGTTGTAGTTTAGGCGAGCAGTACCTGAACTCGTCGTGTTAGCACCAAGAAGAGTGGGTGCTTGGGTGAGTGGATTAATAAGTGAGCTACTAAAATTAATCGTTACTGCGTCAGGAACGTAACTAGGAACTTGAACAACTAACTCAATAGTATTAGGCACAGAAACGTTAGTTTCATCCCGATCAACAAGGGTGTCGTTTAAGGGACTTATAGGTGTTATTGGGAAAGGAGTTATGGTAAGCGTGTTTGTAGCGGTAGGAGCGTCACCTGCGTAGTAATAGATTCCTAGCTGGTCCTCTACTTCACAAGAAATATCGTAAACGCCTGTGTTGTTTGTTTGGAAAATAAAGCTTGCTTGTCCAGAAACGTTTGTCGTGTTAGAACCTAAAAGAGTAGCGTTTCGGTAGAAAAAGACTTGCGCATCCTCAACAACGACATTTGTGTGCTGGTCTTGCACAGTACAGGTTTGTGTAGTCAAGCCGTATACGTGAGTACTTGAGGCATCAAGAACTGCTTGTGTGAGGTTCATGTAACCATAAACAGTAAAGTTTCTTAGAGAAGAAACTGCGTCAAACTGATAATCACCAACGCTACTTGCAGTCACATTCCACACACCAACACCAGCAAGGTCAAGAAGAGTGTATGAGGATTGCCAGAGAGGATCAAAGTAAAAAGCAACACTGATGGTTTGTCCATTCTGATTAGTAAGGGTGAAGTTAAGTAATGAAGAGTAATTCGTAGCTAATTCTGTTCTCGTCTCAGGACCAAGACTGGTAAGGTTTGCTTGCAGAGTTACTGATTCGTTCTGAGTATAGTTTAGGTTAGGGTTTTGTGTTGTGTTTGTAAAGACGATTTCTGAACTCATAATACTCTCATACGTTCGTGTTCCATTCACAGTAGCGTCAGGGTTTGTCGCGTACCACTCGTGAAGCCCTGCATAGGAAGCAGTTGCTGGGTTGTAGTTTAGGCGAGCAGTTCCTGAACTAGTCGTGTTACTTCCAAGCAAGACAGCTGATTCACTAAGAGGGTCTGTGAGGTTACTATAGAAATTAATAGATACGCCGTCAGGAACGTAACTAGGAACCTCAACAACAAGCTCAAGAGTGTTAGGCACAGAAACGTTGGTCTCATCCCGATCAACAAGCGTGTCATTAGCAGGACTTATCGGCGTGATAGGGAAAGGAAGAACCGTTAAGGAATCAGTGCTGTTAGGTGCTTGCCCAGCGAAATAATAGATTCCTAGCTGGTCCTCAACTTCACACAACACATCAAAGACGCCGCTAGAATTTGTTTGGAAAGTAAACTGAGCATGACCAGTGCTGTTTGTCGTGTTACTTCCAAGCAACGTAGCGTTTCGGTAGAAAAAGACTTGCGCATCCTCAACAGGCACTGCTGTGTGCTGATCCTGAACAACACAAGTCTGCGCTGCTGAACCATACACGAAGTGATCAGTAGGAGTTATTGATGAATGAGTAACGTTCATGTACCCAAAGACGTCAAAGTTTTTGGTACTTGAATCAGGGTAGTGATAATTTGCTGAAGCGTTTATACTTACGTTCCACACACCAACACCAGCAAGGTCAAGAAGAGTGTAGCTTGCTTGCCAGAGAGGATTAATAAACGCAAGTGCTGAACTGTCCTGACCGTTCACGCTTGTCAAGTATGCTGTGTAGCTAAGAGCATAGCTCGTGTTTAGCTGATCAGAAGTCTCCACACCCACTGTTGTTGCGTTAGCGTGCAAAGTTACTGTTTGGTTCTGGGTGTAGTTCGCATCAGGATTACTTACAGGGTTTGTGAACACGGATTGAAGAGCAGCAAATACTTGTGCGTCAGAAACGTTTCTTGTATCCGCGTAAGTAGCGTTCGCGTAGAGCGTGTGGTTTCCTGCACGAATAGTACCGTCAGGGTTCCACAAATACACCGCAACTCCAGAAGCATCAGTAGTGTTAGCTCCTAAGAACACCTCTGTTTGTCCAAGAACAGGATCAGTAAGGTTTGTGTAAAACTCTATACTTACTCCTTCTGGAGCTTCAACAATACTTGCTTCAAGTAAGAGCGTTTCTGAGTCAATACCAGCTGCGTCTCTATCAACTACTTGGCCAGGAACAGTAAGTACATCAGCGAAAGTTCTGTTAATAGTAAATGTGTCAGTAACGTTTTGAAACTCGTAGAGAGGGTCGTTACACGCAATGTTATACTCCGCGTCGGTGTACGTCTCATTAAAGCGTCTACTAAACCAGAAGAGGCCAGAAGAAGAATCATAACTCATATTCTCATACGAGGTGTATCCTCCAAGGATGTCAAAGCGAATCTCACACAGAGTTTGAGAGTAATTAATTGGTTGGTTAAGTGTGTCTGAATAGTTCGCTGTGAAGGTAACTGGCTCATACACGCGAGCACCAAAAGTATCTACTGTGAGGTTTGTTAGTCCAAAAACAGTAAAGAAGTACTCAACACTTTGGTTCTGGTACGTAAATAATCCACTCGTATTAGCAACTACTCTCCACACACCAACAGGGTCTGTAAGGCCGATAGCTTGGCTTCCCACCCAGCTAGAACCATCAAAGGATAACGTTGGGATATACGTAGGAGTACTAGACGTGTTTGGTTGAAGAGTAGCGTTAGTTACTAAAGAATAATTTATTCCTAGCTCTTCTTGAGTTTCTTTTACGCTCGTAATATTAAAGCGTAGCTGCACAGTATCTGACTGGTTGTACTCACTAGCAGGCTCTTCAGAAACGTTTGCTCGCGCAAGCTGAGCTCCTCCTTTAATAAGAAGAGTGGATGTGTTTCCTACATAACTTACGTTACTAACCGCGTACCACGTGTAGTTACCCGCGTAAAAACTACTTGTTGGAGTGAAGCTAAGCGTTGCGTGACCAGTAGCGTTTGTGGTGTTAGTGCCAAGAAGAAGGCCTTGCTCTCCTGAGAAAGCAGGGTCTGTGAGGTCTGCGGTGAAATTAATGGTTTCTCCAGCAGTCGCTCCAGGAATCTGCACTACTAAAGAAAGAGTTTCTGGATCCATACCTGCTGCGTCGCGATCAACAACTGTTCCGTTAGGAGGACTTATTGTGTGCGCAAACCCCTTGACAGTAAACGTTCTTGAGAGAAGAGAAGTAGTGTTTGGGTACATCCAACTAGCCGAGGTATTTAGTAAAGCACTCCACAAACCAATTTGTGCGTCGCTAGCAAGAGCGTAGGTTCCTGAGAGGTTGCCTGCTCCGGTAAGGGGTACGTAGTGCTGCGTGCTATCTGGTTGCGTGAGTGTTGCGTTAACAAACAACCCATACAAGGTTTGTAGTTGAGAAGCGGATTCTGGACTACTCGTTACTGTCGCGTTTAGGCGAACAAGCTGGCTGGTGTTGTACTCGTTGTTAGGATCAAAAAGCACGTCTTGATACGAGATAGTTGGCGTTCCTAAAATAATGAAGTCATTAGAGGTGTCGTTGTAGTAGCGATTAGCAGCAGCAAACCAAGAATAATTTCCTGCAAAGTAAGAATTATCTGGTGTGAACGTGAACTCAGCAACCCCGCTACTAGTAGTTGTGTTCGTTCCTAAAAGAAGGTTTTCTTGGCCAGCAACGACTGGTTCAAGCAAGCTAGCATAGAAAGAAACAAGGGTACCTGCTTCTTCATCACTCGCGTTAGCTACAAACGTTATTGATTCAGGAGCAGCTCCTCCGCCATCTCTATCAACAACAAAACCATTAGCTGGAGAGGTACTAAACATAGTAAGGTTGATTTCGAACTCTTGCTGAGAACTATTATCTGCGTTACCTACTAAGTCTACGCACTCAACATTCCACGCGTACACGCCAAGGTCAAGGTTTGTTAAGAAGAAGCTTTGCGTAACTGACTGCGTTATCGTAGTGTTTGTTTGGTTAAGTTCATCATCTATGTATAGGCGGCACTCAGTAACAGGAAGTAAGTTGTCTGTTACGTTGTAGTCTAGCTGGATGTTTCTTGTATCCTCAAAGACCGTCTCGTTAAGAGGAGCTTCTAAGAGCACTACAGGAGGAGTGGTGTCTACTGTGAATTCGCGAACTTCACTAAGAGCGCTGTTACCTGCTATGTCTGTGCAAAGAACACTCCAGTTATAGACTCCGTCACTAAAACCAGGAATCGTTGTTTGGTTCTGAACACCGTTTTGGGTTGCAAACGTTCCTTGTGAGACGTCATCAACAAACAAATCACAACTTAGGGTTGGTGCGAGGTTATCTGTTGGCGTCCAAGAAAACTCCACGCTCGTAGAAGAAGTATTAAACGTATCAACAGGGTCGTTTAAGGTAACAACGGGAGCAGTAGTATCCACGTACAAGTTAATTGACTCATTTACTGCGTAGTTAAACGCAGGATCCCAAGCCTCAACAACAACTTCGTAGTACCCATCAGCAAGAGAACTAAGTGTATGAGTAAAAGCGGTGTTGTTGGTAGCTACACCTGAGTTATCAAGGGAGTTATTTACGTACACGCTCCAATTAACTGGGTTAGCTAAGTTATCAGTGAGCGTGAAATTAATACTAGGAGTGCTAGTGTTAAACCAAGAATTATTCGTGGGAGTGCTAATAGTTGTTGAGGGAGGCGTTAAGTCAATGATGATATCTCTTGTTTCAGACTCACCTACGAGTTGTCTTGCAGAATCATCTGTACACTCAGCGCGCCACGTATTCACTCCTTCAGAGAAGGTGTGCGTATAGCTATCAGTTCCTGGGTTAGTAAACGAATCGTTTGTGTACTCAAGAGCTTCGTTAACATAGAGACGACACTCACTAATATCAAACATCTCATTAGAAGCGTTAAAAAAGAGTTCGTGCTGAGTAGAGTTAAACCAAGAGTTGTTCGCAGGAGAAAGCAAATCAACTAGTGGTCGAGGAAACGTGAAGTTAACATCTAAAAACGCTATGTCAACGTAGTACGTGTGAACAGTTCCTGCTCCTCCACTTGTTGCGTCGTTATCAGTAAGACGAATTTGTACGTTGTTTGCTAAAGAAGGATCACTAGCTACTTCTCCAAGCAAGCTGCACGTATAATTTGTTTGAGAAGTGCTTGTTGGAGGAGTACAAATAGTACTCCAAGAAGCACCATCCCACCACTGAATGTGATGGCCTGTAGCTCCTGAGCTTTCACGATAAAAGAAGACGAAGTCAAAACGGTTGAGTTCTATGTCTTCAGGAAACGTTTCAGGAAACGTTAAGTTAAGAAACCGCCCATCAGTGTTTCCAGTGTACGTAACACCCGCTTCTGTTCCGTCAAGAGCATAGATTTCGCTAAGCAAGTCAACGGAGTCCCAACGAGTAGCAGAAGTAGGAAGAATAACTATCTGTGCTTGTGTTTGTCGAGTAAAAGAAGAATTGTCTTCTTCAACAAACGTAAACGTGTAAGGACCAGTAAGTAAGCTAAGGTCAGCAGGAACAGACCAGTTATAACTGATTTGTCCAGTAGAAGAAGTGGTGGTGTTTATTTCGTCAAGAACAAACTCGTTACTTTCTGGATCAGTTGCTGTAACAAGAACTGTTGCGTTGTTTGCCCACTGAGAACCAATAAACGTAGCTGTTTCGGAACGATTATAATACCCTCCTGTTCTTGCAGGAGCAACAGAGGGGTTTCTTAGAGTAACAGTAAAGTTACGGTCGTAAACGATACTATTATTTGAGAGTTGCCAAACAACCGCTCTCCAAGAACCAGTGTTTGCGTAGCTATCAATCTCGTACTGTACACTAAACTCTCCTTCTGCGTCAGTAAGTACGTCTAGCTGATTAATAAGTGATCCTTCACGCGTAACATTTATGCGCACATCCTCGTTTGCTCCCCAAACATTAGCACCAGTAAACGTAGCAAACGCTCCTTGTCTATAGGAGGAGAAATCAGAGGTGAAAGGCTGTACTTCAAACTCGTAATCAACAACGAAAACAAGGTAATCAACGTTAACGGTGGTAGGGTGACTTCCTGGACCTGTGCTTCTCCATCCATAAGCGCGAGCTCTTGTTTGCGTGTTTTCTCCAAAGAAATCCTCGCACGACCAAGACTGATAGCTTGTTATGTCACAGGATTGAAGCCCGAAATTTGTTGAGCAACCAGTAGGGTTTGTCCACGTAGGGTTATCTTCAGTACTTATTTCTACTCGCCGATTATTTACGTTACCAGTAGGGCTGCTCCAACGGTACTCAAGAGAAACACTCAAGATGTTATCGCATTGCTCTGAAGGATCAACAGTTACGTCAGCGTAGCGAGCATCAACACCTAAAACGTCTGGTCTTCCACCTGAGAGTGACTCAACAACTCCGTCATCACAAAGAATACGAGCACCACTAGAACCACAAGTTGGGTTGTTAGTGTAGGTTCCTTGACACACAGAAGGATCCCAGTTCGCAGGATCATCATCGCTACAAACAGCGCTTACCGGAGGGATTGTTAAATCGTTTACTTCAACAAAAAGCGGGTCTAGCGGATCAAGAGTAGCGGTGTATTTTTCTCCTGGCGTTAAGAACATTACGTGCTCAAAACTTCCTAGACACTCTTGGTTTGTGAAGTCGTAATCAGTACATTTGAGCAGTTCACGACCAGTTGCTGTTCTTGTAAAGGAATAGTCACTCTCAAACTGCGGGTCAATTGCGAAACTATCAACGACGCTTCTAGCAGTGAATTGTTGCGCTCTAGCAACAGGAACTCGCTCAAGACCAAGACCCATCGCTGAAGGATTTGCGTTATGAACGCGCAGGTTATCTACTGCTTCATCCTCGAACTCAAAGAGTATTTCGTAATTGCGATTATTTGCTTGTGCTTGGCGAGGAAGAAGCCCTGCACGCACGTCTCTACCGTCTTCTCGCAGACTTACTTGAGCAGCTACTTCTCGTCCTCGACTATCAAAAATGATTCCTCTACGAGCAGTTGTTACAATACTTTCTTGAGCTATTGTTGCGTATTGATCAACGCGCACAAGCCTAAACGCGTCAGCAACCACTACACCATTACTTGCTGCGTTGGTTATGATAATAGGGTTGTCTACTCCTAGTTCGTAGCGGCCAAGGTAGCGCCAAGAAGAAGGAACTTTTTGGTTAACAAGAACGGTGTCTTCTCCAAGAAGTACTCGTGTGTTACTCGCAAAGCTACTATCACCTGGATGATGTATCTCTACTTCGTAACGAGCAGTGCTTACAGGAGAGTACACTACTTCTTTGTCTCCTTTACGCTCATTTAAGTCGTTTAGGTAGTCTGGACCATAAAACCCTGGTACTTGACTAGCACTAAACCAGCTTCCTTTTGTCGTTGCGTCACGATTATCAAGGATGAGGTACGGATTAAACGTGCGCTCTTCTCCTGGTATGAGTACGAGTTGTACATCAGTGTTTTTTTCAAGAGGAAGCTGCACTAGGAGGTCTTGTGTTCTTGCTTGCTGAGAAAGAGTGGCTGTAGGGACTTGCAGTAACGATCCGTTACTAGCGGGTATGAATGCTTGGTACGCTCCTAGAGGTGCTTGTACTTTAACAGTGAATGCTTCGTGAGCGCGGTTCTGGTATTCGTTAACGTGAACAAGCAAGCCGCTTTCTTCATTAAAGCGAAGTAAGCGGTAATCGTTACTAGGGTTTTGGTCTGTTACGAGAAGCTCTGCACGTACTTGGTACGTGTTAGGAGGAGTTGTGAAGGTGTGCGTGCTGCTACCAGCAGGTAAAGCAACACTAAACTGCTCAGCGTCCTCTCCTTCTCGTGTTTGGTAGGTTAGTCGTATCGTCTCAACACGCTCTTGCACGTCATAGTTGTTAATAACTACCTCAATACTTGCTTGCGAAGCAGTTATTTGCGCTACTTCCACGTCATCCACTTGTATGAATGAGCTCTCCGAGGCTATGCGTATCTCATCTGAGCGAGTAATGCTTGCTTGTGGCGTTGAGAAAGTCCACTTGAGTGTTTGGTCTTGTTGCTGTGCAGCGATGAACACGTGTGCTGAGAGAGTAATTGCTTCTCCTGGACGAAGAATTCCTGTGTCAAGAACTCCATTTAGGTTCGTGTCGGTAAGTTGCTTGTTGTTTGCGTACAGAACTGCTCGAGAATCCCCGGTGAGTTGTACGTTAATGGTTCTTGGTTGCGTGTCTGTGTTGCGGACTTCTCGCTTAATAACGAGTTGCGTGTTTGGCTGCGCGGCGTAGGTATTGTTGTTTGGTGAAGTAATGAGTTCTCCTGCTGGAAGCACATCCACTACCTGTACAGCGGGTTGTTCTTGTTGAGCAAGAACAAAGTACCTTCCTGGTTGTACGCGAGGAGTCCATTGAGTTAGAGTGCCTTCTTGAGCGAGAACAACTTCTAATTCTTCATTAAGAATTGTTGTTTTTGAAGCATTAGTTACTGGTAGCTTAATTGGCTCAAACGTGCGTGCGTACAGCACGGTATTGTTTGTAAGATTTGCTGGTATGAGTACGTGGTCTTCTTGTGCGTAGTAGACAAGGTGTCCTTGCTCGTCACGAGAAACAAGAAGTTCTGGTTCTTGAGAAAGACTTATAGGAGTGGCTGTTGCTGGTAGGCGTAAGAGTTGGGTGAGGTTATTTACGAGTACTCCGTGCTCTGTATGAGTAACTACAGGTAGTTGCGCGCTGCCTGTTCTTTGGATGCGTGCTTCAAAACCAGTGCTTGTTTGCAACGTGTTTGTTGTGTGCTCAAGAAGCTCTCCTTGTAAGCTCCAAGCAGCAAGTATTGTGTGGTTAAGAGCAGTTAGTGGTTGTGTGCTTCGCACATACCACTGCCCGTCTAGGATGCTGTACGCTTCAGGCAGTGTAGAGAGTTCTTCTTCGTCAAGAACGCGTATCTCTAGTACTCCTTCTGGGGTGATGAGGGTTTGGTCTTGGACAAACGAGGTCTTGCTAGGGAGTGCTATGAGTGCTTCTTCTCGTAGCAAGAACAGTTCTTGTGTGTCTATGCTTTGTCCTGTGGTAAGGATTTGTGTGCTTGTTGGGGCAAGGA
The DNA here is from genome assembly GCA_047602905.1 of Candidatus Woesearchaeota archaeon. GTDB lineage: Archaea > Nanobdellota > Nanobdellia > Woesearchaeales > SKIA01 > SKIA01. The sequence continues at coordinate 13,297 of JBLKOP010000005.1, read as the reverse complement.
TTTGTGTGTATCGGTACTGTCCTTGCGCTGTTATAAACGCGTTGTTGACTGCGCATACAAGCTCACAAGAGGTGCACGTAACAGTACAGACGGGTTCTTGCTGGGTTATTGGTCCTGCTTGAAGAAGAAGAGGGTATATGTTGAAAGTGTATTCTTCTGTTGCGTTAAAGAAAAACGTGTCGTTACTTCGTGTGATATTTGCTTGTAGAGGTGGTGGTTGTACGCGTATCTCATGCGTTGCTTGTACTTGTGTGTCTGCAAAGCTTGCTTGTGCTCGTAACTCATACACTCCTTGTAAAGGCGTGTACGCAGTGGTTGTAAGCAACCCTTGCCCGTCAGGCTGTATAGGAAGAGTTGTTGTTGTTTGGTCAGGGTATATGAGCGTTACTTCAAGAGGAAAACTAATTACTCGCACTCCTTGTATTTGTGCTTCTATACTTACAGCTACTGTTTCTCCTGGAAGAGCGGTTGTTGGTGCTTGGATGAATACTTCTGCTCCTGATACTCCAAGAGCTGCTGGGAGAAGAGTAAATACTAAGAGGAGTAGAAGGAGTCGTTTCATGTAAACATCTCCTCATAGCCAGTGCTTGTTTGTATCTGGCTGATTATTTGTGATAGGCGCATCTCTTTTAGGCCTGTTTGTTGCATGATTGCTTGAAGAGGGATGTTTTGTTGTACTGCGTGGACTATGTGGGAGTAGCGCAGAAGGTGAGGACTGGTTTTGTCTAGGTCTTTGTTGAGTGCTCGTAGTCGTTTACGAATAATTTGTTGTACTCGTTTTTGTGTTAAGCGGTCTTGTTGTCGGCTAGGAAACACGTAGGGGGATTCATGGGTTTTTACGTAGAGAGATAATTGTTCAAGAAGCGTAGTTGATACTCTACAGAGACGGTCTTCTACGTGTATGTGGCGTTCTCGCAGGTCTTCTCGACGGATATTAATGAGTTCAGAAACGGTGCATCCTGTCTCGTACTGCGTAGCTATGAGTAGGGCGTCTCGTTGTTCTTTCGTGAGTGCTTTGAGTTGCTGTATTTCGTCTATTTCTAGGTACTCTATCACTCTCTACGAAACTCCCCAGTTTCTGTAAAGTAAAAATAAGCGAAAGAGTATATAAGTCTATGCTGCTACGACTACGGGAAAACACTCATACGAGTCTTGTAAATAACACCAGGAACGCGATTAAGAACAAACGTGCTACGACCATCCTGAGAGAAAATCTTTACCTCATACTCCTCATTCTCACTAAGAGATTGACTAAGCTTAAAGTACATAAAGACCGTCTCGCCATACTCCAAGTACGCATCATCAACACCTGTCATCGTAACAACACAATACCGTGTATCCGGACGAAGCTTAGCAAACGTACACTCACCACGAATCTCATCAGTAACGGTAAGCGTACCAGCAGCGATTTGACCAGAAGTACCCTGAACGCCAGATAAGTGAATATACCCAGCAACTGTGCCGTTTACACGAATAGGAATATCCTCACGAGTAACATTCATACCCGTAGTTGAGGTGTCATATCCTAGCGGGAGAAGCTCAGAAACCCCTAAAGAACTCACATTAACTTCTAAGAAGTCATTACCCGCTCCTGTGACGAGACGAATCTCATCAGAGACCCCATCCCCATCAATATCGCCAAACGCAACGAAATCAGTAGTAATAGGAACACTAGGAGTAAACTCAAGCTGAATAGTCTCTGGGTGCGAAAGCGTCGCGGAATACGCAGCAGTATTTGTGAAGAACGACAAACTCGTCGTCTTAAAATTAATTGGTCCACTAGCAGGCTCGGGACGAGCAAGAATCTCAATATTATTAGCAGTTTTTTGCGCTAAATCACCCTCCATAAACACATGAGTGATTTGTATACCGTTTACGAGGCGTTGCTGGCTTTGATCAGCAATAAGAAGAGACTGTTGCTGAAGAACTCCGCTTGTAGAAATAATTACTCCAGCAGCGACAGCAGCGACAAGAATAGTTGCGATGAAAATGATGAGGGTACCAATACCCATGATTCCTTTGTTGTTCATGTGTTTCTACCTGTGGTGAACTACAATAATTTTCTATTGATAACTATTTAAAGGTTTCGCGAAAAACGAAAAACTCGCCCTTTATAAATAAACGTTCTTTTCTTGCAGAATATGAGCTGGAGAGAGCGCGAGAAGCAAACACAAGAAATTATTGTAAAAGAAACCTTCAAGAAACACTACCAAACACTACTAAAAGATGCGTACGAAGAATTCATGGCCTGTAACGCCACGTATTTACGACGAGCAATACGAGTAAACACCCTAAAAGCAGACGTGCAAGAAGTACAAGAAGAACTCGAAAGTAACGGCTGGAAACTCACCCCCGTACCGTGGTGCAAAGAAGCATTCTGGATAAGCGGAGAACGACTAGACATAGGAAATTTATTAGCACACCAACGAGGAGAAATATACATCCAAGACCCAGCGAGCATGCTACCACCAATCATTCTCCAACCACAACCAGGAGAACGAGTACTTGATATGTGCGCGAGTCCAGGAAGTAAAACAACACAACTAGCGGCGATCATGAAAAACACAGGAGTAATTATTGCCAACGACGCAGACGCACCAAGACTAGCAGCACTAGGAATAAACACGCAACGACTAGGAGTAATAAACACGCTTATAACAAAAAAAGACGGTCGCAGCTTCAAAAAATATCCGTTTGACAAAGTACTCATCGACGCTCCATGCAGCGGAACAGGAACGATACGAAGAAGCCTAAAAGCACTAAGCATGTACAACCCAAAACAAGTACAAGGATTTAGTCGCTTACAACAACAACTGCTACGAGCAGGTTATAGCGCATTAGAACCTGGAGGAGCATTAACTTACAGTACTTGCACGGTAGAACCACTAGAAAACGAAGTAGTCATTAACGAATTTCTCAAAAACAACCCAGAAGCAATACTAGAAGATATAGAACTAGATATTAACCGAGAAGAAGTATTTCTTACACACCCAGAAACAGGAGAAGAACTGAGTCCAGAAGTACGCAAGTGCTTGCGCATACACCCCTACACAAACGACACAGAAGGATTCTTCGTGTGCAAAATCACTAAACCAAAAACTACATAAAACAAGCACAAAAACACAAATAGTATGTACGGCAAGAAACGATACGGAGAAAGCAAAGTAGAGCGCTGCCCGTTTTGTGAAAAACAAGCCTACAGTAAGAACGAGCAAGGATTCGTCGTGTGCACAGACCACAAAAACGCAGTGATGAACGAGATGCTATGCGCGTGCGGAAACATCCTAGAAGTACACGAAGGAAAATGGGGAGCGTTCTTTGTCTGCATGGACTGTGGAGCACAAAACAGAAAACGAGTATTTAGTCAAAATCTTGTTTACGACGTGACAGATGCATAAGATGGTTTTCTCGAATCTCAGCAAATAACGGAACAAGTGTTTGCTCTAACGTGTGTTTAATAACTCCTGCTTGCTCAAAATTCTCTGCGCGAACAGCCTCTTTGTAACGCTCAAAAAACTTTTTTTTATGAACAAAATCACCAGGAACTCTTGACTGAACAAAATCACTTATTTCAGCTCCAGGAATCTTCGCTTCTTGGTATACGCCAAGAAGGTCTGAGAAGAAACGAGTATCGTCATGATGAGCCGCGTACAAAGTAGTTATTTGGCGTATTTGTTGCTTTACTAACTTACGATACATCCAATGAGGACTCCACTGTTGTAAATCAACCCACGCATCAGAAGTTGACTGAAGAGTTTTTTTTACAGAAACAACCAAACCTGACTCGCGTAGAGCATGCTCATAGGAAAGAAGGATATCATCAACAGGTTCTGCGTATGGCTGAACACTCTCTGGAAAAGAGTACACAGTAACTCCTGCTTGCCGTGCGTATAATAAGTAATTATCAAGAGAGTTCTTTGTAAGAAGCTTTCTTGGAGCAGATAAACAATAGTCTAGTTCTCTAAGAGGCTCCTCTTCATATTCATCAAGATCCTCGTCTAAATCATGTAAATCAAGATACTGAGTGTAAGGCGTCTTGTCCATAAAGGACAATATATCAAATTCGTCATCGACATACAAAGTCCCGTTAAGAAAATCTTGTGAAGTAAAAGGAGATATTTCTCGAAACAAGTCATGGTTTGTGTGCGCATAATTCCAGAACCCAAGCAGTTCCCACTCAAAAAAATAATCGTTTTGGTAATCTTGATCAAGAAAAAACTGTTTATCAGGTGATGCATAAGGAAACACTACGTACTGATGTACTTCTTGGCAAAGAAGCTCGTTTGTTCCTTCATCAACAAAAGTAAGTGCTTCCTCAGAAATCCTATCCGTAAGAGGTGCAGGAGCAATTACAGAAATCAACCCCGTATCGTACAAAGGAGTTTTTTGTTCGTGCATGCTACTAGGTACAGGCAACCTATTAAAAAAGATTATTCTTCACAAGTAGTTACTTCTGCGCGTTTTGTTTCTGTACGTATGCTTGAAGACCAGATAAGGCATCCACTACTTCGCGAACATAATCTCCTTCTTTCTTGTGTGATCCACCACGCATGAAAGGATAGCGTATGTCAACAGAGAAATCTGGTTCCTTGCGAGAGATTTTCGCCGTTATACGATAACGAGAAATTACACCTAATGAATCGCGAGAAGGCTCAAACTCTACAATAACACCAGAAGATTCACGATAGACACTAATCGTATCTACAAAACCATTGTATGTGTAGGTTCGTAAATGTTTTCTTGCTTTAGGAAAGAGTTGTTTTATCCAACTAAATTCTGTTAGTTCTTCTTGGACTCGTTTATGTTCTTTAAAGAACTCTTCCACAGAATCTTCTAATTGTTTATCCACAAAAAATCAAGAAAAAAAGCTACCTTTTAAGTGTTTGTAACCAGTGAGTAACTACTTTTGTTGCTTGTACGTCATCCTCGTTATACAACAAAATCTTGTTCTTCATAGAAGAATCCCCTAACAAGTATTGTTGATACCACTGAATACTATTTGCTCCACCAGCATCACTTGCGCGCCAAGAAAACCCTAAGTAATTCGCTAACGGCTTAATACTGTACGCAGGAATAGGAAGAAACACGCAAGAAGTAACGATAGGAAATACGTCAGTAAGAGAAGAAACAACTTTTTTGTACACACCCTCATCACAACCGTATTTCTTGTATAAACGCTTAACACTCGTTTTTTCATAACTCGTGTAATGATACAAAACAACGTCTTCAGGTTGATTACTCATAAACAAACAAAAACTCCTCCACATAGCCTCCTCATCTTCAGGAGTGTCTGCGAAAAAATACACAAAACCCTCTTCACCAAGAAGCCCGTATAAGTAATCAACACCAATCTCCGTATCACCCTCGATATCAAAAAAGAACACGTTCTCAGAAGCAGGAAGAGTAGGTTTTTTTGCAACAACTACTCGGTCTTCTAGGTATGCTTGTGCTTGCAGTAACCACTTCTTGTATGAGGAAGCACCAACTCCTTTTATGCTAAGAACAGTTTGTTTATCAGCAGCAACAAAGTCTTGAAGAGTAAATATACCTTGCTTGTTTAGCGCGTCACGAACCGTTCGCCCTAAGCGATACAGCAACGATAAATCATTGTTTTCTCTTGCAAGTTCTTGCGAGTAAGAAGTCCACGGCCAATCCTCGCCAAAAACAGGAAGAGGAACGAAGTCTTCACAAAGAACACTTCTTGCAAGAACAACCATCTCATCAAGCAAAGCCTCATAGTCCGCGTAAAGAAAAGAAAACTCTTCATGCTCGTTATTAACTAAGAAGAATTCTTTAGGAGTAACGCCCTGAATAACACCTAATAATCTGTTATAAAACGCTGCTTGCAGGATATGGTGCTGCTTAAGGTTCTTTGCGTACTTAATCTCCTTAACAACATAATAATACTCCCCAAACACAGACTCTCCAGGAACTCTCTCAAGAACGTCCGGACGGCCCTCAAAACCCAACTCTTCAGAAAGAAGAACTCCTTGAGAGAGCACGTCAACACCCTCTTGCATGAACTGCTTTGTCTGCAAGAAAGCATCCTCAACAGAAGCGTAAGCAACCTCTTGAGCACCAGGATAGTTTTGCGTAAGAACTTCTTCTTCATGAACGCGACCTTTCTCAAACAACGCCTCTTGAAAAACAGTTAAGGAATCCTTATGCTCCTCACCAACAAACGCATCAGCCCACAAAAGAAAAGGACTCTTCACGCACAAAGCAACATCGGAAGCTCGAAGAAGACGAACCACTAAAACTCCGTTAAGCTCTTATTAGCAGGATGAATAATCGTAGTCGAGCCAGAACTTCCACCAGTTACTCGCTCTTGAGTAATGAACTTATTCTCAGCTAAGTACCGAACCTTTCTTTGAAACGTCTTATACACACCCTTACCGCCACTGGACTCGTAGAGCTCAAAAATTTCTCCAATTTTTTTACCCGCGTGCTTACGACACAACGAAAGAACAAGCTGAGCATCAGCATCCAAGTCCTTCGTATTCTTAATAGTGAATTCGTCAAGCTTCTTAATAGCAGCCTCTACGTGCTCAACAAGTACTGCGTCCTTAAACTTCTCTTCAGCAAGCATACCAGCCTCTTTAAGCAAGTACAAACCAACACGCACATCACCCGCTTCTACAGTACGAGAAGCCACTAAGCCAAGAGGCTCATCACTCCAAACGCCGTCACGAAACGCGTACGCTAAGCGTTTTCTCAGAATATCAGTAACTTCTGCTTGTGAGTACGCCTTAAACTCAAGAAGCTCAGCAGTCAAGCGACTCTTCACACGCTCATCTAAATCAATAAGCCACTCCTTAAAATTCGTAATAGCAAAAACTACTTTGCGATCAATTTCTTCAAGTAAGAAATACAAGAAATCCGTGTCCTCAGCCTTATCTACCTCATCAAAAACAAACACTGTACGTGACTTATTGAGGTTATGAGTGATAATACGCATTAGCTCATCAGTTTTCTTGTTATGCGTAAACGCGTAACCAATCTGGTTACACACCTCAGCAAGAACCTTAAAGGTCGTGTTATGCTTCCAGCAACTCACAAAAATCGTTTGGATACGATCAGTATTCTCCTCCAAATCACGCAACACATAACGACAAGCAGCCGTTTTTCCCACACCAGGAGGACCATGAATAAGCAAGTTACGCCCGGCACGATCCATGAACAACGGCTTAATACACGTAGCCAAATGACCTTGCTCACTTTCTCGGTGAGGAAGAACGCCAGGTAAGAACTCGTAATTAAGTGCGTGCTCATCAACAAACAAGCTCTTACTCTTATCCAGTACGTCTTTGAATAACGACATAATACCACTAAGCACAAAACCTGTTTTTATAATGATTGCCTAAATGTCCAGTGAGAATCATTAAAAAGAAAGCCACAAATACACACTATATGCAAGGAATTCTTGTTTTCGGAGACAGCATAGCCTTTGGGAGAGGAAACAACTCGCAAAGAGGCTGGAGTGGACGTCTTAGAGAGTATTTTGAGAGCCTTGACGAGTATAACGCAGTCTACACCTTGGCAATACCTGGGGAGACAAGCACAGGACTTCTTAAGAGAATAGAAATAGAAGCACAAGCACGAACAAAAGTACTACGAGAAGAAGACACATACACGATTATCATCACTATCGGTATCAATGATGCAAAGCTTCTTGGAAGCAAAAACATTCCTCAGACAAGACCAGAAACATTTAGAAAAAACATTCAAGAAATTATACGTATAGCAAAAAAGTATGCAGAACAAATAGTCGTACTTGGACTAACCCCTGTTGATGAAAAACTCACCAACCCATATGAGGGCACGTGGTTTAGTAACCAGCGAATACAAGAATACAACGAAGTACTTAAAGAAATAAGTGTACAAGAGCAAACAAGTTTTCTTGATTTATTTGCGCAGCTAAAGAAGAAGAGTTTTCTTCACTGCTAGCAGACGGGCTACACCCAAACAAAGAAGGCTATCAGAAAATGTATGGACATATCAAAAAGTTTCTTGAGGAGAAAAGAGTTTTATGAAGCCATCACTAGCAGCAGCAAAGGCGCTTATTAAGTACAAAGACAAGTTTCTTGTTCTGTTACAAGAATATGACGGAATAACATACATTAGTCTTCCTGGAGGAAAAATTCGTTCAGGAGAGAGTCCGCAAGAAGCACTTATTAGAGAGGTAAAAGAAGAGACAGGACTGAGTATAGACATCAAAGAGCACGTAGGAATCTGGTGGTTTTCTGACAAAAACAACCAGCAAGTTATCTGTAACACCTTTCTTTGCACAACCACAAACAAAGAAATAACTACCTCACAAATAGAAGAAAACGAAAACATCACTAAGCACCTGTGGGTTCATAAAGAAGAAATCAACACAATACAAGCAAGCAAATCAAAAAGTCTAGAAGCGTTTTTTTCTTCGTTACAAAACAAAAAAACGTAGCCAGTACAGAATAATAATCTTTATAAACTCCACATTATATGATGCTATCATACCAACAACTCATGATACCCGCAGAAACAGGAGTTATTGACGAAGCAATAACTAAAGCAACACCAAAAGAAAAAACATTTAACGTAGGAGAAGAAACGTTCTTAGTAAAACCAATAAACCCTCTCAGCCCAGTATATGCACTAGGAGGAACAACCATAGACTTATACCAACAACTAAATGCGCAAGGAATAGACACAGTCGTTGCAATGATAGAAGAAACAGGAGAGCCAATAGGAATAACAAAAAGTTTCATGAACGGAGCATACAAACAACTCATAGAAGACAAGAAAATACCATACGAAAAAGCATATTTTTTCTTTAACGAAAACACAGGAAACATCGTTCTTCACGAAGCAGCCGACAACCCAGAAAACGTGATGTACATCTTCAACGAAAAAGACCTCTAAGAACCAAGCACTTCTAAAACCGCTTCTCCAAACTCAACACGCTTACTAGGGCCAATACCATGAATTGCTTCAAGCTCAGCAAGAGAAGAAGGTTTACGAGTAGCGAGTTCACGAAGCGTCTTATCAGAGAACACGCAATACGCAGGAAGAGACTTCTGAGCAGCAACTTCACTACGCCACTTCTTAAGAGAAGCATACGCCTCGTCATCACGAGAAGCAGAAGAAGAAAACACTCCGTCAAGCAAATACGTTAACGAACCACTATACGTGACGATAAGAGATTTTTGTGCACGAGACAAAGCAACATACAACAAACGAAGCTCCTCCTCCTCACGCAAAGAAACACCAGTAATTAACTCAACAACCGGGTGATCAGAAACGCGACAAGGAAAATACCGAGAAGTACAACCAATAACAACAACCGTCTCCGCTTCTAAACCCTTAATCGCATGAACGGTAGAGAGAACAATACCACTAGAAACATCCTCAGAAGAAGTTTCTTGACGAATACTATACGAAACACCCTCTCTATCTAAAACCACCGATAACTCCTCAAGCTGCTTGTTTGTTCGAGCAAGAACAAACACCGAGGAACCATTAACATGCTTAAGCAAACCAGCAACGCCCCGCAACTCCTCAGAATCACTTGAGTAACTCATCACCTGAACAGCACCAGAAAGCGACAAACCAGGCTTAAGAGGAGGAAGCTTCATAGAAGAAATACACTTGTTCATAACAGAAACCACTTCTTTACAGCTACGAAAATTCTTTGTTAACTGAACAACACAATCACCCTCGAAATCATTAATGAACTCAACATGACTACCTCGCCAACCAAAAATGCTTTGACGAGGATCCCCCACAACAAACAAATTACTAGGAGCAAGCAACTCTAACAAGCGAACCTGAGAGACGTTTACGTCCTGATACTCATCAACAAGGACGTGATCAAAAGAAGGAACGACCTCGGGACGAGACCGAAACAACGCAAGAACAGCCTGTACCTGACCAGAATAATCCATTACTCCACGCTCATCCATTAAAACAATAATTTCTTTAGCTAAAGCAAGCAACGTACTTGCAAGAACGCTACGACCAGAAGAAGCAACCGTTTCATCCTCGTTAGCGTAGTGATCAAGAATACTAAATACATCACTCATCAAACGCCTAGCAAGCTCATCAGAGCTTTTCCCATTACGCTGAGAAGAAGTGTAGTACTCATGAATAAGAGCAAGGATTTCTAAACCCTTACGCTTACAAGCCTCCCGAAACAACATAATCTTCTGGCCGTAGGAAACAAGAGGTTTATTCAGGCCATGAGCGCGTAAAACCCGCTCACAAAAACCGTTAAACGTAACAATTTGTGCGTGAACGCCACCAAGGCGCGTTTGCATCTCTTCACGAGCTTTACGAGTAAACGTGATAGCAAGCACGTTTTTAGCAAGAACGCCGCGCTTTTGTGTTAAGAAACGAATACGATTCGTAAGAACAGTAGTTTTGCCACTCCCAGCACCAGCAACGCACAACACGCGCTTACCACAAGAAACAATTGCGTGGCGTTGCTGCTGAGTAAATGAGGACAAGAACTCCTCGTGCTCCTGCATAAGCAACAACTCGTGCTTAGTAGGTGAAGAACTAGAATGAGTGCTTACAGGAGAAGAAGTAATAAGAGAAGGGTTAGCAAGCTCAGAAACTCCCTTGCTAGTAAGAGAAAGAGTCTTCCAACGAGGGTTTTGCATACTACTTACGTACTGCAAACAACCCGCCCTTATGAGCTCACGAATCAAGGAATCAATACGAGCCTTATCAACACCAAACAAACTATTATACGCAACACACTCTAGGTACGCGTCATTAGAAACCATTTTTTTGTTTGTTGAACCAACAAGAACATCAATAAGAGTGTTTTTTCCCACAGAAAACGGCAAGTCATTAACCGCCTCTAACACGTGCACATACGATAAGTCATCCATACAAGTACTAATAGAAAAAAGCCACTTTAAAAACGCGTCGGTAAGATGTCCAGTGAAAATTACTCAGCACTCACCGCTAAAGCACGAACAGTTGTTGACTTACTTCCTGGCGGCTCACCAACAGGAACCTCTATGCGGAGTTCTAACTCGCGCAAAGAACCAACACCAAGGTCGTTTATGAAGGGTTGATACTCGCTTGTGAAATCAGTCCAGGAAGAACTATTCTCATCAGCAAACTGGAAATACTGCGTGTTTAGCGGTTGTAACGACCACAAATCAGAAAGAGCCTCAACACTCACATTAATAACAACATTACCCGTGTTGTTTACGCGCAAAGGAGCAGGGTCGTTAGAGAGCGTGTCACGAACAACTTCTTCACCAACAAAAGAAACACCTAACTCACCAAAATCCGTCTCAGAAACAACAAACGCGATACCAACACTACTAGAAATAGTAAACGTAAAAGGAGCAGACCAATCACTACACGTACTTCCATAACACGTACGAACAGACCACTCATACACGCGGTCAACACACAAATCAGAATCAGGAACAAAAGAAGTAGCAGAAGAAGCGTTAATTACCGGTAAGAAAGCACAGTCTTCATGAGCTGATATGTTGAGTTCATTATACGCGCCACTAGTAAACTCAGGAACACTCCAACTAAACTCCGGACGACGCTCCTGAACAGAGTTGTTATTATTCGCTGGGAGAAGAAGTGTTGGTGCTTCAATAAACAAACCACCATCAGTTATTGTCCAGCTGTACGTATCAGTAAGCGTCTCACGACCCGCAACACCAGCTAACGAGTACTGACTAGTCCCTCCATGAAAAATCATATCCGACTGCAACGTATCAAGACCAGACCAACCAGACAATAAAGAATCATAATTAGACAAAGAAAGAGAATGAGACAAAAACATGTCACGCAAACCATTATTAGAACCATCAGTTACAGAGGAAATATTCCAAGAACCCAAATCCTGATCAAAAGAAGAAGCAGAACGAAACATCCGATACATATTCTCAACAGAAGAAACGTCCCAGGAAGAAATATTCTGATTAAAACTACCTGCATTATTAAACATATTGTCCATGCGAGTCACTTTACTAGTATTCCAAGAAGAAATATCCTGATCAAAAGAAGAAGCACCAGAAAACATAGAATGCATATTAGTAACTCCACTAACATCCCAAGAAGAGATATCCTGATCAAAAGAAGAAGCACCAAAGAACATAAGGTGCATACTAACTACCTTACTGGTATTCCAAGAAGAAATATCCTGATCAAAAGAAGAAGCAGATTGGAACATTCCAAGCATACTAGTAACATTAGAAACATCCCAAGAAGAAATATCCTGATCAAAAGGAGTATCACGAAACAAAGTACCCATATTAGTAACAGATGAAGTATTCCAAGAGCCAATGTTCTGATCAAAGGGAGTTTCTTGAAACAGAGATCCCATAAGGTTAACATTAGAAACATCCCAAGAGCTAATATTACTATTAAAGGAAGAAAAACGAAATAGATTTCTCATATCTGTAATTCCTGAAACATCCCAATTATTAATATTGTTTGCAACTGATAAATCTGTATCTTCAAAGGCGCTTTGCATAGTTGTTGTTCCTGTAAGGTCTGGTGCGTCACTAGCAGTAATAATTAAGTTACTTGCTCCGTAAAAATACCCATTATTATTTCCTAATTTCACATTACCCCATTGTTTTATCTCAAGAAGCTTCTGCCTATCACCACCATTATTAAATCGCCACCCTTCAAGAGTCCCTACAATCTCAATCTCATGAACACCAGCACTAGAAAAATTAATCACATTATTCGTATAATCAGTAACGTGTACAGGGCTGTTAGTAACATTCTCACCAATAACAACAAAATCATACTCACCAGAAGACTCCAAAGGAAGCATAATCTGCTCATCACCACTAGGACCAGCGTTATCAGTCTTCCAAACAGTAATAAACGATTTACTAGGATCAGCATCAAGCTCACAGCAAATACTGCGTGAATAAAACCCGCAGCTAGCTGCGTGAGCGTTATCAGAGGAAGAAACACTAACAACACACTCCTCACTAACTTCACAAGCGCCTTCTCGAGGAGTACACGTTACTGGCTCAACAGAATGACTGAGACAAACAGAAGTTCCATACCCGCTCTGAGTACTGTCTTGGACATGAGCATCATCTGTTGAAGACAAAGAAACAACTACATCCCCATCATCACAACTATACCCTAAACTTCCATACGAAGTCACTCGACAACACAAACTATTCGCGTACGTATCCCCACCATAATCATGCGTCTGTGCATGAGCATTATCATATCCGCCAGTATAATTCTCAAGGCCTAAGTACTTAGTCCAACCAGAAGAACAAGAACTACTAGCAACAACCTCGCACTCAAG